>NZ_JBQQBR010000008.1:0-336129 GCF_052245935.1 Nonomuraea sp. 3N208 | reverse complement strand
GGCGGACACGGACGCGGCGTCGCCAGGTGCGACGGGTCCGGGTGGCGGGGCGCGCCATGGCGCCACAGACTTGGGCGCGACCGGCCCGGGAGAGGCGAGCCATGGCGCGACGGCCCCGGGACTGACGGGCACGGGTGCGGCGGGTCCCGGCGCGACGGGCCCAGGCCAGGCGATCTCAGGCGCGGCGGAGAGCGCGGCGACGCCCGCCGCAGTACGACGGAGAAGGCTGCTGGCGGCGGCGGCTGCGGTGGTCGTGGCGGTCGCCGGGACGTCGGCGGCACTCCTGTGGCGCGGTCAGGGCGGTGCGGTCGGCGTTCAGGACCAGAAGGGCCGCGGCGACGGCACGGCTCAGACTGGGAACGGCGATGGTGGTAGCAGTCACGCGACGACATCGACCGCGAGTACTACGGCGAGCGGAGGCGATCAGGCCGCCGCCCAGAACCCGCTCAGAGCCCAGGACAACGTACGCTTCTACGCCCCCGCCGAGCCGGCCGCCAGCCGCCAGGCCGACCAGTGGGCTGAGGACCGCCCGCTGGACGCCGAGCTCATGCGCAAGCTGGCCGCCGTTCCCTACGCCATTCGCCTGGGCGAGCCCGAGGTCAGAGCAAAGATCGACAACGTGATCTCGGGGGCAGAGCAGGCGGGCGGCGTCCCGGTGTTCCTGATCAACTACATGCCCGGTAGCGACTGCAAGCCCGCCACCCCGGCCGAGCTGGCCGCGTACCAGGAGTGGATCAAGGGCATAGCCGGCCAGATCGGGAGCGCCAAGGCCGTGGTGATCCTGGAGCCCGGCAGCCTGGTCAAGATCTCCGGCGCGAAGGACTGCGACCCGCAGGGCTCCCCCGACCAGCGGTACCAGGACCTCGGGAAGGCCGCTCAGACCCTCAAGGCCAACCCCGGCACGGCCGTCTACCTCGACGGCAGCCAAGATCTCTACCCGGGCAAAGAAATCATGGCCGAGCGCCTGATCGGGGCGGGCATCGACAAGGTGGACGGGTTCTTCCTCAACACGGCCGGCTACCAGCGCACGGCCAAGGCCGTCGCGTACGGCGAGAGCCTGTCGGCCTGCATCAGCATCCGGCTGGCCACCGGCGATAAGGCCTGCCCGTCCTACACCACGGTGGACCCGTCCACGATGCCGCACTTCGTCGTCGACACCGCCAGGAGCGGTCACGGATCATGGGCCCCGGCAGAGCACTACAAGGATCCGCAGACGTGGTGCAACCCTCCAGGCAGGGGCGTCGGTGACCGCCCCACCACGGCCACGGGCGAGGAACTGGTGGACGCCTACCTGTGGATCACCAAGGCGGGCGCGTCCAGCGGCCGGTGCCGGCGCGGCACCGATGGCGAGAAGGACCCGGCCCGCGGCGTGGTGGCGCCGGAGGCGGGCGAGTGGTGGGGCGAGATGGCGCTCGAAAGGGCGAAATTGGCCAATCCGCCGTTGCGCTGAGGTTACGTCCGTAAAGACATCCCGACGTTAAGCACAGCAGGGCCCATTCCTGGTGGCGCGCCGGTTGGCGTGGGCGCTGGCGACCCGGGGGATCACCTGCGCGCGTAGCCCGGCGGACTGCGCGCACCGAATGGGGGCAGCCGGTGCGGCTCCAGCGCAGTGAAAGTGCACTGCTGCGAGGGCAGGCGGGAGACGAAGCAGGCCGCCTGCTTGCACAACAGCACCACAACCAGTAGGGCGTCGGCCTGGGCTGGGGTGCGTGAGCCGCAGCTGCATCATCGAGGCAAGCCTTGCTGCTTAACGGTGGAGCACGAACAACCATCGCACACCTCCTGTAACTGCGACCTCACCCAACGCTTATGTTGCTGACTATTCTTGACCTTTTCCATACCGTTTTCGAATAAGAGGGTGGCGCTCGTCTCCCAAACACGAAGAACGGGGTCTCCACGCCATGAGGCAGATGAACACAGAATGGACAACGTGACCGCAAGCCTGCGCATCGCCCCAGAGCTGAGGATGTTCCTGCCCATGAGCCGCCGCCAGGAATGGCAGGAGGTGACCCCGGACGGCACGTCCACGCTGGGCCATCACGTGGAGTCTGTCGGCATCCCGCTGACCGAGGTGGGCCCGATGATCGTGAACGGCCGCGGAGTGTCCCCCTCCTACCAGCTCGCCTCCGGCGACGTGGCGGAGGTGCATCCCGTGCCCCGGCCACAACCCCTGCCCGAGGAGCCGCGTTTCCTGCTGGACGTGCACCTGGGCACGCTGGCGCGGCGGCTGCGCCTGCTCGGCATCGATGCCGCCTACCACAACGACATGGACGACCCGGCGCTCGTGGCGCAGGCCAACGAGGAGCGCCGGGTGCTGCTCACACAGGACCGCGGCCTGCTGCGCCGCCGCGCGCTGTGGTTGGGCGCGTACGTGCGCGGCTCCCGCCCCACCGACCAGCTACGCGACCTCCTCGAACGCTTCTCGCCGCCGCTGCGCCCGTGGACGCGCTGCACGGCCTGCAACGGCCGGCTGGAGCCGGTCGCCAAGCATGAGGTCGCGCCGCTTCTGGAGGCCGGGACGCGGCGCAACTACGACGTGTACGGCCGGTGCCGGGAATGCGGCCAGATCTACTGGCACGGCGCACACAGCGGCCGGCTGGAGGAAATCGTGCAGTCGGCACGTGCGTGGACTAATAGCGCATATTAGCGACTCTCCACACAAGTGGTAACGCAGCTTTCCCGATCTTCCGCTTCTAGAATGCACTTCGAGTTGATCTCAAAAATGGCTATCCACCAGCGCGTTCACCAGCAAAATCACCTTTAGCCCGTTACTCACATAATACGCCGTAACCGGTGTATGCTTGGCGACCAAGGGCACTCCAGAACAACTTTCACAGTTTGGCGTTAACGCACTTGAGCGCTAACGCCATCTTGGCGTACCCAAAAGCAGCCAGAATCCCCCAGTGCCCCTTATTGCCCGAACTTATTCTGATTAGGAGGTTTGCGCCATATGTCCGACAAATCGCCGCCCGCCGACGACGCCGGGCTCCCCTCACCGAGGCGGGGACACAGATGGAAGCAGGCGACCGCCGTCATTGCTACGGCCACGGCGCTGGTGGGCCTCGCCACCGCCGTGGTCTCTCTCACCCGGGTCAGCGCCGACAGCGACTCCCCCGCCATCACCATCACCGCACCGGAGACGGGAGCCGGCGCGACCGCCTCAGCCTGTCCCGTGGTCCGAGGCACGGCCAAGGTCACCGAGGGGCTGACCTTGATCGTCGCGGTACGTCGCACGACAGGCATGCCGCGCGCGAAAACGCAGTTCTACCGCGTCGACACCGTCCGCCCAACGGGGCAATGGAACGTGACGGTGTCCCTTGAAGCGGACGACCCCAAGTCGGCAGGCCAGTGGTATACGATCACGGCCTTCACCATGTCAGCCGCCTGGGCCAATTTCCTGGAAAAACTGGACGGCACCGCAGACGGCCCGTTGATGGTCGCGTCCACGATGCCGCCGCACGAAGGCGAGACACCTTCAATCGATGTTCAGCGGGAAGCCGGGCAGGGCTCCTGCTGAGTGCCGCCACTGTTTGCCTGGTCATGGAGGTCACCGCCACACCCAGGCAAACAGAGGTAGTGGTGAGGATAAACCACTCCTCTGTATAACCGTTCTTCTTCTTCCGCTGTTACCGACTGATTCTTCGTTGGAGTGGCGGGCGAGACTAGACCGCCAGTAGCCGGCGCACGTCGTCGCGCTGCAGTTCCTCGGCCTCCCCGGTACGTACGACATGCCCCGCGTCGAGGATGAGGAACCGGTCGGCCAGCCGCAGCGCGATGTCCAGGTACTGCTCGACGAGCAGCACGGCCATCCCGGAGGCGTGCAGTTGCTCGATGGCCGCCTCGATCTCGAGGATGATCGACGGCTGGATGCCCTCGGTCGGCTCGTCGAGGATGAGCATCCTCGGCCTGGTCACCAGCGCGCGGGCCATGGCGAGCTGTTGTTGCTGCCCGCCCGACAGGTGCCCAGCGCTGCGTTTGAGCATGGGCTTGAGCGCGGGGAAGAGGTCCAGCGCCTCGTCGATGGCCCGCTTGGGCTGCTTGGCGGCCTCCACGGTCACCAGCAGATTGCCCAGGACGGACAGCTGGGGGAAGCATTGGTGGCCCTGAGGGACGTACCCCATGCCGAGCCGCACCCGCTCGTGCGGCTTCAGCTTGGTGACGTCCCGCCCGTCGAACATGACGGTGCCCGCCGTCGCGGGCAGCACGCCCATGATGGTGTTGAGCAGGGTGGTCTTGCCGACGCCGTTGCGTCCCATGACGCACACGAGGCGGCCGGGATCGACCTCCAGAGAGACTCCGAACAGTACGCGTGCCCTCCCGTAACCTGCTTCAAGAGTGGTTACCGATAGCATCCTTGGGCCTCCTCCCCAGGTAGACCTCCTGAACCCGCGGGTCGGCGCTGACCTGCTCGACCGACCCCTCCACGAGGATCTTTCCCTCGTGCAGCACGGTCACCTTCGAGGCGTGCCGCCGCAGGAATTCCATGTCGTGCTCCACCACGATCACCGTGTGGTCGTCGGCGATCTCGGTGAGCAGTTTGCCGGTGCGCTCGCGTTCGTCGCTGGACATGCCGGCGACCGGCTCGTCCAGGAGCAGCAGCCGGGGCCGCTGCGCGAGCAGCATCCCGATCTCCAGCCACTGGCGCTGGCCGTGCGAGAGAACACCGGCTGAACGCTCGGCGAGCTCTTCGAGTCCCGTCCTGGCCAGGGCCTCCTCGACGGCGTCCGACACGCCTTTGCGGCGTCTGGCCAGCGACCACAGCGGCTTGCGGAAGCTGGCGGCCAGATCGAGGTTCTCGACCACGGTGAGCTCCTCGAACACGACCGAGGTCTGGAACGTGCGGCCGACGCCCAGCCGGACGATGTGGTGCTCCTTCTTGCCGACGAGGTCGTGGCCGCCGAACCGCACGGCGCCCGACGCGGGCTTCGTCAGGCCGGTGATCACGTCGATCAGGGTGGTCTTGCCGGCGCCGTTGGGGCCGATGAGGAAACGCAGCTCGCCGTCGGGCACGGTGAGGTCGACGCCGTCGAGCGCGCGGTAGCCGTCGAACACCACGTGCACGTCACGTAGCTCGAGCACTTCGCAACCTCCCCAGGATGCCCATGATCCCCTTCGGGGCGAACGTCATGACCAGGATGAACAGCGCGCCCTGCAGGTAGAGCCAGCCGTCGGCGAACTGCTCGCTGAACGCCGTCTTGGCGTAGCCCATGACCACGGCGCCGAGCACCGCCCCGGCCAGCGCGTGCCGCCCGCCGACCGCCACCGCGACGACCAGCTCCAGCGACGGCACCACGCCCAGCAGCGCGGGCGAGATGATGCCCACGACCGGCACGAACAACGCGCCCGCCAACCCCGCCATGCCGGCCGAGACGGCGAAGGTGACGGTCTTGACCAGGGCCGGGTCGTAGCCGAGGAACCGCACCCGGTCCTCGCCGTCCCTGACCGCGACGAGCAGCCGGCCGTACCTGCTGTTCACCAGCTGCCGGGTGGCGAGGTAGAGCACTCCCAGCACGCCGGCGACGACCAGATAGAGACCCCGCTGGGTGGAGTCCTGGGCGAGGTCCTGCCCGAACAGCTCGAAGAAGTTGGTCATGCCGTTGGTGCCGCCGGTCAGCCCCTGCTGGCCGACCAGCAGGATGACCAGCGCGGCGGCCAGCGCCTGGGTGAGGATCGCGAAGTACGCCCCGCGCACCCGCTGCCGGAACACCAGCGTGCCCAGGATCACCGCGAGCACCATCGGCCCGGCCACCGCCGTGCCGAGCGCGAACACGGGATTGGCGAAGGGAAGCCACAAAGCGGGCAGGTCCTCCACCCCGCTCCACACCATGAAGTCCGGCAGCCCGCCCTGCCCCGCCTCGGTGAGCTTGAGGTACATCGCCATCGAGTAGCCGCCGAGCCCGAAGAACACGCCCTGCCCCAGCGCGAGCATGCCGCCCTGGCCCCACGCCAGCCCGATCCCGAGCGCGACGATCGCGTAGCACAGGTACTTGGCGAGCAGCCCCAGCCGGAACGGCTCCAGCAGCAGCGGCGCCGCGACCAGCGCCACCACCGCGATGGCGGCGAACGGCAGGTTCCGTTTGATCATGTGAGCACCCTCGACCTGAGCACGAACATCCCCTGGGGCCGTACCTGTAGGAACGCGATGATGACCGCGAAGACGATCACCTTCGCCAGCGAGGCGTCCGACCAGAACTCGGCGTAGGAGTTCAGCAGTCCCAGCCCGACGGCCGCGAGCACCGCCCCACGCAGCTGCCCGAGCCCGCCCGCGACCACGACGAGGAACGCGTCGACGATGTAGTACGTGCCGAGCGCCGGCCCGACCGGCCCGATGAGCGTCAGCGCCACCCCGGCCACGCCCGCGAGGCCTGACCCGATGAAGAACGTCAGCATGTCCACCCGCCCGGCGTCGATCCCGCTGGTGGCGGCCAGCTGCCGGTTCTGCACCACGGCCTGCGTGCGCCGCCCCAAGCCGGTCCTGTTGAGGTAGACCCAGACCCCGACCACGCCAGTGATCGCAAGGGCCATGATGAACAGCCGGTTGTACGGCAGGATGCCCACCCCGCCCGCCAGCCACGAGGGGGCGGGCACCTGCACGTTCGGCGCCCCAAACAGGTCGCGGGCGAGCTGCTGCAGCACCAGGCTCACGCCCCAGGTGAGCAGCAGCGTGTCCAGCGGCCGGCCGTAGAAGTGCCTGATGGCGCCCCGCTCCAGGATCAGCCCCATGACCCCGGCCACCACGAACGCCGCCGGCAGCGCGAGCACCATGTCCTGCAGCAGGAACGCGGTGTACGCGCCCGCCATGATGAACTCGCCGTGGGCCATGTTGATCACACCCATCTGCCCGAACGTGAACGTCAGCCCGAGCGCGATGAGCAGGAGCACCGCCCCGATCGACAACCCGATCGGCAACTGGTTGACGAAAGCCGACATCAGGAGGCCGCCAGGCCGGACGCCCACGGGTAACCCTTGAGGTACGGGTCCGGCTTGATCGGCTTACCGGAGTCCCACACCTGCTTGATCAGGCCGTCGGGCTGGATGATGCCGATGCGGGCGGTCTTGTACATGTGCTGGTTCTCGCCGTCGATGGTGACCAGGCCTTCAGGGCGTTCGAGCGCGATGCCGGGCGCGGCCTTCTTGACGGCCTCGACCTCGGTCGTGCCGGCCTTCTTGACCGCCTCGGCCCACAGATAGACGGCGTTGTAGCCGGCCTCCATGGGGTCGCTGGTGACCTTGTTCGCCCCGTACTTGGCCTTGAACGCCTTGACGAAGGCCTCGTTGGCCGAGGTTTCCGTGGTCTGGTAGTAGTTCCAGGCGACCGGGTGGCCGACGATGTTGTCCACGCCGATGCCGGTGACCTCCTCCTCGGCGATGCTCACCGACAGCACCGGCATGGACTCCGAGGTCGCCCCGGCGCTCTTGAGCTGCTTGAAGAACGCGACGTTGCTGTCGCCGTTGAGGGTGTTGAACACCGCGTCCGGCTTGGCCTGCATGACCTTGTTGACGAGCGTGGAGTACTCGGTGTGGCCGAGCGGGGTGTACTCCTCGCCGAGGATCTCC
Source organism: Nonomuraea sp. 3N208 (assembly GCF_052245935.1). NCBI lineage: Bacteria > Bacillati > Actinomycetota > Actinomycetes > Streptosporangiales > Streptosporangiaceae > Nonomuraea > Nonomuraea sp. 3N208. Next base: position 328,572 of record NZ_JBQQBR010000008.1, on the reverse strand, counting down.
ATCCCGTTCGCGGCCGCGTACGCCTTGATGATCTTGTTGGCGGTACGCGGGAAAACGTAGTCGCTGCCGACCAGGAAGATCTTCTTCTTGCCCTGCTCCTTCAGGTAGTCCAGGCCGGGGATGATCTGCTGGTTGGTGGTGGCGCCGGTGTAGAAGATGTACGGCGAGCTCTCCAGGCCCTCGTACTGCACCGGATACCACAGCAGCGCCTTGTACCGTTCGAAGACCGGCAGCATGGCCTTCCTGCTGGCCGAGGTCCAGCCGCCGAAGACGGTGGCGACCTTGTCCTGCCTGATCAGCTTGGTGGCCTTCTCGGCGAACGTCGGCCAGTCGGAGGCTCCGTCCTCCGCCACAGGAACGAGCTTCTTGCCGAGCACGCCCCCAGCCTTGTTGATCTCCTCGATCGCGAGCAGCTCGGCGTCGCGCACAGTGACCTCGCTGATGGCCATCGTGCCGCTGAGCGAGTGCAGGAGACCGACCTTGATCTCGTTGGACTGAGCGGCGGGTTCGGCGTCGGATCCGCAGGCCGCGAGGGTGAAGAGGACGAGCGCGGAGACGACGATTGCGCGAGATGTGCGCACAGCGGTTCCTTCCTGCCGGGCGTTCCTGCCAGAAAGGTGACTCCGCGAGATTTCCCAGGTAGATCCCAGGCGTTAAGACGCCATTGCCGGGCGTTCACAAATGCACTTAATCCGATATGAGGGACTCATCCGCAGGGCGAAACCAACACGACATCACCCGGCAACAGTCAGGAAACGGCCGGTTCCTATGGTCCGGCCATGCGGCTTACCTCACACGAGCAGGAGCGGCTGCTCATCCACGTCGCCGCCGGGGTGGCGCGCGAGCGGCAGGCCAGAGGCCTGCGGCTCAACCATCCCGAGGCTACCGCCATCATCGCGTCCTTCCTCATGGAGGGCGCCAGGGACGGGCGCACCGTGGCCGACCTCATGGAGGCGGGACGTTCCGTGCTCGGCCGGGCCGACGTCATGGAGGGGGTGCCGGAGATGCTGGAGAGCGTGCAGATCGAGGCCACGTTCCCGGACGGCACGAAGCTGGTGACCGTGCACAGGCCGATCCCGTGATCCCCGGCGAGTACGTGCACCCCGACGGCTTCCTCGCGCTCAACCCCGGGCGAGAGCGGGTGACCCTGCGGGTGGTCAACACGGCGGACCGGCCGGTCCAGGTGGGCTCGCACTACCACTTCGCGGCCGCCAATCCGGGGCTGGACTTCGATAGGAAGGCGGCATGGGGGATGCGGCTGGACGTGCCTGCGGGCACCGCCATCAGGTTCGAGCCCGGCGTTGAGCGGGACGTGACGCTGGTGCCGCTGGCCGGCAACCGGGTGGTGCCGGGGCTGCGGCCGGAGTGGGCGGGGCCGCTCGATGACTGACGGAGCTCGGATCTCACGCGCCCGCTATGCGGCGCTCTACGGCCCCACCACCGGCGACCAGATCAGGCTGGCCGACACCGACCTGTTCATCGAGGTCACCGAGGACCTGTCGATGGGGCCCGCCGGTCCCGGCGACGAAGCTGTCTTCGGCGGCGGCAAGGTGATCCGCGAATCCATGGGACAGGCCAGGACCACCCGCGCCGAGGGCGCGGTCGACCTGGTCATCACCGGCGTCGTGATCCTCGACCACTGGGGCGTGGTCAAGGCCGACGTCGGCATCCGCGACGGCCGCATCCACGCCATCGGCAAGGCCGGCAACCCCGACACGATGGACGGCGTGGACCTGGTCATCGGGCCGTCCACGGAGGTGCTGGCGGGCAACGGCAAGATCCTCACTGCCGGGGCCGTCGACTCGCACGTCCACCTGATCTGCCCGCAGCTGCTCGACGAGGCCATCGGGTCCGGTGTCACCACGATCGTCGGGGGCGGCACCGGCCCCGTCGAGGGCACCAAGGCCACGACCGTCACCGGGGCCTGGTATCTCGGCCGGATGCTGGAGTCGCTGGACGCGTACCCGCTGAACTTCGCGCTGCTCGGCAAGGGCAACACGGTCAGCTCCGACGGGCTGGTCGAGCAGCTCAGGGCCGGGGCCTCGGGCTTCAAGCTGCACGAGGACTGGGGGACCACGCCGGCCGCCATCGACGCCTGCCTGAGCGTGGCGGACGCCTCCGGCGTGCAGGTGACGATCCACACCGACACGCTGAACGAGGCCGGGTTCGTCGAGTCGACGCTCAAGGCCATCGGCGATCGGATGATCCACGCGTACCACACCGAAGGGGCGGGCGGCGGGCACGCGCCCGACATCATCCGCGTCGCCGCCTACCCCAACGTGCTGCCCTCCTCCACCAACCCCACCAGGCCGCACACCGTCAACACGCTCGACGAGCACCTCGACATGCTGATGGTCTGCCACCACCTCAACCCGTCGATCCCGGAGGACCTGGCCTTCGCCGAGTCGCGCATCCGGCCGACGACGATGGCCGCCGAGGACGTGCTGCACGACATGGGCGCGATCTCGATGATCGGCTCGGACTCGCAAGCCATGGGGCGGATCGGGGAGACGATCATCCGTACGTGGCAGACTGCTCACGTGATGAAGGGGCGGCGCGGCTCGCTGGGCTCTGGACCGGCGGACAATCTACGAGCGCGCCGATATGTAGCGAAATATACGATATGTCCAGCTATCGCCCACGGGCTGGACGCCGAGGTCGGCTCCGTCGAACGCGGCAAGCTCGCCGACCTCGTCCTGTGGGACCCCGCCTTCTTCGGCGTCAAGCCGGACCTGGTGCTCAAGGGCGGCGTGGTGGCCTGGGCCCAGATGGGCGACGCCAACGCCTCCATCCCGACGCCGCAGCCGGTGCTGCCCCGGCCCATGTTCGGCGCCTCGCCGGTCACCGCCGCGGCCACCTCACTCCACTTCGTCGCGCCACTCGCCCTGGAGTCGGAGCTCGCCGACCGGCTGGCCGTGCGCCGGCGGCTGGTCCCGGTCGCGGACGTACGCCGGCGCGGCAAGTCCTCGATGCCCCTCAACGACGCTCTGCCGAGGATCGAGGTGGCGCCCGACACGTTCGAGGTCCGCATCGACGGCGACCTCATCGAGCCGGCCCCCGCCGCCAGCCTGCCCATGGCACAGCGTTACTTCCTGTTCTGACCAGCGAGATGTGATGTATACGATCTGATGAACCCGGCTCTGCTCCTGATCGCCGACTCCCGCCTGCCGGCCGGCGGCCACGCCCACTCGGGCGGCGCCGAACGCGCCATCGCCTCGGGGGCGGTGCACGACGTGCCGTCGCTGGCCCGCTTCCTTCGGGGGCGCCTGCACACGGCCGGCACGCTCGCCGCCGCCCTCACGGCCGCCGCCGCCCTCCAAGCCTCCTGTACGCCCACCCGCCCGGCCCCGGTCGGGGCCGGCACCGCAGCCGAGGCCGGGGCACATGCCGTGGCCGGGGCACATGCCGTGGCCGGGGCACACGGGGTGGCCGAGGGTCGGCACGTCACCGGAGGCCGGCACACCGTCGGAGCCGGGCGCGACGGTGTGGATGAGCCGCCTTGGGTGCGGGTCGACGACGGCGAGGGTGGCGGCGACGTGTCGCCCTGGGTGCGGCTCGATGACGAGGTGGACGCGCGGACCGCCTCCCCCGCCCAGCGGGACGCCTCCAGGACCCAGGGCAGGCTGCTCCTCCGGGTCGCCCGACGCGTGTGGCCGTCCGACGTGCTGGACGACCTGGCGCAGGCCGTTCCAAACCCGCACCACCCGATCGCGCTGGGCGTGGCGGCCCACGCGGCGGGGGCCACGCCCGAAGAGGCGGCCATGGCGGCGGCGTACCACGCGATCAGCGGCCCCGCCACGGCGGCGGTCCGGCTGCTGGGCCTGGACCCGGTCGCCGTGCACGCGCTGCTGGCCAACTTCACCCCCGATCTCACCGCCGTGGCCGCCCAAGGCCACTTGGCCGCCACGAACGCGCACCCGGCCCCCCACCTCGCCCCCCGCTGGGAGGCGTTGCCCGCGTACTCAGCACCAGCACTGGATCTCCTGGCTGAGCAGCACGCGCAGGCCGAGATCAGGCTGTTCGTCTCCTAAGGAAGGACCCTTACATGGGAGCCAATCACGACGACCATCACCACGCACCCGACGGCCGCGGCCGGGCGCTGCGGCTCGGCGTGGGCGGCCCGGTGGGCAGCGGCAAGACGGCCCTGGTGGCCGCGCTGTGCCGGACGCTGGGGCCGTCGCTGTCCCTGGGCGTGGTGACCAACGACATCTACACCACCGAGGACGCCGACTTCCTGCGCCGGGCCGGCGTGCTCGACGCCGAGCGCATCCTGGCCGTCGAGACCGGCTGCTGCCCGCACACCGCGATCCGCGACGACATCGCCGCGAACCTCGACGCCGTCGAGACCCTGGAGCACCGGTTCGGCCCGCTGGACCTGGTGATCGTGGAGAGCGGCGGCGACAACCTGACGGCGACGTTCAGCCGGGGGCTGGCGGACGAGCAGATCTTCGTGCTGGACGTCTCGGGTGGTGACAAGGTGCCCCGCAAGGGCGGTCCCGGGGTCACGACGGCGGACCTGCTGGTGATCAACAAGACCGACCTGGCCCCGATGGTAGGCGCCGATCTGGGGGTGATGGCCCGCGACGCGGCGAAGGTACGCGGGGAGCGGCCGGTGCTGTTCACGTCGATCAGGCAGGAACCCACTGCCGCCGCCGTCGCCGACTGGGTCTCCGAACGGGTGACGGCCTGGTCCCACGCCCACGCGTCCGCCGTCTCGTAATGCTTTCCCCACCCACCGGCACCACCGAGGCCGCCGCCGATCGAGCGCGAGCAGGACGTGGGCGGCGCCGGGCGATGCGGGCCAGTGCCGCCGTCGCGACCGTGCCGGCGGCGGACGGCCGGACAATGATCAGCCGGATGGCCTCGGATCCGCCGCTGACGCTGCGCCAGACCGGCCCGTGCACCGTCCACCTCGTCTCGACGGCGGCCGGGCCGCTCGGCGGCGACCGGCTGGCGCTGGACGTGGACGTCGCGCCCCGTACCACTCTGGAGCTGGGCTCGGTGGCGAGCACGCTGGTCCTGCCCGGCGAGGGCGAGTCCGAGATGCTGATCACCGCACGGGTGGGCGCGGGCGCGACCCTCCGCTTCACCCCCGAGCCGACGGTGCTCGCCGCAGGCTGCGAGCACCGCCTGATCGTACGGCTGGCGCTGGAGCCGGACGCGAGCGTCCTGTGGCGCGAGGAGATCGTCTTCGGCCGGTACGGCGAGGAGCCCGGCCGCTGCCACGCCCGTTTCGACGCCACCTGCGCCGGCCGCCCGCTGCTCAGGCAGGAGTTCACCGTCGGGGACCCGGCGCTCGACACCTCACCGGCCGTCTTCGGCGGGGCCCGCTGCGTCGGCACCACATTCCTTACGACGACCGCCAAGGAACCGCTCGTGGCCGACGGGATCGTGGTCCTACCCCTGGCGGCGTCAGGGACGCTGGTATCGGCTCTGGCCGGCGATGCGGTGGAGCTGCGTTCGCGCCTGGAATGGGGGGAAAAAGCGGCTTGCGCCGATGGTGATGACTCCGTTGCGTACGATGGCCGGACGGGCGGCCCCGGCATACAGTGATCGTGTGGCCGAAGACCTCAAGCCCGCACCGCCCGGCACCCGTCGCGGCCACGCGCTGGCCGTCGCCGTCGCCGGGGCGCTCCTGGTGTTCTGCGCGGTCCTGCCCTGGGCGGGCCTGGAGGCGAAGATCGGCCTGATCGGCGGCGGGGTGACCGCCGACGTGCGCGGCATCGACGACGCATTCGGCGTCTACGCGCTGGTGGCAGGGCTGGTGGCGCTGGTGTGCGGCCTGGCCGGGCTCCTCGCCCATCCGAGGCTCGCCGCCCTGGCCCTCATCCCTGGCGCGGTGGCCGTGCTGGCGGTGGTGATGTTCGTGACCGAGGGGAGCGGCGTGCAGGACCGGATCTCCATCGACCTGGGCCTGCTGTCGGTCGCACCGGTGATCAGATTCGGCTGGTTCGCGGCGCTGGCGTGCTCGCTCGGGGTCGTGGTGCTCTCGGTCCTGGCGTTGTTCCGCCGCGCGCGGGCCGATCGTTGACCGCGCCACAGACCCGCCGCGCGCGGGCCGATCGTTGACGCCCGCCCCCTGTCAGTCGTAGAAGCCCAGCCGCCGCAGCTGCTTGGGGTCGCGCTGCCAGTCCTTGAGCACGCTGATCCGCAGGTCCAGATAGACCCGCATGCCCAGCAGCGCCTCGATCTGCTTGCGGGCCGTGGTGCCCACCTCGCGCAGCCGCTCCCCCTTGTGCCCGATGACGATCGCCTTCTGCGACGGCCGCTCCACGAACAGGTGAGCGTAGATGTCCAGCAGGTCGTCACGCCCCTCGCGGGGCAGCATCTCGTCGACGACCACAGCGATGGAGTGCGGCAGCTCGTCGCGCACACCCTCCAGTGCGGCCTCCCTGATCAGCTCCCCGACCAGCACCTGTTCCGGCTCGTCGGTGAGCTGCCCGCCCTCGTAGAGCGGCGGCGACTCCGGCAGGTGCTCGATCAGCACGTCCCCCAGCACGTCGAGCTGGTCGCCCGCCTGCGCGGACACCGGCACGATCGCCGCGAACTCCGCCACCTGCGACACCGCCAGCAGCTGCTCGGCGACCCGTTCCTTGGACGCCAGGTCGCACTTGGTCACCACGGCCACGACCGGCGTCTTCTTCACCGCGGACAGCTTGTCGGCGATGAACCGGTCACCCTTGCCGATCGGCTCGTTCGCCGGCACACAGAAGCCGATCACGTCCACCTCGGTGAGCGTCGACAACACCAGGCTGTCGAGCCGCTCGCCGAGCAGCGTGCGCGGCCGGTGCAGGCCCGGCGTGTCCACGATGACGAGCTGGGCGTCGGGGCGGTGCACGATGCCCCTGATGGCCCGCCTGGTGGTCTGCGGCTTGGACGAGGTGATCGCGATCTTGGTCCCGACCAGGGCGTTCATCAGCGTGGACTTGCCGACGTTCGGCCTCCCCACGAAGCAGGCGAATCCGGCGCGATGGTTGTCTGGCGAAGTCACATTCTGCATTGTGTCCCATCAACGAGCGTGTTCACGCCACCAGGTGAACGCCTCGGGCGCCACCTGCGGCGTCCAGGGGGTTGTGCGGAGCTCGGCCAGCTCCTCCTCCGTCACCCACCGGTAGCCGGTGATCTCCACGCCGTCGGGCTCCGGGACGCCCGAGACCAGGGCGCAGCCGTAGCAGGCGTTGACGTAGCCGACCTGGTGGCCGTTCGGGTAGACGGTGCGGAACTCCGGGCCGCCGTACACGCCGATCAGTCCGCGTACCTCGATCTCGATGCCGAGCTCCTCGTGCAGCTCCCTGACCACGGCGTCCTGCGGGCGCTCGTCGGGGTCGATGCCGCCGCCCGGCGCCGCCCAGAGTCCGACGTCGCCGTGGCGGGCCACCAGCAGCCGGCCAGCGTCGTCGAACACGAACCCGGCCGCCGACGGCAGCATGAGCAACTCAGAGCCGATCTTCTCCCGCAACCTGGCCAGAAACGGCGACATCGGCATGTCAGCCCCGCAGCATGCCGTCGGGACCGGCCACGAGCAGCGACTTGACGCCCAGCTCCGCGGCCACGGCCGCGTCGTCGGGGCCCGGCTCGCCGTCGGTCACGAGCGCGACCGCCTCCAGGGAATGCGCGCCGCTGGAGATCGCCATGGCCACCGCCACCTGCACCGCCGACAGTGTGAGCGAGGCAAGGGCCACGTTGGTCGCCGAGTACGTGCGTCCGGTCTCATCGCGTACGGCTGCCCCTTCGGCGGTGCCGTTACGTGCCCTGGCCGCCCGCGCCAACGTGATGATCTTGTTGTCTTCAGGATCGAGAGTCACGCGCACTAGGTTATGCGCCGGCCATCGCCAAGGCCGCGGCGACCACCTTGCGGGTGCGGGCGCTGTCCACGTCGTTCATGCCGGTGTGGACCACCGACACGAGCGTGTCGCCCACCCGGGAGAGCACGACGTCGAGCGCGTACGGGTAGCCGTGCAACCGGCCCTGCAGCCGCGCCCCCACCGCCTCGTCACCGGCGCCCTCGACCGGCAGCTCGCTCAGCCGCAGGTCGGTGCCGGAGGAGGTGCGTACCGCCCGGCACGACTGCCGTGCCCTGGCCAGCGCGTCGAGGTGCTCTTCTGCCTCCTCGCCCGCGTACCTGGCCAGACCGACCCCGGCCTGCTCGCCCAGCCCGTCGCCCTGGTAGCTGACCGCCGCCTGGGCGGTCAGCGCGTGCGCGGGCGCACGCCCGCCGGCCGGCTCGAGCAGCGCCCGGCAGTTCGGGTCCGCGGGGCCGAACGGCATCCGCCACGCCTGCTCCGGCCGGGCCGTGAAACCGTCAGGCAGCCGCGGCTCCTTGCGGACCACCTCGCGCAGCTGGGCCATGGCGCTCGGGTCGATGAAGCTCTCCGCACCCTCGCCGCCGCATCCCGCCAGGATGCAAGCGAGCAGGCCGCAGGCGATGATCCCCTGTCTTCGTCTCATGATCCCCCCTGGCGCGAAGCATGCCCATCGACTAATGCGGCAATCCATCGGAGTTCCCAGCAACACGCAAAAAGGGTGCCCTCATCCGGTTTTCTGGATGAGAACACCCTTTACGCCGATCAGCGTCTCAGCCGGCTACCCGACCGGGACGCTGTCGTCCCCCTGGATCCATCCTCTCGCCGCGAACCCCACCCGGCGATCGGATGCTTCCCCTCTGACACCCACCGCACTGGATGTCGTGATTAGAGAGTGCCGGAGGTCGCTTGCAGAAGACTTGTAGAACGCTTGCCGCATCCATCCGCATTTGTCCCCCGGGCCGTCCCCACTCAGATCAGCCCACGTCACCACCGGTCCGTCCCTGTCCGGCACGTGCCCACCGCGCCTCTCAGGGGAGGAGGAGGTTGCGCCGACGGACGTCCGGACCGGCGGAGCGAAGGCGAAGGGCTAGTCGCGTTCGGCGGCGGCGGAGACCGCCTCATCCGCAGGAGGCGTGACGCGGCACACCACCACGGTGCTGATGCGGTTGCGGCGGCCCGCCAAGGTCTCCGCGGTCAGCGACAGGCCGGCCACCTCCGCGTGGGACCCGGCGATCGGCACCCGGCCGAGCGCGTGGGCCAGCAACCCTCCCACGGTCTCCACGTCGTCCACGTCGATCTCGACCTCGAACAGCTCGCCCAGCTCGTCGACCGGCATCCTGGCCGTCACCCGCAGGCCGCCACCGGGCACCCGCTCGACGCGTGGCGCCTCCTGGTCGTACTCGTCGGTGATCTCACCGACGATCTCCTCCAGCACGTCCTCGATCGTGACCAGGCCGGCGGTGCCGCCGTATTCGTCGATGACGATGGCGATGTGGATCTGCCTGGCCTGCATCTCGCGCATGAGCTGGTCGATGGGCTTGCTCTCGGGCACGTACGCGGCCGACCGCATGATCGACTCGACCGGCTCCTTGCCGCCGCCCTCGCCCGACTCGTGGATCTTGCGCGCGATGTCCTTGAGATAGGCGATGCCGACGACGTCGTCCTCGTTCTCGCCCACGACCGGCATGCGGGAGAAGCCGCTGCGCAGCGCCAGTGACAACGCCTGGCTGATGCTCTTGCCGCGCTCGATGTAGACCATGTCGGTGCGGGGCACCATGACCTCGCGAACCAGCGTGTCACCCAGCTCGAAGACCGAGTGGATCATCTCGCGCTCGTCGGGCTCGATCACCCGGCGCTCCTCCGCCAGGTCCACCAGGTCACGCAGCTCGGCCTCGGAGGTGAACGGGCCGTCGCGGAACCCCTTGCCGGGCGTCAACGCGTTACCCAGCAGGATCAGCAGCTTGGGAAGGGGACCGAAGATGCGCGTCAGGCCGTACACGATGGGGGCGCTGGCCAGCGCGACCGGCTCGGCGTGCTGGCGGCCCAGCGTACGGGGCATGACACCGACCACCACGTAGCTGACCACGATCATCACGGCCGCGGCCCACACGTAGGCCCAGCCCTGGTCGTGCATGATGTCGATGAACAGCAGCGTCGCGATGACCGTCGCGATCAGCTCGCAGCTCAGCCGCAGCAGCAGCAGCAGGTTGAGGTAACGCGGCGGGTCGGTCTCGATGGCCTGCAGCCGCACCGCGCCCCGCTTGCCGTCCCGCACGAACTCCTCGGCGCGCACCCTGGAGATGCGCGTCAGCGCCGTTTCCGCACTGGCGATCAAGCCACCGATGATCACCAGGCCGATGGCTAGCAGCAACCAGCCGTTCACCGCGGGTTGCGCACCTCCTGCCACGACTCCAGGAGCTGCGCCTGGAGCCCGAACATCTCCTTGTGCTCCTCCGGCTCCGCGTGGTCGTAGCCGAGCAGGTGCAGAATGCCGTGCGTGCACAGCAACTCGAGCTCGTCGACCGTGCTGTGCCCGGCCTCCTTCGCCTGCCTGGCGGCCACCTGCGGGCAGAGCACGACGTCCCCGAGGAGCGCGGGGTCCGTCGGACTGTCCGAGTCGCCACGCGCGCCGCCGCCGGGGCGCAGCTCGTCCATCGGGAAGGACAGCACGTCGGTCGGGCCGGGCTCGCCCATCCACTTCTCGTGCAGCTCGGTCATAGCGTGCTCGTCGACTACCACGATGGACAGCTCGGCGAGCGGGTTGATGCCCATCTCGCCGAGCACGTGAGCGGCCAGCGCGACGAGGCCCTCCTCGTCGACCCCGACGCCGGACTCGTTGTTGATCTCGATGCTCACGGTCGCCGCTTCCCCCGATGCTGGAACTGCTTCGGCTCCTGGGCGGCCACTGTGGCGTCATAGCGCCCGTAGGCGTCCACGATCTCGCTCACCAGCTTGTGGCGGACCACGTCGGCGCTGGTCAGCCGGGAGAAGTGGATGTCCTCGATGCCGTCCAGGATCTCCTGGACCACCCGCAGCCCGCTCACCGTGCCCGCCGGCAGGTCCACCTGCGTCACGTCACCGGTGACCACGATCTTGGAGTTGAAGCCCAGCCGGGTGAGGAACATCTTCATCTGCTCGGCCGAGGAGTTCTGCGCCTCGTCGAGGATGATAAATGCGTCATTAAGCGTACGGCCACGCATATATGCGAGCGGCGCGACCTCGATCGTGCCATTGGCCATCAGCTTGGGGATCGAGTCAGGGTCGAGCATGTCGTGCAGCGCGTCGTAGAGCGGCCGCAGGTAGGGGTCGATCTTCTCGTAGAGCGTGCCGGGCAGGAAGCCCAGCCGCTCCCCCGCCTCGACGGCGGGACGGGTGAGGATGATCCGGTTGACCCGCTTCTCCTGCAGCGCCCGCACGGCCTTGGCCATGGCGAGATAGGTCTTGCCGGTGCCGGCCGGGCCGATGCTGAACACGACCGTGTGCTGGTCGATGGCGTCGACGTAGCGCTTCTGGTTGACGGTCTTCGGCCTGATCGTGCGCCCGCGCGAGGACAGGATGTCCAGGGAGAGCACTTCGGCGGGGCGGTCGGAGGTCATGCGGAGCATGGCGATGCTGCGCTCGACCGCATCGGGGGTGAGCTCGCCGCCGCTGCGCAGCACCTCGACGAGCTCTTCGAAGAGCCGCACCACGGTGCCGCTCTCATCGGGGCTGCCGGTGACGGTGATCTCGTTGCCCCGTACGTGGATGTCGGCCCTGAAGGCACCCTCGATGACGCGTAGCAGCTCGTCGCGGGAGCCGAGGAGGCTGACCATCGGATATTCGTCCGGAATCAGCACCTTGGCTTGAGTGCGCGAGGGAGGTGCCGTTCGTCGGGATTCGTGTAGTTCGGACATGGGCAGGCCAGCGGCCTGATGCCTCCCGGTCTCTTTCGGTGTGCTTCTCCGCCCATGGTATCCGGGGCCCGGCGGATTGCTCTCCTCAATATCACCCTGGAGGCCAGGTCAGGTCGCGCCCGCCCAGGACGTGGGCGTGCACGTGGAAAATGGTCTGGCCGGCGCCCGGGCCGGTGTTGAAGACGACCCGGTAACCGCTGTCGGCCACGCCCTCCTGCACGGCCACCGCGTGGGCGGTCTTCAGCACGTCGTCGGCCAGCCCATCGTCCGCGTCGGCCAGCATCGCCGCGTTGGCGTGGTGTCCCTTGGGGATCACCAGCACGTGTGTGGGAGCCTGCGGATTGGTGTCGCGGAACGCCAGTGTCCTGCCGCTTTCGTAGATGATCTCGGCGGGAATCTCCTTGGCGACGATTTTGCAGAAGAGGCACTCGTTCACAGCAGCACCCTATCGAGCCCCCTCCCGTTAGCGAGTCCGTTGCGAATCGGTAATCGTCAGTGTCGTGCGTGAGAAGATCCGCGCGGTTAGGGTGTGTGTGCGACACTTCAGAACAAAAGACGATTCAGGGTCGGGCGAGCGCCACCTGGCGAGGACACGACTGGCGTAATGCACCCTAAGGAACCGGGGAAACCTCAAGAACCGGAAGAGCGTAAACCCTCTGGGAAGGCCGCGCGTCCCACTGATGTGACCACCGAAACCCTTCTGGCCGACAGGTCGATGGGGGCGGTGCCAGTCGGGTGGGATGCCGACGTGGCCGTTACCGCGCTGTACAGTGCGCATTTTCGGTCATTGGTGCGTCTCGCTGTGTTGCTCGTGCGCGACATAGCAACCGCTGAGGAGGTCGTGCAGGATGCGTTCGTCGCCATCCATGGCGCCTGGCGTAGGCTGCGTGACCCCGACAAAGCACTCGCCTACCTCCGTCAATCCGTCGTCAACCGGTCCCGTTCCGTGCTGCGTCACCGCGCGGTCGTCGAGAAGTACGCCCCCAAGGGCCTGCCGGACGCTCCGAGCGCCGAGAACGGCGCGATCGGCGAGCTGGAACGCTCCGCCGTCATCGAGGCGTTACGGGCCCTGCCGACCCGACAGAGAGAAGCACTGGTCCTGCGGTATTACGGTGATCTGTCCGAAGCTGAGATCGCCCACGCCATGGGCATCAGCAAGGGCGCGGTCAAGAGCCACACCGCACGTGGCATGGCCGCCTTGCGATCCGTCCTGGAGAAAATGTCATGACCCAGCCCCCCGACGAGCACGGCGACCTCCTGCGCCGTGCGCTCCGTGCGGAGGCGGACGCGGTCGTGCCCTCGCCGGACGGACTGGAGATCATCCGCGCCCGGATCGAGCGGCGCGGCGTACGTAACCTCTTCTGGTGGCGTGCGGGAGCGGCCGCCGCCAGTGCCGTGCTGGTGGCGGGGACGATCGTGATGGCCGTCCCCCAACTGCGCTCGAAGGTCATCTATGAGGGTCCCATCGGGGTGGTGAACGACGAGACGTCGTCCAAGGTCCCGTCCAACTCCTCCACCACACGCTCCCAGCAGCCGCCGCCCCCGGAGCCGACCGCCGACCGGAACCCTGTCGTGGTGCCCGAGGAGTCTCCGTCTCCGCGGCCGGCCAAGACGGCGAACTCGACCAGCAGGCCGTCACGGACCCCCAAGCCCACGTCCACGCCGTGCCCCTCCGAGCCGGAGACGGCCGAGGACTGCCCGACGGCCTCCCCCACGCCGACGCCATCGGACGTGGAATCGACTCCACTGCCTTCGGCGTGCCCGCCGGAGGAGTGCCCGCCCGACGAGACGACCAACGGGCCCACCGATCTGGCCAGCCCACTCCTGGACGCCTCTCAGACGCCCTGAGACGTCACCAGCCGTACCAGTACCGGTCGTCCTGAGTCGTCACCAGCGTCCGGTACGCGCGAGCAGCACGGCCGCCGCCGCCACCCCCGCCGTTGAGGTCCGCAGGACAGTGGGCCCGAGCAGCACGGGCACGGCCTTGGCCGCCTGGAACCTGGCCAGCTCCTCCTCCGAGACGCCCCCCTCTGGCCCCACGACCATCACGATGTCGCCCCCCGCGGGCAGCTCCACGCCGGACAGCGGCTCGGCCGCCTCCTCGTGCAACACCACCCCCAGTGCCGCGCCGGCCAGCAGCGCCTCGACCCCCGCGGTGGAAGCGAGCTCGGTCACCTCGGGCAAATGAAACCTGCGTGCCTGCTTGCCCGCCTCGCGGGCGGTGGAGCGCCACCGGGCGAGCCCTTTGGCGACCTTGTCGCCCTTCCACTGGGTGATGCTGCGGGCGGCCGCCCATGGCACGATCACATCCACGCCCGCCTCGGTCATCATCTCGACCGCCAGCTCGCCCCGGTCGCCCTTGGGCAGCCCCTGGACGACGACGAGCCGCGGCTGGGGCGCCTCGACCCGGTAGCGGGCCAGCACGTCGAGCCTGAGCGCGTCCTTGAGCACCTCGCGTACGACGCATTCGGCGACGGTGCCGGCTCCGTCGGTGAGGTCGACGCGCTCACCGGCCCGCAGGCGGCGCACAGAGGCCGCGTGCCGCCCCTCCGGGCCGCCGAGCGTCAGCTCGGGCCCGTCGAGCTCCTCCGAGAGGAAGACGGGTACGGTCACCGGCCGTTGAACGCGTCGCGCAGCCGCGAGAAGAAGCCCTGCTGCCCCGGCGCGAACTTGCCCGGCGGCCGCTCCTCGCCCCGCTGCTTGGCCAGCTCCTTCAGCAGGTCCTCCTGCGCGGTGTCGAGCCGGGTCGGGGTCTCGACGTTGACGTGGATCAGCAGGTCGCCCCTGGTGGACTCGTTGAGCCGCTGCACGCCGCGCCCGTACATGGTGATGACCTGGCCGGACTGGGTGCCGGGGCGGACGTCGATCTCCTCGGAGCCGTCGAGCGTCTCGACCACGAGGATGGTGCCGAGCGCGGCGGCCGTCATCGGGATCTGGACGGTGCAGTGGAGGTCGTCACCGCGCCGTTCGAAGATCTCGTGGGCCCGCTCGACGATCTCCAGGAACAGGTCTCCGGGCGGGCCGCCGCCGGGGCCGACCTCGCCCTCGCCGGCGAGCTGGATGTGGGTGCCGTCCTCGACGCCCGCGGGGATGCGGACCTTGATCGTACGGCGGGTCCGCACCCGGCCGTCGCCCGAGCACTCCTGGCAAGGGTGGCGGATGATGGTGCCGAAGCCGCCGCACTGCGGGCACGGCCGCGACGTCATGACCTGGCCCAGGAACGAGCGGGTGACCTGGGAGATCTCGCCGCGCCCGTTGCACATGTCGCACGTGTCGGGGTGCGTGCCCGGCGCGGCGCCGGCCCCGTGGCAGACCTCGCAGAGCACGGCCGTGTCGACGACCAGCTCGCGGGTGGTGCCGAACGCCGTCTCGCGCAGGTCGAGCTCGACGCGGATGGTGGCGTTGCGGCCCCTGCGTGCCCGCGAGCGCGGCCCGCGGGCACCGGCCGCCGTGCCGAAGAAGGCGTCCATGATGTCGCTGAAGGGGAAGCCCGCTCCGAAGCCCCCGGCGCCCGCGCCTGCTGCCGCGCCGGCGAAGGGGTCGCCGCCCAGGTCGTACATCTGGCGCTTGTTCGGGTCCGACAGCACCTCGTAGGCCTGCGTGATCTCCTTGAACCGCTCCTGGGTCTCAGGGTCGGGGTTCACGTCGGGGTGCAGCTCGCGCGCGAGCCGGCGATACGCCTTCTTGATCTCGTCCTGACTGGCGTCACGGCGCACCCCGAGGGTGGCGTAGTAGTCGCTGTTTGCCACTTATCGACCTCTTATGATGCAGCCAGGATCTGGCTGACGTAGCGAGCAACCGCACGCACGGCGCCCATCGTCACGGGATAGTCCATCCTGGTGGGCCCCAGCACACCGAGCCGAGCCAGTTGGTTGTCGCCAGAACCGTATCCGGTCGCGACGACGGATGTGCCGCGTAGGTAGGGGTTTTCCGAACCGATGCGAACGGTAAGCGCGGAGGGGATGTCCGAGGACGTCTCGCCGAGCAGCCGCATGAGCACGACCTGCTCCTCCAGCGCCTCGAGCACGTCACGCAGGCCGATGGAGAAGTCGGCGCCGGCCAGGTTGGCCGCTCCGGCGAACACGATCTTCTCGTCGTGGCGCTCCACCAGGGTCTCGAGCAGCACCGACAGGATCGTCGCCACCGCGGGCCGGTCCTCGACGGGCAGGCGCTCCGGCAGGTCGGCGACCAGCTCGGGCACGTTGCTCAGGCCACATCCGTCGAGGCAGGCGTTGAGCACCGCGCGCAGGTGCGCGATGCGGGTGTCCTCCACCACCTCGGGCAGCTCGATCACGCGCTGCTCAACGCGGCCGGTGTTGGTGATCAGCACGAGCATGACCCGCCGGTCGTTGAGCGGCACCAGCTCGACGTGCCGGACCGTCGAGCGCGTCAGCGTCGGGTATTGCACGACCGCCACCTGCCTGGTCAGCTGCGCGAGCAGCCGCACCGTGCGGGTGACCACGTCGTCGAGGTCCACCGCGCCGGCAAGGAACGTCTCGATCGCCCTGCGCTCGGCACCCGACAGCGGCTTGATCTGCGAGAGCCGGTCGACGAACAGGCGGTATCCCTTGTCCGTCGGCACGCGTCCCGCGCTGGTGTGCGGCTGCGTGATGTAGCCCTCCTCCTCCAGCGCGGCCATGTCGTTCCTGACCGTCGCGGGGGAGACCTTCAGGTTGTGGCGCTCGGCCAGCGCCTTGGAGCCCACCGGTTCGTTGGTGGACACGTAGTCTTCGACAATGGCGCGGAGCACTGCCAATTTCCGATCGTCGAGCACGTGCTCACCTCCTGCCCTTTGCTTCCAGGAACGAAGTGTCTAGCACTCTGTGTTCCCGAGTGCCAAGTGTACGGCTCTCGCCCACAAGGTGCGATAACACCGCCTCCCATCCTGTTGCTAGCGGCTTACAAGCGACAGGGCCCACACTTGCCGACATGTCGGACAATTCTCAACCCCCGTCGTACGGACCGCCTCCAGGGCAGGACCCCTACCACGGCCAGCCACAATCACCGCAGCCCGGCTACGGACCTCAGCCCGGCTCTCAGCCCGGCTACGGACCTCAGCCTGGCTCTCAGCCCGGCTACGGGCAGCCGCCGCAGTACGGCGCGCCCCCACCACCGCCACAGCAGTACGGGAGCCCGCCGGCCCAGTACGGCCCACCGCCTCAGTACGGACAATACGGCCAACAGCCCCAATTCCCCCCACAAATCGATCGCAAAGCCATAAAGCCCAGCCTGTGGTGGGTCGCGGCGGCCTGGGGCCTGGCTGTGGTCTGCGGGATCGTCGGCGTCGTGATCTTCGTCGGCGGGGTGCTCGGCAGCGTGGGCGACCTGGCCCCGACCAAGACGTTCTCGTCGGGCGAGAGCATCACGGTGACCGTCGACCCGGCCGACAAGCCGGCCGTCTACGTGGCCACCAACTCGCGGATCAACTATGAGTGCGAGATCTCCGGCGGTTCCGGCCAGGCCAAGCTCGCCGAGACCAGCGGCAGCCAGACGCTCACCGTCGGCAGCGTGACCTGGGAGCAGATCCTCGTGATCAACGCGCCGAGCAAGGGCGACTACAAGCTGACCTGCACCAACCAGGAGACGGCGAACGTCAAGTACGGCGTGGGCAAGCCGGTGACCTCCGCCGCGGGCGGGATCGTCGGCGGTGCCGCCGCGCTCTTCCTGATCCCCGGCGCGGGAATCCTCGTCGCGATCGTCGCCACCATCGTTGTCCTGATGCGCCGAAGCTCTGCGCGCAAGCGCCTTGCGGTCGGCGGGTGATTTGCTACGGTCCCCGTGTGTACGAGGGCGATGTGCTGGCGGGCAATTGGCGGCGGCCGGGCAAGGGCAAGATCCCCAAGGTGCCCGCCGAGCAGGACCTCGTCGTGGAGGACGCCGACAGCGGCTTCTGCGGCGCGGTGGTGGCCTGCGACAAGGAGGCCGTTACGCTGGAGGACCGGTTCGGCAAGCGGCGGCTGTTCCCGCTGGCGCCGGCCGCGTTCCTGCTGGACGGCAAGCCCGTGACCCTCGTGCGGCCCACGGCCGCTCCCGCCGGACCCAGGCGCAGCGCCTCGGGCTCCATCGCCGTGGAGGGGCTGCGGGCCCGGGTGGCCAGGGAGAGCCGGATCTACGTGGAAGGCGTGCACGACGCCGCCCTCGTCGAGAAGATCTGGGGCCATGACCTGCGCGTCGAGGGGGTCGTGGTCGAATACCTGGAGGGCGTGAACGATCTGCCGGCCATCGTGGCCGAGTTCGACCCCGGGCCGGGACGCAAGCTGGGTGTGCTGGTCGACCATCTCGTGCCCGGCTCCAAGGAGAGCAGGATCGCCGCCGAGATCACTTCGCCGGACGTGCTCGTGGTGGGGCATCCGTTCGTCGACATCTGGCAGGCGGTCAAGCCGTCGGTGCTGCGCATTCCGGCCTGGCCGGACGTGCCGCGGGGCGTGCCGTGGAAGGAAGGCGTGATCGCGGCCCTGGGCTGGCGTTTGGAGCCCGCGGACGCGTGGCGGCGCATTCTCGGCGCCGTCTCGACCTATACCGACCTGGAGCCGGAGTTGCTCGGCCGGGTCGAGGAACTGATCGACTTCGTTACGGAGGCACCATGAGCCAGGACCCGTCGCAACCGCCGCCGCCCGACGACGACGCCACCCGACGGGTGTCCCCTTCGGACATCCCGCAGGACCAGGGCTCCGGCCCACAACAACCGGGCTATGGGTACGGCCAGCAGCCCGGCTCCCAGCCTGGCTACGGCTATGGCCAGCAGCCCAGTTCCGAGCCAGGTTACGGCTATGGACAGCAGCCCAGCTCGCAGCCGGGATATGGCCAGTCGCCGGGCCACGGCCAACCGCCGAACTACGGCCAACCGCCGAACTACGGCCAACCGCCCGCCTATGGGCAGCAGCCGCCCGGCTACGGTCAGCCGCAGTCCGGCGGCTACGGACCCCAGCCGGGTTACGGGCCCACGTCTCAACAACCGCCCGGCCACGGCTACGCCCAGGCCCCCGGCGAGCCGTACATCCCCGGCAGGTTCGGCCCCCGTCCCGGCACCGACGACACCACGATGGCCATGCTGGCGCACCTGCTCGGCCTGCTCGCCTCCTGGCTCGGCCCGCTGATCATCTACCTGATGAAGAAGGACGAGTCCCCCTACGTCAGGGACCAGGCGGCCGAGGCGCTCAACTTCCAGATCACGATGTTCATCGGCTATGTCATCTCGGGCATCCTGGTGATCGTCTTCATCGGCGCCCTCCTGCTGCCGGTGGTCTGGATCCTGTCCCTGATCTTCCACATCCAGGCCGCCATGGCGACGAACAAGGGCCAGAACTACCGCTACCCGTTCGCCATCCGCCTGATCAGCTAAACGAGCAGGTCCCTGATGAGGGCGTCGGCCAGCAGGCGCCCTCGTTGAGTGAGCACCATCAGGCCCAACTTGAACGGTTCGGGCTCGAGCAGCCCGCGTGCCAGCGCCCCGGCCACGACCGTACGCGCGCCCGGTGCGACCTCGGCGAGCGGGTAGCCGGACGCCAGCCGCAGCTCCAGCATGAGCCGCTCGGCGGCGCGGGCTTCGTCGTCGAGCACCTCGCGGGCGTGCGCGGGCGAGGTGTGCGCGGCCAGCCGCTGGGCGTAGGCGGCCGGGTGCTTGACGTTCCACCAGCGGGTGCCGCCGACGTGGCTGTGCGCGCCTGGACCGGCCGCCCACCAGTCGCCGCCGGTCCAGTAGAGCAGGTTGTGCCGGCAGCGCGCCTCGTCGGACGTGGCCCAATTGGACACCTCGTACCAGCGGAAGCCGGCCTCGGCCAGCATCTGGTCGGCGATCAGGTAGCGGTCGGCGGCCACGTCGTCGTCGGGCATCGGCAGCTCGCCGCGCCTGATCCTGGCGGCGAGCCTGGTGCCCTCCTCGACGATCAGCGAGTACGCCGACACGTGGTCGGGCCTTGCCTCGATCGCCGCGGCCAGGGAGGCCCGCCAGTCGTCGTCGGACTCGCCGGGCGTGCTGTAGATCAGATCCAGGTTGACGTGCTCGAACCCGGCCTCCCTCGCCTCCCGCACGGCCGCGGCCGCCCGGCCCGGCGTGTGCCTGCGGTCGAGGACCTGGAGCACGTGCTCGCGCGCGCTCTGCATGCCGAAGCTGATCCGGTTGAACCCGCCGTGGCGGAGCTTCTCCAGTGAGGATGGGTCCACGGACTCGGGGTTGGCCTCCGTGGTGACCTCGGCCCCTGGCCGCAGCCCGAACTCGGAGTCGATCGCGGCCAGGATCCTGGCCAGGTCCTCGGGAGGCAGCAGGGTGGGCGTGCCACCGCCGAAGAACACGGTCTCGACCGGCAGCTCCGCATCGCCCAGGACGCGGCGCGCGAAACGCACCTCCTCGACGGCAGTGTCCGCGTAGTCCCGGTGGGAGGCGCCCGGTCCCAGCTCGGCGGCGGTGTAGGTGTTGAAGTCGCAGTAGCCGCAGCGGGTCACGCAGAACGGCACGTGGACGTAGAAGCCGAACGGACGCTCGCCGAGGCCGCTCAGGGCGCTCTCGGGCAGCTCGCCCGAGGTGGGCGCGGGATCGCCGTCAGGCAGGGTGGATGGCACGTACTCCAGTTTGCCGGGCCGTTAAGAGTGCTCCAAGCCGATCACAGGTTGCGACTAAGAGTAATCGGACGGTAATGTTCTGTCACAGCCGGGTGCCTGACTGGCGCCCGGTTCCCGCCCCCGATTGGTGCCCACACCAACGGGATAGCGTCCGGCGGGGCGGTGGCCCAAGAGCCGCACTCCCTCCAGGAATGCGGAGCCAGGCCCCGACAACGCGGTTCTCAGCCACGGTCCGCCCGGCTCGCCGGACGGACGCGGCATCGGCTTCCACCGGATCGCATCCCGGCCTGGGCCGGCAGGCGACGAGGCTACGCCGATGTCCGTTTTACTCAGGTAAACACAGCGAGCCGAAGACGCTTCCGGGAGACGCTCGTTGACGCCCTGGCGTGAGCGCTCTACGATCGCCTCAACTTATTAGGAAAGTTTCCTATAAGTTGAGGCGCTTCCGGGAGACGCTCGGTGAACAAGGTCCTGATCACGCTCTCGCTCTTGCTGGGGCTCTCGGCGGTCTCCGTGCCCGCCGAGGCCCAAACCGGTTTCAAGCGGGTCGCGTACTTCATCCAATGGGGCATCTACGGCCGCAACTACCACGTCAAGGACGTGGACGCCACGGGCGCGGCGGCCAAGCTCACACACCTCAACTACGCGTTCGGGTTCGTCAACGCCGAGGGCGCCTGCTACTCGGCCGACCCATGGGCCGACTGGCAGCGGCCGGTGCCGGCCGAGCAGAGCGTGGACGGCGTGGCCGACGCGCCGGGACAGGCCGTGAACGGCAACCTGAACCAGCTCCGCAAGCTCAAGGCCAAGCACCCGGGGCTCAAGGCGCTGATCTCGCTGGGCGGCTGGACCGGCTCGAAGCACTTCTCCGACGCCGTGCTCACCGCCGAGTCGCGCGCCAAGCTGGCGCGCTCCTGCATCGACCTGTGGCTGCGCGGCGACCTGCCGGGGCTGGAGCCGGGTGCGGGGGCCGGCGTGTTCGACGGGATCGACCTGGACTGGGAGTGGCCGGGCTCGTCCGGGGCCGAGGGGAACGTCATCCGTCCCGAGGACAAGCAGAACTTCACGTTGTTCGTGCAGGAGCTGCGCTCGCAGCTCAAGGCCTACTCGAGCGGCGCGCAACTCACCGCCTTCCTGCCGGCCGCCGCCGCCAAGATCGACGCCGGCTTCGAGGTACGGCGCGTCTTCAGCCAGCTCGACTTCGCCACCATCCAGGGATACGACCTGCACGGCACCTGGGAGCCGCAGACCGGGCACAACGGCAACCTGTTCACCGACCGGCGGGATCCGAACCCGGTGAAGTACAGCGTCGACCAGACCGTCCGCGACTACCTTTCCCGTGGGGCGCCCGCACGCAAGATCGTGGTCGGGGTGCCCGCCTACGGCCAGGGCTGGACCGGCGTCACCGGAGGCGGCGACGGCCTCTACAAGCCCGCCACCGGACCCGCTCCCGGCAAGTGGGCCCCGGGCAGCGAGGACTACAAGGACCTGGTGAACAAGCCGGGCAAGCGTTACCGGGACCTGCGCACCGGGGCGATGTGGCTCTACGACGGGAACGAGTTCTGGTCGTACGACGATCCGGCGATGATGCTGCAGAAGGCGGCCTACATCCGGCTCAAGGGGCTGGGCGGGTCGATGATGTGGTCGATCGACCAGGACGACGCACGCGCCTCCCTCACGTCGGCGTTGTACACGGTCCTGCGCTGAGAAACCCTGGCCGGGTAGGGCTCTACCCGGCCAGCACCTTTTCCGCCATCTCGTCCCATCGGCTGTCATGTCCGGGAACGGCAAGGATGCGGCGCAGCGCGTCCTTGTCCCCGTGGCGGGCCCGGAACCAGTCGGCCACCGTCACCCCGACCTCGGGACGCGAGACGACCTCCACCTCGTCGCCGGTGCCCAGCTCGCCGAGCTGGACCACCCTCAGGTAGGCCCCGGGCCGCACCGCGTCGGTGAAGCGCTTGACCCAGCCGGGCTCGTCCATCCAGTTGCGGAACACCACGCACGGCACCCGGGGCCCGGTCACCTCGAGCTCGGCGCTGCCCACCCGCCACCGCTCGCCGACCATGGCCCCGTTGACGTCGAGGCCGGAGGTGGTGAGGTTTTCTCCGAATCGCCCGTCACGCACCTCCCGCCCCAGCTCGGCCTCCCACCAGTCGTAGTCCTCTCTGGCGTAGGAATAGACGGCATGGTCGGGCGATCCGTGGTGCACTTTGTCGGCCCGCTCGTCGCCGGACAGCCCGTTGGCGAGGACCTCGACCCGGTGCGTGACGGCCCGCTTGTCGATGGCCGTGCGCCCCATCTTCCCGGCCCATTCAGCCTCAACCGTTGTGCCCACGTTGACAGAGAGAATGCGCATAACAGGACGGTAACCGAGGGGCACTTCGATCGGCGAACCCTTTACCGGCCACCCAGCTCGCCCCAGTTGAGCTGCGACTCGGCGTCGAATCCGGCCAGCTGTAACAACGTCTCCAGCGCCGCCTGCCTGGTCTCCTCTATCGAGTCACCCCGCTCGCCGAAGCACTCGGCCGCCACGTCCAGCAGTGCCGTGACCACCTCGGCGTCCGGATAGGGCACGTCGACCAGCACGGTGCCGTCGTCCCCCTCCGCTCCGGCCGCGTCCAGATGCCTCCTCAGCAGCCGCCGGGTCTCCTCTGCCACAGCGACCCCCAGCGCCGCGGCACGCTCGAATCGCTCAGAAGCAATCATGTCACCCTCCAGTCGCACAGGTGTTCGGGAACAAACGGTAGTCGGCGCCACCGACAGAAGCCCGGCCGTCGCGCGGGCGAACAGGCGGACTATGTACGCTCGGACGGCGTACGACTTCGATCATCCGCGTTGTGGACCTCACGGTCGAAGTCGGCGGCAACCCCGTGTTGCGCGGGATGAGCCTGACCGTGGCCGCCGGCGGGATCGTGGCTGTGGTCGGCCGAGGCCTGCCCGCCGCGATCGCGCGGGCGTATTCGCCGCCTGAGCCGGACGCGCTGCTGGCGGCCCAAGCGGTGGCAGGTGTGGCGGTGCTGGCGGGTTATGTGTGGCGAGCCGGGCGCTGAAGCCGGCTCAGGCGACGTACACGTCGCTCGGCACTCCCCCGTACGGAATCGTGCGGTCCTTCCGCATGCCCGCACGCTCCGCCACCCTCCGTGACGGCACGTTCGTGTCGCGGATCACCGCCACCACCGTTCCGAGGCCCTTCCCGACCCGTAGCGCCGCCTCGACGAGCTCCAGCGCGTAGCCGTGCCCCCACGCGGACGGCCAGAACCGGTAGTAAAGGTTGAGCACCTCGTCCCCGTCGACGACGGCGCGGCGCAAACCGCCGAAGCCGATCACCTCCGGCTCCCCGAGCAGCCGCACCGCCCAATACCCGAGCCCGCGCTCGTCCCAGTCGGCGAGCCACAGATCCAGCATGGCCCGGCTGGATTCCAGATCAGGGGAGGGCCCGGAGGGGTTGTACACGTTCGTACGCGGATCGGAGTGAAGCTCGTGCACGGCCGCCAGGTCGTCGGCTGTGACGCGAGACAGCAGCATTCGCGCCGTTTGCACCACTTCCATGCTTTCAGAGTAGCCGTTAGGATCGGTGGGCAATCACTACCGATCGATTGGCGATGAGGATGGACGTACCTAAGATCCAGTCCGCGCTGCGGCTCATCGCGCGCGGGCTGGAGGAGTTGGCGGGTGCGCTCGGTGACCAGGACGCGGGCGAGGACGAGCGGACGGCCCGGGTCATCCGGGAGTGGGGGCGCCGTGGACTCACCCAGAAGGAGGCGTCGGAGCTGTTCCAGCGGCACGGGTTCGCCCCTCAGACCACGGGGGGCTGGGCGCGCGGTGAGTGGGTGGAGCTCGGTGACGACGGGCTGCGCTACCTCACCGCCAAATCCCACACCTGGCTGGAGGAGCGGTCATGACCTTCTCGGTGCGCATCGCCGTACGCGGCTACGAGCTCGACACGCAGGGCCACGTCAACGGTGCCGTCTACCACCAGTACGGCGACCATGCCCGCTGGGAGTGCCTGCGCGCCGCCGGCATCTCGATCGACGACCTGCTGACCAGCGGCATCGGCCCCGTCACCCTGGAGAACACCATCCGCTACCACCGGGAGCTGCGCGGCGGCGACGAGGTGGACGTGACGTGCGCGTTCGAGTGGAGCGACGGAAGGACGTTCCTGGTCAGGCAGGAGTTCAGGCGCGCGGACGGCGTCCTGGCCGCCGAGATGACCGGCGTCGGCGCGCTGATGGACCTCCAAGCCCGCCGGCTGCTCGCCGACCCCAGGTCACGCTGGCGCGCGCTCGCGCGCACACCGGAGATCCTGGGGCTCTGAACGTTACTTCTTGGCCTTGTCGGTGCTGGAGTCGGTGGACAGCGCGGCGACGAAGGCCTCCTGGGGCACCTCGACCCGGCCGACCATCTTCATCCGCTTCTTGCCTTCCTTCTGCTTCTCCAGCAGCTTGCGCTTACGGGAGATGTCTCCGCCGTAGCACTTGGCGAGGACGTCCTTGCGGATGGCGCGGATGTTCTCGCGGGCGATGACCCTGGCCCCGATGGCGGCCTGGATCGGCACCTCGAACTGCTGCCGCGGGATCAGCTCACGCAGCTTCTTCGCCATGTCGACGCCATATCCGTACGCCTTGTCCTTGTGGACGATCGCACTGAAGGCGTCCACGGGCTCGCCCTGCAGCAGGATGTCGACCTTGACCAGGTCGGACTCCTGCTCCCCCGCCGGCTCGTAGTCGAGCGAGGCGTAGCCGCGGGTGCGCGACTTGAGCTGGTCGAAGAAGTCGAAGATGATCTCGCCGAGCGGCAGCGTGTAGCGGATCTCGACCCGGTCCTCCGACAGGTAGTCCATGCCGAGCAGCTGCCCGCGCCGCCCCTGGCAGATCTCCATGATCGCGCCGATGAACTCGGAGGGCGCCAGGATGGTGGACTTCGTCACCGGCTCGAAGACCTGCGCGATCTTGCCGCCGGACGGGAACTCCGACGGGTTGGTGACCGTGAGCTCCTTGCCGTCCTCCATGACCACGCGGTAGACGACGTTGGGCGCGGTCGAGATCAGCGACAGCCCGAACTCGCGCTCCAGCCGCTCGCGCACGATCTCCATGTGGAGCAGTCCGAGGAAGCCGACGCGGAAACCGAACCCCAGCGCGGCAGAGGTCTCCGGCTCGTAGACGAGCGCGGCGTCGTTGAGCTGGAGCTTGTCGAGCGCCTCGCGCAGCTCGGGGTATTCGTCGCCGTCGATCGGATAAAGCCCGGAGAACACCATCGGCTTCGGGTGCTCGTAGCCGGCCAGCATCTCACCGGCCGGCTTGACCGCGGAGGTGACCGTGTCACCCACGCGCGACTGGCGCACGTCCTTCACGCCGGTGATGAGGTAGCCCACCTCGCCGACGCCGAGGCCCCGGTCGGAGACCTTGGGCTCGGGCGAGATGACGCCGATCTCCAGCGTCTCGTGGGTGGCCATGGTGGACATCATCAGGATGCGCTCGCGCTTGCCGAGGTGCCCGTCGATGACCCGGACGTAGGTGACCACGCCACGGTAGGTGTCGTAGACCGAGTCGAAGATCAGCGCCCGGGCGGCCGTGTCGGCGTTGCCGACCGGCGCCGGGACCGTCTGGACCACGTGGTCGAGCAGCTCGCGCACACCTTCGCCGGTCTTGCCCGACACCCTGAGCACATCAGACGGATCGCAGCCGATCAGCCCGGCCAGCTCCTCGGCGAACTTCTCCGGCTGCGCCGCGGGCAGGTCGATCTTGTTGAGGACCGGGATGATGTGCAGGTCGGCGTTCATGGCCAGGTAGAGGTTGGCCAGCGTCTGCGCCTCGATGCCCTGGGCCGCGTCGACCAGCAGGACCGCGCCCTCGCACGCCTGCAGCGAACGGGACACCTCGTAGGTGAAGTCGACGTGCCCCGGAGTGTCGATCATGTTGAGCACGTGGCCGTCCCACGGCAGCCGGACGGCCTGCGACTTGATCGTGATGCCGCGCTCGCGCTCGATGTCCATCCTGTCGAGGTATTGCGCGCGCATGGAGCGTTCGTCGACCACGCCGGTGATCTGCAGCATCCGGTCGGCAAGGGTCGACTTGCCGTGGTCGATGTGCGCGATGATGCAGAAGTTGCGGATCAACGCGGGGTCGGTCTGGCCAGGCTGAGTGCGCACCGAAGTCCGTTTCGACAGGGTTGAGGTCAAGCGTCTTTCATGGTGACATGCCCGGGTGATTGCCCGAACCGTCATCCGCCGCGGCCTGCGCCTGCTCGCGCTTGCCTTGGCCGTCGTGGTCGCGCTGGCCGCCCTCCTCGCCGCCGCGCTCCGTCTTCAGTTTACCGGTGCCCCGGCGGCCTGGGCGAAGAGCACTGGCAACGACGCCCTCTGGCTGGGCCACATGTGGGTGGACGGCCGCCGCACGGAGCCCGACGTCGAGCAGTTAGCGGTACGGTTACGCGCCACCGGCATCAAGGACGTGTACGTCCACTCCGGCCCTTTCGAATGGGACGGCAGCCTGAAACCGTCTAAATACCCCAGCGCAGCAAATTTCGTGAAGTGGATGCATAAGCACCTTCCGGCCGTCCGTGTCTCCGCCTGGCTAGGCCAGAGCGTCAAGAACGGCCTCGACCTCGACGACCCCAAGTCCCGCGAGAACGTCCTGGCCGGCGTCGCCGCCATCATGGAACAGGGCTACGACGGCATCCACTACAACTTCGAGCCCATCGGCGACGACGACAGCGAGTTCCTGGACCTGCTGGAACGCACCAGGCAGCACACAAAGCTCCTGTCCACGTCGGTCCCGCAGATCGAGCCGTACCCGGGCATGCGTCTGACCGCCAGAGCGATCCTGAGCCACGACAAATACTGGTCACCCGGCTACTTCCAGCAGGTCGTGAGCCGGGTGGATCAGGTGGCCGTCATGACCTACGACTCCTTCACGCCTCTTCAATCCCTCTACGGCGGCTACGCGGCCCGCCAGGCGGAGCTGGCCTTGGACCTGGTGCCCGACGACAAGCTGCTGCTCATCGGCGCCCCGGCCTACCACGACCACGGGCTGGCGTGGGCAGACACGGCCGAGAGCGTCGCGATGGCCGCGGAGGGCGCTAGGCTGGCACTAACCGAGCACGGGCGGCGCGAGCGCTTCGGCCTCGCCCTCTACGTGGACTTCGCCGCCACGGAAGAGGACTGGCGAGAGTACACGACACGCTGGCGTTGATTTGGGCAGGCCCCCGAGTTATTGGTATCCTGTTCAACTGCGTGTGGCGCGCCCTCTCTCGAGCCCGCGCGCCCCATCCATCACCCAGACCTTCACCGAGGCTTCTTCGTGGCGAACATCAAGTCCCAGATCAAGCGCAACAAGCAGAACGAGAAGGCTCGTCTGCGCAACAAGGCAGTCAAATCCTCTCTGAAGACGGCTGTCCGCAAGTTCCGCGAGGCCGCCGAGCAGGGCGACGTCGCGCAGGCTGCGGCGCTGCAGAAGGCCGCCGCCCGTCAGCTGGACAAGGCCGTCAGCAAGGGCGTCATCCACAAGAACCAGGCCGCCAACCGCAAGTCGGCGATCGCCAAGCAGGCCGCGGCGCTGGCCGCCAAGTAAGACCTGGCTGATAGAGACGCCGCACCCGGTTAAGGGTGCGGCGTTCTTGATTTGTGTGCGCTTTTGTCACAGTTTCGATATCACGTGGGCATACCGGGTCCGTCACCGTTGCGGTGATCGCCTTCCGGTCCTCTGTTCAGGGCGCCTTCAATGGGACCCATGCGGGGGCCATTGATCGTCAAGAGGGCGTTCAGCGAGCCATTGCTCCTCCTGGCCGCATTCGGGTCGATCCTGCTGGCGACCACCACATTGGTCGCGTTGACCATGTATGCCTCGTCCATCGCCGACGCCGGCGTCCGCAGGACGATGGAGACGGCCTCGTACCGCCAGACGGCGGCCACCGTCGGCGCCCAGATCACCGCCGAGACCTTTCCCGCCTACGACCGGGCGGTACGTGACGAGCTCGCCCGCGCCTACGCCGCGGTCCCGGCCATCACCACCAGCTTCCGCTCCGATTCGTACGTCATGCCGGGCCAGGACGGCAAGGAACAGCCCGAGCTGCTCAGGTTCGGCAGCTACGACGGGCTCGACCGGCACGCCGAGCTGATCTCCGGCGGCTGGCCGCGCGCCGGCGGATCGACGATCGAGGCGGCGATCTCGCTGCCGGCGTCCTCGGCCACCGGATTCGAGGTCGGCAGGGAGATCGTCACGAAGGGCCGGCTCGACCCGCGCCCGGTCACGGTCCGCATCGTCGGCGTCTTCCAGCTTCGCGACCCATCGGACGAGCGCTGGGCCGGCGAGCAGTTACTGAGCAGGGGCGTCGAGCGCGGCGACTTCACCACCTACGGGCCGCTGATGGTGGCGCGGGAGACGTTCGTGGCACGCTTCGCCACCAACGTCAGGACCATCTGGACGGCGGAGCCCGACCTGTCCGCGCTGACGCCCGAGCGGCTGCGCCCGATGGCGGACGCGGTGAACCAGGTGGGCGAGCGGCTGACGGCGGCCGGCTGCGTGAGCTGCGTGGTGGCCAGTCGCCTGCCGGAGGTCCTCGCCCAGCTCAGCACCGCGTCGCTGGTGGCCCGCTCGACCATGCTGATCCCAGTGCTGCAGCTGCTGTTGCTGGCCGGGTACGCGCTGATGCTCACCGCACGGCTGCTGGCCGACCACCGCCGCATGGAGGTGGCGCTGCTGCGCTCGCGCGGCGCGGGCACGATCCGACTGGCCGCGCTGGCCGGGGGCGAGGCGCTGTTGGTGGCGCTGCCATGCGCGGTCGTCGCGCCGTTCCTCGGCCCGCTGCTGCTCTCGCTGGTCAACCAGCTGCCGTGGATCAGGGCCTCGGGAGTGCGTCTCGCGCCGGCGGCCGACCTCGGAACGTTCCTCGTGTCGCTCGGCGTGGCTCTGGCGTCGGCCGTGCTGCTGATGCTGCCGGCTCTGGCGGGTGCCCGGCGCACGTACGTGGAGGAGCTGTCGGCGCGCGGCCGCGGCGGCGTGCGCGGGCTGATCGAGCGGGCGGGCGCGGACTTGGGGCTCCTCGGGGTGGCCGCGCTGGCGATCTGGCAGCTGCAGCGCTACGGCGCGCCGGTCACCGCGACGGCGGCGGGCGGGCTCGGCATCGACCCGCTCATCATCTCAGGGCCCGCGCTGGCGCTGCTCGCGGGCGGCATGCTGGGGCTGCGGCTGGTGCCGCGCGCGTCGAGGCTGGCTGAGCGGCTGACCGCCCGGCGGCCCACGCTCGCCCCGGCGCTGGGGGCATGGCAGGTCAGCAGGCGGCCGCTCAGCTACGGCGGTCCCGCGCTGCTGCTCACCATGGCGATCGCGATCGGCGTCCTGTCCATGACCACCGCCGCCACCTGGCGAGCCTCGCAACTCGACCAGGCCCGCCACCAGGCCGGCGCCGACCTGCGGCTGTCGGGGCCGCCGGACGGGCCGGAGCTGGGGTCGCTCGGGCGGGGCACGACGTTCAGCGCGCTGCCCGGCGTCACTGCGGCCGCCCCCGCCTTTCGCGGGCAGACCGAGGTGAGCAGCGAGAGCGCGCTGCTGCTCGGGCTCGACGCGGCCGAGCTCGGTGAGCTGTTCCAGCTACGCCCCGACCTGTCGGCGCAGACGGTCGCGGAGCTGTCCCGGGCCCTCGTCGGAGAACAGGCGGGCAGGCTGGACCTTCCCGGGCAGCCTCGCACGCTCGTCGTGCGGGTCGAGACGGACGCCGAGGTGCCCGCGCGGCTGGTGTTGTCCGACGCGCTGGGCGTGTGGCGCGACCTCCCGCTCGGCGTGCTGCGAAAGGGCGAGAACCGGATCGACCTCGATCTGCGGTCGCTGGCCGGGCGGTCCGGGAAGATCACGTATCCGTTGTCGCTGCGCGGCCTCGTCGCGAGCTCGCCGGCCGAGCTGAGGCTGGGCGGGCTGAGCGTGGACGGCCGGGACGTGGCGGTGACCCCGCCTTCCGGCGATGTGCCCGGCGTGGCCGCCTTCGGGCCGCTGCGTAACCTCGGTCCGCTGCCCGTGGTGCTCACCGCCGACCTGGCCGCCACGCTCAAGATGAGGGCCGGGCAGGCCGGGCGGATCAATATCGCCGGCCGGGTCCTGCCGATCAAGGTGGTGGGTGTCGTGGCGAGCATGCCGACCGCAGCGGCCGGGCAGAAGGCCGTCCTCGCCGACTTGGGGACGCTGCAGGCGCACGAGCTGGCCGCTGCGCAGCCGCCCAGGCCCGTCACCGAGTGGTGGCTCGCCGCCGGCGACACCGCACCGGCTCGTGCGGCGCTTCGCAAGAGCCCTGAATGGGACGTGACCGCGGTCGATCAGCGTGAGCTGGCCGCCACGCTGCGGGACGACCCGCTCGCCAGCGGGCTGCAAGGGGCGCTGATGCTGGGGTTCGCCGCGGCGCTGGGGTTCGCGACGCTCGGATTCCTGGTCAACGCGGCGGTCGCGGCGCGGGAGCGGAGGGCGGAGTTCGCCGTCCTGCGGGCGCTCGGGACCAGTTCCCGGCAGGTGCTCGGGCTGCTGACGATGGAGCAGGCGTTCGTCATCGGGCTGTCGCTGGCGGCCGGCACCGGACTCGCCGTGGCCGTCGGGACGCTGGTGGTGCCGCACATCGTGCTGACCGGGCAGGCGTCGGCGGTGACGCCGGGCGTGCTGCTCGACATCCCGTGGGCGGCCACGGCCGCGATGCTGGTGCTGATGGCCGGGGTGCTGTTCGCGATCGTCGCCGGGCTGTCACGGCGCCTTCGGCGCGGGCAAGTCTTGGAGGAGCGGTGAGGATCCCACTCCCGGCCCGGACGCACGCGGGCACGCTGGCCGTACTCGTCGCGCTGACGGCGGTCGCCTGCCTGCTGCTCGCCGGGCTGCCCCGGGCCACGCAGGCGGCGTTCGACCAGGCGCTGCGCCGGTCGCTGACCACCGCTCCCGCCGTGCAGACCGACCTGACGGTGGCCTCGGAGCCGCGTTCGCGCGATGAGGATCTGCACCAACGAGCCCAGTTCGAAGCTCGCGACCGTCACTGGCGCCAGACCCTCCCCGCGAAGCTGCGACCGCTGGTCACGTCCTCCGGTCACATGAACGCCAAGACCTCCCGCACACCCCTCACGGGCACCGGCGGGGGGACGTACATCAACCTCGGCTGGCTGTCCGACGCCGACCGGCGGGTGGATTGGGTGCAGGGCCGGGCGCCCGGCGCGCCGTCCACGACGCGGTACGAGGGCGAGACGATCCCGCTGGTCGAGGTCGGCGTCGTGGAGGAGGCGCTGCGGGAGCTGGACCTCCGGGTCGGCCAGTCCAAGATGCTGGGCGAGAGCGACTACGTCGCCATTAAGATCGTCGGTCTCTTCAAGGCCAAGAACCCGGGCGACCGCTACTGGAGCCACAACAACGACATCCTGCACGTCGCCAAGCGGCGGCCACCGGGCGGGATGGACGACGAGCTCCACCTCACGACGCTGACATCCGACGCGGGACTGACGGCGCTCAGCGGCGAGGCCCGCCACCTGACCTACCGTTGGGTCCTTCCCCTCGACGGCCGGGCCGCGAGCGCGCTGGACGAGCCGGACATCGACGCGGCGGTCGCCGAGCTGGGGCGGCTGGTGGCCGTCCAGGACCTGACCACCAGCCCGCACCGCCTGGACACCGGGCTGCCCAAGCTGCTCGGCGACTACAGCGCGGCGCTGGCCGCCGCCCAGACCGTGATCTACCTGGCGCTCGGGGGCCTGCTCGCGGTCGCGCTCGGCGTGATCGTGCTGGGCGTGCAGTCGCTGACCGATCGGATGGAGCACACGCTGGCGCTCGCGCGGGCGCGGGGCGGGTCGCTGCGGCAGGTGGCGGGCGCCGGGGCGGCGATGACCGCGCTCGCCGTGGTACCCGCGGCCCTGGCCGGGTACGCCCTGTCCTTCCTCGTGCCCGGGCCGGTGCTCCCCGTCGTGCACGTGGGCCCGGCTGTCGTGGTGGTCACGGCGGTGGCGTTCGCGGCGGTGCGGGTGTCGCTAGCCCATCGCACGCCCCTGCACGAACGGCGCGACGACGTGGTCGCCGCCCGGCCGTCCGCCCGGCGGATCACGCTGGAGGTGCTGGTCGTGGGTCTGGCGCTGACGGGGGCGTACCTGCTGCGCGCGCGAGGGCTGTCCCAAGACCCGCTCCTGTTGTTCGTGCCGGTCGCGCTGACGCTCGCGGCCGCGCTCATCACGTTGCGCTGCTATCCGTACCCGCTGCGGCTGTTCGTCCGGCTGGCCGCACGCGGCCGTGCCGCCGTGCCGTTCCTGGGGCTCACCCGGGCGGCCAGGGCACGCTCGGCCAGCGGGCTGCCGGTGCTGATCCTGCTGCCGGCGCTGGCGGTGTCCGTTTTCGCGACGGTGATCTCCAGCGGGATCGCGAGCACGCAGGTGCGGGCGTCCTGGCAGCAGGTAGGCGCGCCGATCAAGGTGACGTCGGTCGGGGAGATCCCCGCCTCCGTCATCGAGAAGGTGCGCGCCATGGACGGTGTGGAGCAGATGGTGGTCGCGCAGACGGGGCAGGTACAGCTCGCGGACGCCCCTGAGTGGGCCGCGGCCATCGCGGTGGACGTGGCGCAGTGGCGGCGGCTCGTCGAAGGCACGCCCATCAGCTTGCCGCCGCTGTCCGGCGGCACGTCCGCGCTGGTCTCGCCCGATCTGCGGGGCAGAGGTACGTTCGAGGTCGGATGGTTGTCGCGACCGCGGGTGACCCCCCAAGGCGTGATCGACTCGGTCCCCGGGTTCTGGTCCAGCGGGAAGTTCATCGTCATGTCCCCGAGCGCGTTGCCGCGGCTCGAGGTGAACACGTTGCTGATCAAGGGCGACGCCTCGCCGGCCGAGCTGGCGCGGCTGGTACCGGCGGCGACCGTGGATTCGCAGGAGCGGGCGCTGGCCGCCATCCGGGAGGACCCGCTCACCGGCGCGGTCCGCTCCACGCTGGCCGTGGCGACGGTGGCGCTGGGACTCTACGCGCTGGTGGCCGTCGTCCTGTCACTGGTCGTCGGGGCCGCCGACCGGGCCAGGGCGGTGTCGTTCCTGCGTACGCTCGGGCTGTCGGATCGGCAGGCGCGGCGGTTGACCGTGCTGGAGGTGCTTCCCATGGTTCTCGTGACCGCGCTGGTGGGGCTCGGTCTGGGGCTTGGGCTGCCGACCGCGCTCGGGCCCGGTGTGGACCTGTCCGCGTACGCCGGAGATCTGCCCGTCCATGACTACACGCCCGACCTGCTCACGCCTGGTGCGCTGGCGGCGGGGCTGATCGTCGCCGCCGCGCTGGGGGCGTACGCGCATACCGCCATGGGCCGCCGCCGCAGCCTCGGCGCCGTACTCCGAGTGGGAGATTCGTCATGAACCCGACCCTGTCCGAGCTTGAAGCCAGGGCCGCGCAGAAGACGGCCGCGTTCGGCGGGGACGCGCACATCGTGTGCGACAACCTCGTACGCATCTACAAGACCGAGGGCGTCGAGGTCGTCGCGTTGCAAGGCCTGGACCTCGTGATCGACAAGGGTGAGCTGGTCGCCATCGTCGGCGCGTCGGGATCGGGCAAGTCGACATTGCTCAACGTCCTGTCCGGGCTGGACGTGCCGACGGCCGGGGTGGCCAGGGTGGGGGGTATGGACCTGCTGTCGATGAGCCCACGCGACCGCCTGCGATACCGGCGTTCCGTCGTCGGTTTCATCTGGCAGCAGACGGCACGCAACTTGCTGCCCTATCTGAACGCCCGGGAGAACGTCGAGCTGCCGATGAAGCTGGCCGGCGCCGCTCGGAGGGGGCGGGCAATGGAGCTGCTGGAGCTGCTGGGCGTGGCCTCCTGCGCAAACCGGAAAGTTCCCGAAATGTCGGGCGGCGAGCAGCAGCGTGTGGCCATCGCCGTCGCCCTCGCCAACTCCCCGCAGCTCGTCCTGGCCGACGAACCGACGGGCGAGCTGGACAGCGAGACGTCGGAGCAGGTGTTCGCCGCGCTGCGGACGGCCAACAGGGAGCTGGGCGTGACCGTGGTCATCGTGACGCACGATCCGCTGGTGTCGGAGCAGGTGGACCGGACCGTGGGCATTCGCGACGGGCGTACCAGCAGCGAGACGCTGCGGCGCGAGAGCGCCGAGGGGCAGATCATCGCCGAGGAGTACGCCGTGCTCGACCGGGTGGGGCGGCTCCAGCTCCCGCGCGACTTCATGAGCGCACTCAACATGGAACGCCGCGTGCGCCTGGAGCTCGAATCCGACCACATCGGCGTCTGGCCGTCGCGAGAGGAACCGTCAAGTGACTGATTCGCCCCTGGTCGTGGTGGAAGGGCTGCGCAAGGTCTACCGGACCGGGCCCAAGGAGGTCGTGGCACTGCGCGACGTGTCGTTCTCGATCTTCCCCGGAGAACTGGTCGCCGTCAGGGGCCGCTCCGGCTCGGGCAAGACCACGCTTCTCAACCAGATCGGCGGACTCGACCGCCCGGACGCGGGCCGGGTGATCGTGTCGGGGCACGACGTCACGGCGATGTCCGAGGAGGCGCTGCTGGAGCTGCGCAGGGATGTGGTGGGTTTCGTGTTCCAGTCGTTCGGTCTGATCCCCGTCCTGTCTGCGGCGGAGAACGTCGGGGTGCCGATGCGGCTCGTACGGATGCCGGCAGAGGAACGCGAGGCCCGGATCCGCATGCTGCTCGCCCTGGTGGGGCTGGAACCGCACGCCAACCAGCGGCCGTACGAGCTGTCGGGCGGGCAGCGGCAGCGGGTGGCGATCGCCAGGTCGCTGGCGAACCGGCCGCGCCTGCTCGTGGCCGACGAGCCGACGGGGCAGCTGGACTCGCAGACCGGGCGGCAGATCATGGAGCTGCTGCGCGCCCTCGTACGCAGCGAAGGCGTCACCGCGCTGGTCACCACCCACGACCCCAGCCTGATCACGCTGGCCGACCGGGTGCTGGAGATCAGCGACGGCGTGGTCAACGAGGCGGCACTGACCTAACCCCTTAGCGGGCGACGGCGAACCCCGGCCACCTCCATTGGGCACGCCCACGTGCCGTCCGGGAAGTGCACACGGCGCGCGCGGCCCGCCGAGGGCGAGGGCTCACCCGGTCTCGGCGATCGTGAGGACGTTCTTGCCACGGCTGTCACGCCGTTCGAGCCGCTCGTGGGCCTGGCTGGCCTGATCCATCGGGAAGACCGCCTCCACCGGAACCCGGTACGACCCCGACGCCACCCGGCCGGCGATCTCCCGCAGGTCGTCGCGGGGATCGTAGCCGTGCTGCAGCAGATTAGTGAGCTGAAAGCCGAGAATGGCGGCGTTCTTGGGATAGAAGTCACGGGTGTCGATGATGCTCGGTTCCAACGCGACGTTGGCCAGAGCGACGACGCGCCCGGCATAGGCGGCCTGGCGCAGGCTGTGCGCGAACGTAGGCCCGCCCACCGCGTCCAGGACGACGTCCGCGCCGCGCCCGCCGGTCAGCCGCATGACCTCGGCCACCGCCGCTTCCGCGGGGTGGTCGGAGGTGTCGACGGTCTCGTGCGCGCCGAAGCCCGCCGCCCACGCGGCCTTGCCGGCCGAGCCCGCTACCGCTATCACCCGCGCGCCCAGTTGCGCGGCGATCTGCACGGCCGCGCTGCCGACCCCGCTGGCTGCGGCTTGAACGACCACCGTCTCGCCGGCCTCCACCCTGGCCAGGCGCCGCACGCAGTACCAAGCGGTCAGCCAGGCCGTGGGCAGCGCCGCGGCCTCGATCATGCTGATGTCCTTCGGCAGGACGGCCACCCGATCCGCGGGCACGGCGGCGAACTCCGCATACAGGCCGCTGCCCAGCGCCATGACCTGCTGCCCCACCTCGATGCCGTGCACGCCGTCGCCCACGGCGGCCACCGTGCCCGCCGCCTCCAGTCCGGGGATCAGCGGCGGGCGTCCGGCCCGATGGTAGGAACCCGAACGGATGAGGGCGTCCGCCCGGTTCACCCCCGCTGCCGCGATTCGTACCAGCACCTCGCCCGGCCCGGCGTCGGGGACCGGGACCTCCACAAGACGCAACACCTCGGGTCCGCCGAATTCGTCGATCCGCACCGCGCGCATGCCGCACTCGCCCTCTCTGGACACTAGTTGAATAGGTGTCATCATGTATACCTGTTCAACAGGTGTCAACCCAGTAGGATCGGAGCATGACCCGCCCGCCTGCCGCCTCCCTGATGGCGTTCCCCTTCATCGGCGGCCGCCCCTGTCTTGACTTCGTCGCCACGCTCGGCAAGCGGCACGCCGTTCCCGTCGAAAGGCTGCCGAACCCCGCCGCACTCGGCCGCTGGATTCACGAGGCCGGACTCAGCCCGGATGTCCCCCAGGCCACCATCGAGCACCTGACGGACGCCCTGGGCCTGCGTGAGGCGATCTACCAGCTGTTGCGCGCCGCGATCGCCGGGCGTCCTGTCGACCCTGCCGACGTCGCGCTCACCAACGCGGTGGCCGCAAATCCCGACCTCGCCCCGCAGCTCTCCGTCAGCGGCGACTTGCCGTCCATCAGCCGGCAGAGCGCCGACGTGACGCCCGCCGCCTTGGCGACCGTGGCCCGCGACGCGGTGCTGTTGCTCGGCGGCCCGCTGCTGGAGCGGGTCAAAGAGTGCGAGAATCCAGACTGCTCGCTGCTGTTCCTTGATGACTCACAGGCACGGCGACGCCGCTGGTGCTCAATGGACCGGTGCGGGAACCTGGCCAAGATCGCCGGCTACCGCTCCCGTACCCGTGCGCGTCCCGAGTGAGGCCGCCCCCAACCTCCGGCACACCTCCGGCACAGCGGCGCACTACCTCCCAGTGCGGCTGGCCACGATTACCTGCACCGTATGCTCCAGCGCGTACGCCGGATCCGCTCCCCCGCCCTTGACCTGCTCGTCCGCGGCGGCCACCGCCTGGATGGCCCTCGACAAGCCTTCGGGCCCCCATCCGTTGAGCTGCCGCTTCACCCGATCCACCTTCCACGGTGGCATCCCGACATGGCTCGCCAACTGCCCGCCCCGGAGATTGCGCGGCGCACTCCCCACCTTGGCGAGCGACCTCAGTCCTCCGGCCAAGGCGCTCACCAGCAGCACCGGAGCGACGCCGGTGCCGAGCGCCCACCGCAGTTGCTCCAGAGCGTCGCCCAGCCGCCCCTCGACCGCCGAGTCGGCCACGTTGAACCCGGTGACCTCGGCCCGCCCCTTGTGATAGCGCGCCACGGCCGCCGCGCTGATCGTCTTGTCCTCGGTGTCGAACATCAGCTGGCTGCACGCCGCCGCCAGCTCCCGCAGATCGTTGCCGACGGCATCGAGCAACGCCTGCGCCGCGTCACTGGAGATACCTCGCCCGGCCCGCTTGAACTCGCCTTTGACGAAATCCAGCCGCTCCCCCGTCTTGGTGACCTTGTTGATCATGATCACCGCGGCCTTGACCTTCTTCACCCCGTCGACCAGCGCCTTGCCCTTCACCCCGCCCGGGTGCACCAGCACGAGCGCGGTGTCGTCGGACGGCTGCTTGACATAGGTCACGACCTCGTTGATCACTTCCTTGGGCAGATCCTGAGCCGACCGGATCACCACCACCGAACGATCGCCGAAGAGCGACGGCGAGGTCAGCTGCATCAGCTCCCCGGCCGTCATCTTGCTCCCTACGAGGTCGTGCACCTCGACGTCCGGATCAGCGGCCCGCGCCGCCGCGACGACGCCGCTCACCGCCCGCTCGGCCAGCAACTCCTCATCGCCGAGGACCAAGGTCACAGGTGCTGGATCGCTTCCCGCCATGCCTGGCAGCATGCCACGCCCCACCGACAACCTGGTACTCGGCGATGAGGAGCTGCACTGGCCAGGGGTAGCACGTCGACATCGGCAAAGGTCACCTTCGAGTGAGGCGGAGCGAGCAAACTTCAGATTCGTTCGACTTCGAGCACGAGCTTGCCAGTGGTACGGCCGGACTCGATGCGGCGGTGTGCCTGTGCGGCCTGCTCCAGCCTGTGCGGCCTGCTCCAGCCGTAGCGACTCGACCTGCATGCGAAGCTCCCCCGCTCGCGACCGCGGATACAGCCCGATGCAGCACTCGACCTGCCTCTGCGGGGAAAGCGGCTAGGTTGAACCCGGAGATCGTCTTGTTGGTGAACCACAGTTCGTGGGCCGAGAGCCCGACGTCCTCGGCGCCGGAGGCGTTGCCCATCACCACCAGCCGGCGCATCGGCGCGAGCAGGTCCGGGCTGCTCCGTCGTGCCGTACCGCCGACCATGTCCACCACGACGTCGAACCGACTGGCCTTGGCCATCTGCTCGCGTAGGACCACCTCGTCGTAGCCGAACGCCTTGGCTGTCTCGATCTTGGCGGGACTGCCCACGGTGCCCACCAGGCGGCCCGCGCCCAGCAACCGGGCGGCCTGGCTGCCCACGCCTCCAGCGGCGGCGTGCACGAGCACGTTTTCCCCTGGTTCGATGCGGGCTACCCGGTCGAGCATGAGGAGCGCGGTGGTGCTGTTGGAGGGCAGCGCCGCCGGGATGCCCAGCCCCAGGTCGTAGCCGTCCAACAGGGCCACCAGGTCGGCGGAGGCGGCGCGATAATCGGTTGCCTCGGCGGGAGGTCGCTGACAGGGTCTTCGCCATGCCTGCCTTCTCCGCACCCGATGGGACCGACCTCGCCTACCACGTGTTCGGCGCGGGCACCCCGGTGATCTGCCTGCCGGGCGGGCCAATGCAGGACTCCGTTTATCTGGGTGAACTCGGCGGCTTGTCGGCGCATCGGCAGTTGATCATGCTGGATCCTCGGGGTACTGGGCAGTCCGCGATACCGGAGGACACCGGCTCCTATCGTTGTGATCGGCAGGTCGATGATGTCGAGGCGCTGCGAGAGCACCTCGGTCTTGATCGGCTTGACCTGCTCGGGCACTCCGCCGGCACGAATCTCGCGGTGCTCTATGCCGCCCGGCATCCGGAACGCGTCGGCAAGCTGGCTCTGATCACTCCGAGCCCGTTTGGCGTCGGCATCACGGTCACCGCGGAGTCCCGCCTGGAAATCGCGCGGCTCCGCAAGAGCGAACCGTGGTTCGCAGACGCCTTCGCGGCCCTTGAAGCCATCATGGCCGGTAACGTCACCGACAACAGTCGGCAGGCAATCGACCCCTTCTACTACGGCCGATGGGATGCGGAGGCACAGGCCTACCAGGCGGCCCAGGACGGCCATCAGAACCTCGAAGCCGCCGCTGCCTTCCGCACCGAGGGCGCATTCGATCCGGAAGCCACGCGTGCGGCACTCGCCGCATTCGATGCGCCGGTGCTATTGCTTGCCGGAGAAGTCGACCTGAACAGCCCTCCGAGCGCCGTGGCCGAGTTCGCCGCGCTGTTCCCGAACGCTGAGTTCGTCGTTCAGCCGGAAGTCGGCCACTTCCCATGGGTTGATGACGCCGGCCGGTTCGCGGCGACGACCGCGACGTTCTTCGAATGAAGCTCGCCGCCGATTGAGCCTCCATCCCCGGGCTTCCCCCGAGATCTGAACCATCGGGCGGCCCTGCTTCTACGCCAGTCCCGCGACATCCACGTAATACTCCTCGGAGTGCGTACTAAGGCCCAGGGGCCAACAAACTACGGTCGCCGCGCTACGCACACGACCCCGCCCACGCACACGGCCCCAGCCCCGGCCCCGGCACACGGTCCATGGGCTAGGTCCTACGGGTCCCGGGCTGCGCACTACGGTCCGTGGGCGACGTCCTACGGCCCGCGGGCGACGTCCTACGGCCCGCGGGCGACGTCCTACGGCCCGCGGGCGACCACCGCCAGCCCGCCATCGCGCTCGACGACCGCCAGATCTCCCGACTGGTCAGTGCGGTAGGTGGTCGCGCCGAGCCGCCGCAGGAGAGCGAGCGTGGACGGGGCCGGGTGACCGTAGTCGTTGCCGGCGCCCACGCTGATCAGCGCCGCTCGTACCCCCAGAGAAGCCAGGAAGGCCGGCGACTGCCGGTTGGATCCGTGATGCGGGGTCTTGAGAATGTCGGCCCGTGCACGAACGCGACGCAGCAGCTCGTCCTGGGCCTCCGTCTCCAGATCACCGCCGAGCAGTGCCGACCCAGCACGCCACCGCACGTGGAGCACCACGCTGGCGTTGTTGATCGCACTGCCCTCCCCTTGCCCGTGCATCTCGCCCGTCGCGGGATCGGGAGCCAGCACGCTCAGCTCCGAAGGTCCGAACCGCCAGCGGCTCCCCGGCGCAGCCGTCCATTCGGGTATCCGGCGCTGCGCCAGGATGGCGGACACGTGCGCGACGGCTCTGGCCTCCATGCGATGGGGGCTGACGATCACGGCCCCCACCCGCCGGTTCCTGAGAACCCCCGCGAGCCCGTCCACGTGATCGGCATGCGGATGGGTGAGGACGAGCAGCGGTACGTCGTCAACGCCGACCCTGCGCAGGCACCGGTCCATGGCGACCGGATCGGGCCCGGTGTCGACGACGACGCCCCGGTCTGGCCCCGCGGCGATGAGCAGCCCATCGCCCTGCCCGACGTCGCACATCACCATCAGCCAGCCTTGGGGCGGCCATGGCCCGACGATGGGGCGTACCACCAGGACGGCCACGAGCGCGGCACCGGCGACCGTCAGCGCCATGGCCCGCCAGGCCCGGCGGCGCAGGATGGGGACCGCGATCGCCACCGCAAGCCCGAGCAGGCCGAGCCCCAGGAGGCCACTGGGCCACGGCACCGTGGCGAAGGGCATGCCTACGGCCCAGCCGGCGACTGCGATGATCCAGCCGACGGCGTATCCGGCCGGAACGACCAGGACACGCGCGGCATCGAGCCATAGCGGCGCCACGAGTGCGGCGCCGAAACCGAGCAGGGTCGCGGGCGCCACTGCCGGCGCCACCAGCAGGTTGGCGAACACCGCCACGGGCGTCAGCTGACCCGACATCAGGACGAGCACGGGCGTCACGGCCACCTGAGCGGCCGCCGGCACGGCCACCGCCTCAGCCAGCCAGCGCGGAAGCCGATGCGGCCGGGTGGCGTCGCCGCCTTGGGCCTCCTCGCCAGATGACAGGCGGTCGCGCCAGCGTGGAGCGAGGATGAGGATGCCCGCGGTCGCCGCGACCGAGAGGGCGAAGCCGTACGAGCGCGCCAATTCGGGTGCGAACAACATCAGCAGCAGAACCGTGGCCGACAATGCCGCGAAGCCATCCCGCGCGCGTCCCGTGCCCAGGGCTACCACGGCCACCAGGCCCATGAGCAGGGCCCGCAGGACGCTCGGCGACGGGCGGGCCACGACGGCGAACGCGAGCATCGCGATGGCGGCGAAGCCCGCCCTCATCGGCAGGGAAAGACCGATCAAGCGGGAGATCGCCACGGCGGCGCCGGCGACGATGGCCAAATTGGCACCGCTCACCGCGTGGAGATGGTTCATCCCGGACTCCCTGAGGTCCGACGCCACTTGGGGGTCCATGCGGGAGACGTCGCCCACGACCAGACCGGGGAGCAGGCCTCGCTGGTCAGGGGGCAGGATGTCGGCGGCGGCGCGCAGGCCGGATCTCAGGCTGCCCGCGACCGTCTGGACCTGGGACGGTGGCGTCAGGACTCGTGGCGGACCGCGCACCAGGAGGATGGCTGCCACCAAATCGCCAGGGGTCGGTTTCGCCAGACGACCGGCGACTTCGAGATGCTGACTCGGGAGCAGGCCGCTCCATTCGCGCCCGCTGGCGAAGACGGTGATGGGGACGCTGACGGCTTGCCTGTTTGCGCCGATCTGAATGATCTCGAGGGTGGCCGGGACCACGTAACTGTCCTGATTGAAGCGGCCGCCTTGGGAGGCTCGGCGTTTGGGGTCGTCGATCAGAGCGATCCGGGCGGTGATGGACGAGCCCTTCGCCGCCAGTTCGGCCGCCGGCCCCGTGGTGAGCGCCTGGATCCGGAAGGCGACCGACGCCGAGACCGCCGCCGCGCAGATGAGCGTGGCCAGGGCGACGTTGCGCCAAATGCGGCGCTCCGCCGCCCCAAGCGCAGGCGCCCGGAGCTCCGCCGCCCCGAGCGCAGGCGCCCGGAGGCCCGGCGGCCGGAGGGCAGGCGTCCGCACTCCAGGCCTGACGCGTAGCCATGGCCACCCATTCGGGCCGGGCACGTGCCACGCACGCGGCCCGGTAGACGCGCGGGTACGCCATGCCACGACGCAGGCGGCCAGGACTGCGGACACCGCCACGATCATGCCTGCGACAGCGGCGCACCCGAGGAGGACCAGGGCGCTGGCCCAGGCGGCCAGCGCGGGGAGTGTGAGCGGCCAGGCGTGTCTGCGCTCGTCGA
The DNA here is from genome assembly GCF_052245935.1 of Nonomuraea sp. 3N208. Lineage (NCBI taxonomy): Bacteria > Bacillati > Actinomycetota > Actinomycetes > Streptosporangiales > Streptosporangiaceae > Nonomuraea > Nonomuraea sp. 3N208. The sequence goes on along the minus strand of NZ_JBQQBR010000008.1, from coordinate 286,096 downwards.
GGTCCGTGTCGGCGTCCGGCGTTCCGGCACCCATGAGTTGCCTCACCATCCCGCCGGCCGGTGCCAATGCACCACGCTCACCATCGGCTCCGCGCCCGCCGGAGTCGGCGCGGAACCCGGGCTCAGCGCGAGACCCGGACTCAGCGCGAGACCCGGACTCAGCGCGAGACTGTCGCTCCCTGAGATGGGCATCGGTTCGGCGCGTGTCCGGCGGTCCGTGATGCGCCATGTCAGACACGAACCTTCGGCTTGATCTCGTCGAATTTGCGTGGACCTATGCCATTCACCTCGCGCAGCTGCTCCACGCTGGTGAATCCGCCGTGGCTGTCGCGGAACTCCGTGATGCGGGCGGCGAGGACCTCTCCCACGCCCGGGAGTTGTTCGAGCTGCTCGATCGTGGCGGAGTTGAGGTCGAGGATGGCCGCGGCCGGATCTGCGGCGGGAGAACCGGGAGCGGCTGCGCCTGCAGGGGCGCCTACCATGATCTGCTCGCCGTCTATCAAGCGTCTGGCGAGGTTGAGCGAGCCGGTGGAGGCGCCACGGGCCGCCCCTCCGGCCGCCGTCACCGCGTCCGCCACCCGGGCGCCCGCTGGGAGCAGGTAGACGCCCGGTTTGCGGATCTTGCCGGTGATGTGCACGGTCACCTTCGAGGTGGGGGACGGCGTCGAGGGCGCAGCCGGGGTGAGAGGCGGTAGCGGCTCCGGTGTGGGCTGAGCTCGCCAGACGAAGAAGGCGGCGACGGCTACCGCGAGGGCGCCCACGGCGAGCAGCACCCGAAGTCCCGGCTTGCCTGGGTCGAGGGCAGGGGCCTGCGAGGCTAGGGACGCGCGAAAGGCCTGGAAGGAGGGTGGCAGGGACGGTAGGGGGATCGAACCGCTGTTGCGTCCAGGTCGTAGTGGTAGCCGGCCATCATCGCGGCTCGGTGATGCCAGGGCCGGGCCGCTGTTGCTACTCCCTGGTGGCAGGGCCGAGCCGGTGTCGTTGCGTGGCGGTTTCTGCGTGGGGACGCCGTGGCGAGGTGATGGTGGTGCGGGAAGCGGGCCGCCGTTGTGGCGGGGCTGATCAAGCGTGGCGGAGCTCTCGTTGACTCCTGCCCGGTGCGGGAGTGCGGCGGTCTCGCCCCATCCGCTCTCCTCCCCGACGTCCGGTGGGTAGCCGGGCCTCTCCCAAGGCGTCGGCTCCTCGATCCGGGTTTCGAGCGCTTGAGACACGGCGCCGGTGCCGCCGGCGCTCTGCCTTGCCGCGGCGCGCTCACCGTCGCCGCCGGTGCGCCGAGGGAGGAGCCGGCGGGGGCGGCGGGCAGGGGTCATGATCGACCGTAGCCGGGACTCGGCTATGGCGCGCTCTGCGGTCGGATCAGGCGTTCGCACGCCAGACAACGTAGGGCCCTAGCGGCCGCTGTGAAGGCCCGAGCGGCGTTCTGGGGACAGCGGAGGTATCGGTGTGGGGCTGTGGATAGAGGGGCGACAGAGGCGCTCTTGAGGCCGCCGCGTGCCCATCAGGCAGCTAGGCGTCGCAGGGCGCGACGGTCAGGCCCAACATTCCTGGGCCCACGTGGGCGCCGATCGCCAGGCCGACCTCCACCACTCGCAGGTGCACCAGGCCGGGCACTCGTTTCGGCAGACGTTCGGCGAGGGCTTCGGCCCGGGGTCTTGCCGCCAGATGCTGGACCGCCACCTCCACCGGGCCCGTACCGGCCGCCTGCACCGCCAGGTCCTCCAGGCGGCCGATGGCGCGCGTCGGCGTGCGGACCTTCTCCAGCAGGGAGATCTGGCCGCTCACGATGTGCAGGAGGGGTTTGATCATGAGGGCGGAGCCGAGCACGGACGCGGCGGTGCCGATGCGGCCACCGCGCCGCAGGTATTCGAGCGTGTCGACATAGAAGAACGTCCGCGTGGCCTCGGCACAGCGGCGGGCCGCGGAGGTCACCGCCTCCAGCGACGCGCCCTCCGCGGCGGCGCGCGCCGCGGCAAGGACCGGGTAGCCGAGGCCCATCGCGATCGAACGGCTGTCGATCACTTCCACGGGTACGGGGGCGTCCCGCGCGGCTAACCTGGCCGATTCCACGGTGCCCGACATTTCGCCGGATAGGTGGATGGAGACCACCGCTGTGGCGCCGGCCGCGGCCAGAGAGGAGTAGCAAGCGGCGAAGCGGGCCGGGGAAGGGCGGGAGGTGACGGCGGAGGCCAGGTCTCCGAGGGAGTCCGCGGCAGCCCGTGCCCCTGGGTTCGCGCCGCACGGGTCCGCACGATCCGGCGTCCCGGCACCGTAAGAGCCCTCATCGTATGGAGTGCCCTTCACGATCACCTGCAGCGGCACGACCGTGACACCTGGCACCGCAGGCAGGTATGCAGATGAGTCCGTGATAACGGCAACCGTGCGCGACATATGCCGAGATTAGCCAGTCGGCCGGTCCCGTGAAGCGGTTACTGGACCGGCGTCCCGCCCCGCCACACCCGGCGCGGCTTGAGACCGAAGGACCAGGCGAAGGCACCCTCGTGGTCGGCGTCCCACTGCACGATGTCCGCCAGCCGCCCCGGCGCCAGGACGCCGCGGTCGGGAGCGCCCAGGACGGTGGCGCCACCGAGGGTGGCGGCGCGGAGCGCGTCGTTGACGCTCATCCCGAACGCCGAAACCGCCATGGCGATCACCAGCGACATCGACGTGATGCCGCAGTAGCCGGGGTTGTGGTCGCTGCCGAGCGCGATCTGCACGCCGTGCTTGATCATCTGGCGGACCGGCGGCAGGTGGCCGCGCTGGAGTGCCGTGGCGGGGCAGACGACCGCGGGCACGCCGTAGCGGGACATGATCGCGATGTCCTCGTCCGACATGTGGTGCAGGCAGTCGGCGGAGGCGCAGCCGAGCTCGGCGGCCAGCTGGACGGCGCCGCGGCGGCTGAAGAGGCCTGCGTGGATGCGCGGCAGCAGACCGACGTTGCGGCCGGAGGCGAGGACCCAGCGGGATTCCTCGGTGGTGAAGTGGCCCTCGTCGCAGTAGACGTCGACGCTGTCGGCGCCGGCAGCGGCCGCGTCGGCGCACCAGGCGCCAACGGCCTCGACGTATTCGCGCTGGCGGCCGAAGTATTCGGGTGGTACGACGTGCGCCGCGAGGAACGTGACGTGCACGCGCGGCATCATCGGCTCCTTCTCCAGCTCGCGCAGGAGCCGCACGTCGGCCAGCTCGCCGTCGCGCGTGAGGTGGTAGCCGGTCTTGGCCTCGACGGTGGTGGTGCCGCTGAGCAGCCAGCCGCGCAGCCGCTCGCGTACGCCGTTGCACAGCGTCCACGGGTCGGTGCCGCGGGTCACGGTGACGGTGGAGCCCACGCCGCCGCCCGCCGCGGTGATCGAGGCGGCGCTGGAGCCGCCGGTGCGGATGGCGAGCTCGGCGTAGCGGTTGCCGGCGTAGACGGGATGCGTGTGGGCGTCGATGAGGCCGGGAGTGACCAGCGCGCCGCCGAGGTTTTCGACGTGGTCGACGTCGACGATGTCGTCGACGACCCCGGGCACACTCTGCGGCAGGTCGGGGGCTCGCCCGACCCACGCGATGCGGTCGTTGTGCACGAGAATGGCCGCGTTGCTGAGGACCTCGTTGCCGGTCCAGAGGCGGCCGATGTTGGTCAGGAGCCGAACGGTCACCGCATCACCGCCCTGCGTGAGCCCCCGCGCGGGCGCAGAGCCCAGCGCACGGCCCTTGCCGCGCCCACTGAGTCCGCTCCGGGTCCGGACGACATGGGGGGTCTCCTGCTCTCATCCGCGTCGAGTTGTGCGGTGACCGTATCGCCGGGGTCATGATCCGGCGATTTCGGTTCAGTTACGTTATTTCACATGTTGGGCTGGTGTACAGGGTTATTCGGAAGAAAGACCACAGATCCCAACCGCCACCCAGCCCCGCCTCGTACGCCTGGCCCCCGCTGACGACTTCGACACCATGAGTCATCATCTGAAACCCAGAACCCACACCCTAAAAGCTAGAAGACCTACGTTAGGTCTGGCCAATCCTAGCAATAGCCGGGGTTCGGGGACCACTGTCGCTTTTAGGCAGCTCTGCGCGCTTTGCGGCCAGAGCTGCCCAACCGTGCCGTGATGAGCCGCCGACGGCATCACCCGTGCCGAGCGGCCCCACCGTACCGCAGCACGGCGGGCCCGCCCACCGGAATCGTCAAAAGACGCGTTCGACCGGTTTGCCCGCCCGCTCCAGCTCCTGGAACAGGCTGGGCAGCACGCGGGCGTGCAGAATCGTGCCGTCCTCCACGTGGTCCACGGAGAGCACCTCGCCCTCCTTGTGGGCCCGCGAGATCAGGTCGCCCCGCTCGTACGGCACCAGCAGGTGCACCTCCAGGTCCAGCCTGGGGAGCTCGCGCTCGATGAGCGCGATCAGCTCGGGGATGCCCTTGCCCGTCCGCGCCGACACCACGATGCTGTCCCGCTCACGCCGCAGCACTCGATCGATCACGTCGGGATCGGCCGCGTCGGCCTTGTTGATCACGACGATCTCGCGGATGTCCCGGGCGCCGTCGATGTCGGCGAGCACCTCGCGCACCGCCGCCAGCTGCCCCTCGGGGTCGGTATGCGAGCCGTCGACCACGTGGAGGATCAGGTCGGCCTCGGCGACCTCCTCCAGCGTCGAGCGGAAAGCCTCGACCAGCTGGTGCGGCAGGTGGCGTACGAAGCCGACGGTGTCGGCGATCGTGAACAGCCTGCCCTCGGGCGTGCGCGCCCGGCGCACGGTCGGGTCGAGGGTGGCGAACAGCGCGTCCTCCACCAGGACGCCCGCGCCGGTGATCCGGTTGAGCAGCGAGGACTTGCCGGCGTTGGTGTAACCCGCGATGGCCACGGCCGGGACCTCGCGCCGCTGGCGCTGGTGACGCATGGTGTCGCGGGCGGTGGACATGCCGCCGATCTGCCGGCGCAGCTTCGCCATCCGCTCGCGGATGCGGCGGCGGTCCAGCTCGATCTTGGTCTCACCGGGGCCGCGGCCGCCGATGCCGACGCCGCCGGCGGCCCGGCCGCCGACCTGCCTGGACAGGTTGCCACCCCAGCCGCGCAGGCGAGGCAGCAGGTATTGGAGTTGGGCAAGCTCGACCTGCGCCTTGCCCTCGCGGCTCTTGGCGTGCTGGGCGAAGATGTCGAGGATCAGCGCCGTACGGTCGATCACCTTGACCTTGACCGTCTCCTCGAGCTGGCGGAGCTGACCGGGGGTCAGCTCGCCGTCGCAGATCACTGTGTCGGCGCCGTGGGATTCGACCACGTCGCGTAGCTCCAGTGCCTTGCCGGAGCCGATGTATGTGGCCGGGTCGGGCTTCTGCCGACGCTGGATGAGCCCGTCGAGCACCAGCGACCCTGCCGTTTCCGCCAGGAGCTTGAGTTCGAGCAGGGAGTTGTCCGCGTCCTCCGCGGTGCCCGAGGTCCAGACGCCGACGAGGACGACCCGCTCGAGTCGTAGCTGCCGGTATTCGACTTCGGAAATGTCCTGAAGTTCAGTGGACAGACCTGCCACACGGCGGAGCGCCTGGCGCTCCTCGAGGTCGAAATCGCCGGTCTCGAGCGTGATGTTTTCGTGCATTCGTGTCATCTCTATGAGGGAACGTCTGGACACCTCGGTGTCTTCCCACGATGGTGGCAGACATCCCCAAGGTAAGCATCTGAGTTATGCGGGCACCACGCTGACGTTGCCGGAGCCCGCGCTCAAGGAGATCTTGTTGGGTGAGGAGGCGTCGTCCTTGACCGAGACGGTCACGTCGCCGGATCCCGTGTCGGTCTTCACGTCGTAAGCCCCGTCGGGAACGTTGAGCACGACGTCTCCCGATCCGGCCTTCAGCTGTGCGCTGGTGGGCGCCGTCGTGTACTTGAGCTCGATGTTCCCCGACCCTGCTTCGGCGACCACCGCCTTGCCCGCCAGGTCCGAGCCGTCCACGTCGCCGGAGCCGAGGTGCACGTCGATGCCCCCGGTCAGGGCCCTGAGCGTGATGTTGCCCGAGCCGCTGTCGAGGTCGACCGCCAGCCCCTTCGGGACCTCGATCTCGTAGTCGACGCTGCAACTGCCCCAGTTCGACGGGCAGTCATACGTCACGAACAGGGCACCATCCTCGACCTTGTGCTCGGGCTTGGGCTTGTCGTCGCCGCGCCAGCGGAGCTTCTCGACGACCCGCACGGCCGCGCCGTCGGTCTCCGTGATGACGGTGTCGCCGGAGTGGCTTTGCAGCTGCAGCTTGGTGACCTTGTCCGTCACCTCGTAGGACGTCGTGTCCTGGTTCGTGGGGCCGGCGATGGTGCCGAGCCCGCAACCTGTCAGCAGCACTGCCGAGGCCAGCAGCCCGCCCGCGATCGCAATCGTCTTCATGCTTTGAATCCTGTCGCGGTGAGGCCGCCGATCCCATCAGGTATGCCCCCGAAGAACCCCCGAGGCATACCCCACCTTTGACCCGGGAAGCAGGAGGGGAGTAGCTTCACTTCCACATTCCAGAAGTGATTTTCCACAGAGCGGAAAAGAGGTCCCATGGAGATCACCGGCCCGATCCTCGACCGGTTCGACGAGATCCTCACGCCGGAGGCGCTCGATTTCGTGGCGGCTCTCCAGCGGGAGTTCGGCGCCACGCGGCTGGAGCTGCTGGAGGCACGGCAGACGCGGCAGGCGGAGCTGTCGAATGGCGGCATGCTCGACTTCCTCCCCGAGACCAAGGAGGTCAGGGAGGCCGACTGGCAGGTCACGCCACCGGCGCCCGGCCTGGAGGACCGCCGGGTCGAGATCACCGGGCCCGTCGACAAGAAGATGACCATCAACGCGCTCAACTCCGGCGCCAAGGTGTGGCTGGCCGACTTCGAGGACGCCAACTCCCCGCTCTGGGAGAACTGCGTGGCCGGCCATCTCAATCTGCGGGACGCACTCGACCGCACTATCGACTTCGAGACCGGCGGCAAGGCGTACGCGCTCAAGCCCGACGACGAGCTGGCCACGGTCGTGGTGCGGCCGCGGGGCTGGCACCTGGACGAGAAGCACGCCCAGGTGGACGGGCAACCGGTGTCGGGGTCACTGTTCGACTTCGGGCTCTACTTCTTCCACTGCGCCCAGCGGCAGATCGACAAGGGCAAGGGCCCGTACTTCTACCTGCCCAAGATCGAGTCGTACCTGGAGGCGCGGCTCTGGAACGACGTGTTCACCAGGGCGCAGGAGCTGCTCGGCATCCCGTACGGCACCATCAGGGCCACCGTGCTCATCGAGACCTATCCCGCGGCGTTCGAGATGGAGGAGATCCTCTACGAGCTGCGCGACCACTCGGCGGGGCTCAACGCGGGCCGCTGGGACTACCTGTTCAGCGTGATCAAGAAGTTCCGCACCAGGGGCCGCGAGTTCCTGCTGCCCGAGCGGAACGCGGTCACGATGACGGCCCCGTTCATGCGCGCGTACACCGAGTTGCTGGTGCGCACCTGTCACAAGCGCGGCGCGCACGCCATCGGCGGGATGGCCGCGTTCATCCCCTCGCGCAGGGACCCCGAGGTCAACGCCGTGGCGCTGGAGAAGGTGCGGGCGGACAAGACGCGCGAGTCGGGTGACGGGTTCGACGGGTCGTGGGTGGCGCACCCGGACCTGGTGCCGATCTGCCGCGAGGTGTTCGACGGGGTGCTGGGCTCGCGACCCAACCAGCTCGACCGGCTGCGCGAGGACGTCAGCGTGACGGCGGCCGACCTGCTGGCCGTCTCGGAGACGCCCGGCGAGATCACCGAGACGGGGCTGCGTAGCAACGTGGACGTGGCGCTGCGTTACCTGGCCGCCTGGATGGGCGGGCTGGGCGCGGTGGCGATCCACAACCTCATGGAGGACGCGGCCACGGCCGAGATCTCGCGTTCGCAGATCTGGCAGTGGATCCATAACGACATCACGCTCGCGGACACGGGCGCGCAGGTGACCAAGGAGCTGGTCGAGCAGATCATCTCCGATGAGCTCGCCAAGATCGCCGGTGAGCCGGGTTACGACGAGAAATTGTTCGACCAGGCCACCGCGTTGTTCAAGGAAGTGGCGCTGGACGACGACTTTGCCGAGTTCCTGACTCTTCCCGCATACGCCCGCATGCCGTGAATAATCGGAAACGGAGGTGATCGAGTGCTGGACACGCTGGTGGCGGCACTGCGTTCGCTGCTGCCCCCTGACTCCGTGATCACCGATCCGGTACGCCTGCGCACCTACGAGTGCGACGGCCTGACCTACCACCGGGCGACCCCGGCCGTGGTCGTGTTGCCGGACACGGCCGAGCAGGTCGCCCGCGTGGTACGCCTGTGCAACGACTTCGGCGTGCCGTTCGTGGCCAGGGGCTCGGGCACGGGTCTGTCGGGCGGCGCGCTCCCGCGGGAGGACGGCGTGCTCATCGTCACCTCCAAGATGCGCGCGATCCTGGAGATCGACCTGGACAATCGCCGGGCGGTCGTGGAGCCCGGCGTGACCAATCTGGCCATCACCGAAGCCGTGCGCGACCGGGGCTATTACTACGCCCCTGACCCCTCCAGCCAGCAGGTCTGCTCGATCGGCGGCAACGTGGCGGAGAACTCCGGCGGCGCCCACTGCCTCAAATACGGCTTCACCGTCAACCACGTCGAGGCCTGCGAGATCGTCACGCCGGACGGCGACCTGGTCACGCTCGACCGCATGGACCCCGGCTACGACCTGCTGGGCGCGTTCATCGGCTCAGAGGGCACGCTGGGCATCGCCACCAAGATCACGGTACGGCTCAGCCGCGCGCCGCAGGCCGTGACCACGGTGCTGGCCGCGTTCGAGAGCATCGAGCAGGGCGGCCAGGCGGTGTCGGCGATCATCGGGGCCGGCATCGTGCCGGCCGCGATCGAGATGATGGACGCGCTGGCCATCGAGGCGGCCGAGGCGGCGGTGGCCTGCCGCTACCCGGAGGGCGCGGGAGCCGTGCTGATCGTCGAGCTGGACGGGCCCGAGGCGGAGGTCGAGCGGCAGTTCGCGCAGCTCACCGAGATCTGCTCAGGGGCGTTCGAGCTGCGCGTGGCGGCCGATCCCGCCGAGCGGGCGGCGATCTGGAAGGGGCGCAAGTCCGCGTTCGCGGCGGTGGGCCGCATCAGCCCGGCGTACATCGTGCAGGACGGCGTGGTGCCGCGCACGTCCCTGCCCAGCGTGCTGGCCGCCATCGACCGGCTGTCGGCCGAGCACGGGATCAGGGTCGCCAACGTCTTCCACGCCGGCGACGGCAACCTGCACCCGCTGGTGTTGTTCGACGACGCCGAGCCGGGCGCGGGCGAGCGGGCCGAGGTCGTCTCCGGCGCGATCCTGGACCTGTGCATCGAGCACGGCGGCTCGATCACCGGCGAGCACGGGGTCGGCGTGGACAAGAGCCGTTACATGCCGCGGATGTTCAGCGAGGCCGACCTGGACACGATGCAGTTGGTCCGGTGCGCGTTCGACCCCCGCGGGCTGTCCAACCCGGGCAAGGTGTTCCCCACGCCGCGGCTGTGCGGGGAGGCGCCGGGCCTGCGCAAGGGTGTGCATCCGCTGGTGGAATCCGGGAAGGCGGAGCAGTTCTGATGCTTGGGTCTGACGCTGGGGTTTCTGACGCTGGGGTGGCGGTCAGGGAGGCGGGCGCGGACGACGCCGTCAGCGGGGTCAAGCCGCGCTGGGTGGCGTTGCCGGAGACGGTCGAGGAGATCGCGGCCGTGCTGCGTGCCTGCGCGGAACGGGACCTCGCGGTGGTCCCTGCCGGTGGCGGCACGAAGCTGCACTGGGGCCCGCCGCCGGAGCGGTGTGACGTCCTGCTCGACATGTGTTGCATGAACGAGATCCTGGAGCACGCGGCCGGCGACCTCGTGGTGCGGGCGCAGGCCGGGGTGACGACGGACGCCCTGGCCGCCGCGCTCGCGGACAAGGGGCAGGAGCTCGCGCTGGACGTGCCGTTCGCCGAGGACACGACGGTCGGCGGCACGCTGGCCACCGCGACCGCGGGGCCGCGCGCGTTCCGCTACGGCACCGCTCGCGACCTGCTCATCGGCATCACGGTCGTGCTGCCCGACGGGACGGTCGCGCGTTCCGGCGGCAAGGTGGTCAAGAACGTCGCGGGCTATGACCTCGGCAAACTCTTCACCGGCTCGTACGGCACGCTCGGCGTCATCGCGGAGGCCACGTTCCGCCTGCACCCGCTGCCCGCCGACCGCCGCTGGATCACGGCGGAGCTCGATCGCGACGAGCTGCCGCCGATCGCCGCCGCGCTGGCCGCCTCGCAGGCCGAGCCGAGCGCCGCCGAGGTGGACTGGCCGGATCCCGGCGGGCCGCTGACCTTGGCCGTGCTGGTCGAGGGCACGGCCGCCGAGTCCAGGGCCGAGGCGCTGCGCGCGCTGGTCGGCAAGGGCTCGGTGACCGGCGCGCCCCCGTCGTGGTGGGGGCTGATCTCGAACGACGACGTGCTGGTCGAGGTGCGGTTCCCGGGCACGGGCACGAAGGCCGTGCTGGAGGCGGTGGCCGGTGCCGGGCTGTCGCTGCGGGGCTCCGCGTTGTCCGGGCGGGTGTTGCTGGAGTCGTGGGGCTCGATCGGGGAGCCGGAGCTGGCCGCGGCCGTGTCCGGCCTGCGGGCGCGGGTGGAGGCGGCCGGCGGGCGGGTGACCGTGCTCGCCGCCCCATACGAGGGCATCGACCGGTGGGGGCAGGTGGCGGGGCTGCCGCTGATGCGGCGGGTCAAGGAGCAGTTCGATCCCGGGCGCAGGATGTCTCCTGGCCGGTTCGTGGGAGGGATCTAGAGGTGGACCCGAAACTGATCAACGATTGCGTGCACTGCGGGTTCTGCCTGCCGACGTGCCCCACCTACCTGCTCTGGGGCGAGGAGATGGACTCGCCGCGCGGGCGGATCCACCTGATGCTGCAGCACGTCGAAGGCACGCCGATCACCCCGGAGATGGCAGGACATTTCGACGCCTGTCTGGGGTGCATGGCGTGTGTGACCGCCTGCCCGTCCGGGGTCAAGTATGACCGGCTGATCGAGCTGACCAGGGCGGAGGTCGAGCGGGAGCACGAACGCGACCCGCAGGAGCGGGCCGTGCGCGGCATCGTGTTCTCCCTGTTCCCTTACCCGCGCAGGCTGCGGCTGCTGCGGCCCGGGATGTGGCTGGCCGAGCGGATGGCGCCGTTGCTCACGCGCGTCAACCCCAGCCTCGGGGCCATGGTAGCGCTCGCGCCGCGCGTGGAGCGGCGGCAACGGTTGCCGCGGGTGGTCCGGGCGAGGGGTGAGCGGCGGGCCGTGGTCGGCATGCTCACCGGCTGCGTGCAGGGCGAGTTCTTCCCCCAGGTGAACGCGGCCACCGCGCGGGTGCTCGCGCTGGAGGGCTGCGACGTGGTCATCCCGCCGGGGCAGGGCTGCTGCGGGGCGCTCAGCGTGCACTCCGGGCGCGAGGATCAGGCCAAGCGGCTGGCGCGGCGCATGGTCAGGACGTTCGAGCGGGCCGGGGTGGACACCGTCGTGGTGAACGCGGCCGGCTGCGGCTCCTCCATGAAGGAGTACGCCGTGCTGCTCGGCCGCGAGCCCGGCTTCAAGGTGCGTGACCTGTCGGAGTTCCTGACCGAGCTGGGGCCCGTGGCCAAGCGGCATCCGCTGCCGCTCACCGTCGCCTACCACGACGCCTGCCACCTGGCCCACGCCCAGGGCGTGCGCGCCCAGCCGCGCGAGTTGCTGAGCGGCATCCCCGACCTGGAGCTGCGCGAGATCCCCGAGTCGGCCATCTGCTGCGGCTCGGCGGGCACGTACAACATCTTCCAGCCGCAGGCCGCCCGCGACCTGGGCGACAGGAAGGCCAAGGCGGTCGGCTCGACCCGGGCCGAGCTGCTGGTCTCCGCCAACCCCGGATGCACCATGCAGATCGCCGCCGCCATGCGGCGGGCCGGCGCGGAGATCAGGGTGGCGCACACCGCCGAGGTGCTGGACGCCTCGCTCCGCGGGGTGAGCTTGTGAGCGAGCGGAGCGAAGGAACCATCAGACGTGGCAGTGCACTCACAGGGCCGACGAAGGAGGCCCTGTGAGTGTCCAATCGGTCGAGCGGGCGCTCGATGTGCTGGAGGCGCTGGCCGAGCACGGTGGCGAGGCCGGACTGTCGGAGATCGCGGCCAGGACCGGGCTGCCGTACGGCACCATCCACCGGCTGCTGCAGACCCTGCTCGCGCGCGGCTACGTGCGTCAGGAATCCGACAGAAGGTACGCCCTGGGCGGCGGCCTGGTGCGGCTCGGCGGCATCGCGGAGAGCATGGTCGGCGTGTGGGCGCAGCCGTACCTGACGAAGATGGTCGAGCTGTCCGGCGAGACCGCGAACTTGGCCGTGCTCGAAGGCGACTTCGTGGTCTACGTGGCGCAGGTGCCCTCGCCGCGCAGGCTGCGCATGTTCGCCGAGGTCGGCCGGCGGGTGCTGCCGCACAGCACCGCCGTGGGCAAGGTGCTGCTGGCGGGGCGGGCCAACGGCGACGCGGTCGCCGTGTTCGAGCGGACCGGCATGCCGCGCCGCACCCCCAACACGATCACCGACCTCACCGACATGCTGACCGAGCTCGACGTCGTGAGGGACCGCGGCTATGCCATGGACCTGGGCGAGGAGGAGCTGGGGGTGCACTGCCTGGCCGTGCCCGTGTGGGACGGCAACCGGGTGGTGGCCGCGATGTCGGTGTCGGGGCCCGCCGAACGCATCGACGCACGGGACCGCGACGAACTGGCCGAGGGCCTGCGCAAGATCGCCCTCGATTTCGGCAACGAGCTCAGCCCTCCGGCTTAGCACCGCGCCATAGCCGGCGGATCGGCCCATTACCTTTGAGGCATGTGTAGGAGCATCAAGACCCTGCGGCCCCCGTTCACCGAGAGCGTGACCGAGGAGGACGTGCGCGCGGCCGCGCTGCAGTACGTCAGAAAGATCTCCGGCTTCCGCGCGCCCGCGGCGCACAACGCCGAGGCGTTCGACCGGGCCGTCGAGACGATCACCCGGGCGTCGGAGGAGCTGCTGGGGGCGCTTCAAGTTCGCGGATCTCGTTGACAGGCTCATCTGGCGGGGGACGATGTAATCCCTGACGATTCCCCCGAGGAGCTGCCATGATCAGCGGGTTGTACGAGGGGCAGGACGGCGACTCGCGGCTGGCGCTCCGCGTCGACGTCGACGGGACCAGGCCCACCGGGCGGGTGAGCGGCGACCTGTTCGCCGTGTCAGGCGCGACGACCTCGTACGTCGGCTCGTTCGTGGTGAATTCCCCCGCTGTGCACGCCGAGGGCGCCGAGGCGAGGATCGACGGGCGCGGGGTGTTCACGTTCGACACGCCGGTCGTGGACGTGAGCGTGACGATCACGGACGGGTCGGGGACGGCGGCGCTGGCGGGGCGTACGTATCAGCTGTCGTTCGCCTCGCCGTTCTTCCGGCGGGTGCTGCTCGAGCAGGACTCGGTGACGGGCACGGTGCCGTTCGTGTCGTACCGCACCGGGTCGCTGCCGGGCCCGAGCGGGTCGCCGGTCAGGGAGCTGAGTGTGACCGCCGCGTACGCGGAGGCGGGCATCGAGCTGACGCTGGCGCAGCCGGGGGTGATCCCGGTGGACGGGTCGGGGGCGGACCTGGCGTGGAACGACGCCGAGCTGCACCACGCGATGACGCAGCAGTTCAGCACCTTTGGCGACGCGCCGGCGTGGCGGGTGTGGCTGCTGGTGGCCAGCAAGCATGTGGGCGGCTACCGGGGCATCATGTTCGACTACAACGACGCCCACCAACGGCAGGGGGCGGCCGTCTTCTACGACGCCATCAAAGGCGACTCGCCACAGGCCCAGCGTGCCCAGCTCCGGACCTATGTGCACGAGTTAGGGCACGCCTTCAACCTGCTCCACTCCTGGCAGAAAAACCTCGCCACCCCACCCCAGCCCCTCGGCCCGGACGGCGGCTTCGGTGATCTGTCGTGGATGAATTATGTGCAGAACTTCAGGCCCAACGGCGAGCAGGGCTACTGGGCAGCCTTCCCGTTCCAATTCACGGACCCGGAGCTGGTGCACCTACGTCACGGCTTCTTCCGCGACGTCGCCATGGGCGCGAGCGCGTTCGGCACCGGGGCGGCCGAGATCGAGCCGTTCGAGCAGCCGGTCGAGGACCATTCCGGGCTGCGGCTGGAGCTTCGTGCGAAGGAGTCGTTCGAGCTGGGCGAGCCCGTCGTGGTCGAGCTCAAGCTCGCCTGCGCCGGTGAGCCCCGCGTCACCCACGGCCACCTGCACCCGGACACGGAGTTCACGCAGGTGTCGATCACGCAGCCGGGCGGCAGGACCGTGTTGTACCGGCCGATGATCCGCCACTGCGTGGACACCTCGCCGGACATCCGGCTGGACGAGGGCAACCCGGCCATGTACCGCAGCGCGTACATCGGGCACGGCCGTGACGGGCACTACTTCCAGCAGCCCGGCGAATACCAGGTCCGCGCCCAGTACATCGCCGCCGACGGCTCCCGCATCGTCTCCCCCGCCTGCCTGGTCAGGGTGCGTTTCCCGGTCACCCGCGACGATCACCAGGTGGCGGAGCTGATGCTGGGCGAGGAGCAGGGCAAGCTGTTCTCGCTGCTCGGCTCCGACTCGCCGGCGCTGCGCTCGGGCAACCTGGCGCTGGACGAGGTGATCGACAGGTACGGCGACCACCGGCTGGCCACGTACGCGCGGATGGTGAAGGGCCTGAACGCCGAGAGCGAGTTCAAGGCGCTGACGGCGGGCAAGCGGCTGCGCGTGCGCCCGCCGGACCCCAAACAGGGCATCGAGCACCTGACTCGGGTCGCGCAGGAGGCCACCATCGACAACATCACCCTGAACCTGGTGATGCGCCGCCTCGCCAGGGCCCAGGCCAGGCAGGGGGATCTGGGGCGGGCCAACGCGGTCATGGACAAGATGGTCGCTAACTTCCAAGCCAAGGGGGTGAACCCCGTCGTCATGGGGCAGATCCGGCGGCAGGCCGAACTGACAAGGGCGGCGCTCAGCGCCGAGGCCTGATGCCGCAGCTACGTGCCCTGCTCGACGCGGGTCATGGCGTCGCTTGCCACAGCCGAGGCAGCCGGCTGAGCTGCGCCGTCATGACGTCAATGCGCGGCGGGGCTCCCGCTCACACAGACGATCTTCAGCTCGACGTCTTCGCCCTCGTCGGGCTCGAACTCCACCGTGGCCTCGTTCGCGGG
Source organism: Nonomuraea sp. 3N208 (assembly GCF_052245935.1). Lineage (NCBI taxonomy): Bacteria > Bacillati > Actinomycetota > Actinomycetes > Streptosporangiales > Streptosporangiaceae > Nonomuraea > Nonomuraea sp. 3N208. The sequence goes on along the minus strand of NZ_JBQQBR010000008.1, from coordinate 270,937 downwards.
ACCCGGTTCCACGCCGTCCACAGAGTAGCCCTGGGCCGGGCTCCACGAGCGGAGTACGACCTGGTCGCCGGTGCATGAGGCGATCACGGTACCGCCCGCGCTGCGGATCAGCTTGCCCTGTTGCCACTGCGCGGGCGTGCCGGCCGAGGCGGTGGTGGCGGCGCGTGGGGTGGCGGTGGCCAGGGCCGCTCGGGCCTCTTCCTGGCTGAGCACGCGGCTGGCGGTCCCGGTGACCCCGGCGCCGACCAGGCCGAGAACTGCCAGGGACGCTCCGGTGACGGCCACGGCCGTGACGGCCCAGGCCAGTACGAGTCTCTTCATCGCCCCCAGCTTCCCCCATGTCACGCTAAGGCGGGGTTAAGGGGACGCTAAGGGCTCTCAAGGCAGGGTCAGCGACCGTCTACGTTCATGTATATGGCTGACATCCTGCTCATCGAGGACGACGTGGCGATCCGTACGGCGCTCGGCCGGGGGCTGCGGGAGCTGGGCCATGCCGTCTCCTCCTCGCCGACGGCGCTGGACGGACTGCGGCTGGCCGTACAGGACCGGCCCGACCTGATCGTGCTCGACCTGGGGCTGCCCGACCTGGACGGGGTGGAGCTGCTGCGGATGTTGCGGGCGGTCAGCCGCGTGCCCGTCATCGTCGCCACGGCACGCGACGGCGACGCCGAAATGGTGCCTGTGCTGGACGCGGGGGCCGACGACTATGTGGTCAAGCCGTACAGCGCGGCGCAGCTGGACGCGCGGGTCCGGGCCGTGCTGCGGCGGGCGGGCGGGTCGGCGCCCGAGCCGCTCGCGGTGGGGGCGCTGCGGGTGGACCCGCGGGCGCGTACCGCCACGCTGGACGGCACGCCGCTGGATCTGACGCCGCGCGAGTTCGACGTGCTGCACCATCTCGCCGCCCGGCCCGGCGAAGTGGTCACCAAGCGGGAGCTGCTGACGGAGGTGTGGCAGCTGCCGTACGGGGGCGCGGACAAAACCGTGGACGTGCACCTGTCGTGGCTGCGCAGGAAGCTCGGCGAGACCGCCGCCGAACCTCGCTATCTGCACACGGTCCGCGGCGTCGGAGTCAAACTGGTCGATCCGTCATGAGGCGGTGGCTGGCACTGCTGGTGGCGGCGACAACGTCCCTCGTCCTGATCGCGTTGCTGGTGCCGATGGCGCTGCTGATCCGGGCGGTGGCCGAGAACGGTGCGATGAGCCGGGCCACGACCGCCGCCGAGTCCGTGGCGGTCGCGGTCGGCACGCCCGATCTGGAGCTGGCGGTGGAGCAGGTGTCGCGTCCGGTGACGGTGTTCCTGCCCGACGGGCGGACGGTGGGTGCGGCGGCCCCCCGTTCTGACGCCGTACGCCTGGCCGCGACTGGGCGCAGCGTGACCGCCCACGTCGCAGGCGGCAGGGAGGTGCTGGTCTCGGGGCAGTCGCCCGAGGGCACGGCCGTGATCAGGGTCTTCGTGCCGGACGCCGAGCTGACGCGGGGCGTGCGCGAGGCGTGGACGGCGCTGCTGGTGCTCGGTCTCGCGCTGGTGGTGCTGGGTATCGTGCTGGCCGACCGGCTGGCGCTGGCCGTGACCCGGCCGGTGGACGGGCTGGCACGGGTCTCGCACCGGCTGGCCGGGGGCGACCTGACCGCCCGGGCCGAGCCGGGCGGGCCGCCCGAGGTGCGCTCGGTGGCGCTGGCGCTCAACCATCTGGCCGGGCGGATCGACGAGCTGCTGGCGGCCGAGCGGGAATCGGTGGCTGACCTGTCGCACCGGCTGCGTACTCCGCTGACGGCGCTCCGGCTGGACGCCGAGTCCTTGCGCGATCCCGAGGAGGCGGCGCGCGTGCAGGCGCGGGCGGACGCCTTGGAGCGGGCGGTGAGCGCGGTGATCACGGAGGCGCGCCGCCGCACGGCCGGGCACGCGTCGTGCGACGCGGCGGCCGTGGTGCGCGAGCGGGTGCGGTTCTGGTCGGTGCTGGCCGAGGACCAGGGGCGAGAGGTGTCGGTCTCGTTTCCGTCCGCCCCGCTGCCGGTCGCGGTGGGCGCCGAGGATCTGACGGCATGTGTGGACGCGTTGCTGGGCAATGTCTTCGCGCACACGCCCGAAGGCGCCGCGATGTCCGTTCGGCTGACGCCGCATCCGTCCGGGGCGTTGCTGGCGGTCGAGGACTCCGGGCCCGGGTTCGATCCGGCGCTGCTGGAGCGCGGCAACAGCGGGGGCGGCTCGACCGGGCTCGGGCTCGACATCGCCCGGCGCACGGCCGAGTCGTCCGGCGGCCGGCTGACCGTTTCCTCGCCGCCAAGGCGCGGGACGTGCGTAGAGGTGCTCTTAACCACTGGTTAGCGCGCGGTTACCCGGCATCCCGATGTCCTGGAGTCATGCGAATCACGAAGAAGCTCATCATTGTCGGTACCGGGATCGTCGCGCTCGTCGCCGGCGGGGGCGCGGCCTACGCAGCCACGGCGGCCGCGGCGCCGAAGGTCACGGCCGAGAAGGCCATGGAGATCGCGCACGAGCAGGTGCCCGGCGCCTGGGTCAGCGAACTCGACTACGACCGGCGCGGTACGCGGCCGGACGTGTGGGAAATCGAGCTGGCCAAGGGCTCGGTGCGGTACGAAGTGGACGTCGACGCGGCCACCGGCAAGGTCACCGAGCACGGCACGAAGCGGGCCGACGACGACGGCGATCGGGACGACGACTGATCCCGGCACTGTGACCGGCCCGCCACCGTCATCGGTGGCGGGCCGCTGACGTTATCCGGCGAGCCGGTTCAGGAAGCTGTAGCAAGGTTGCCGCCGGAAGTCATGGAAGGTGGCACAGGGGTCGGCGACTTCCCCCACGAAGATCGGTGGCCGCTTCGGCTCCGGCTCCGGCCGCTTTGACTCCGGTCGCTCGGAGGGAGGTGCCTGCGGGGTGGGTGAGCCTACTCGGCGGCTCGGCTTGGGAGGCTTGGGTACGGGTGTCCGGGGAGCCGCCGACCACTGGGGGCGGGCTGCCTGGGTGATCGGCGGCGCCGGGGTGGACGACGGGACCACCGCTCCAGGCGGGGGCACGGCCTGCAGCCACGGGGCCGGGACGGGGACCGTGATATGGAACGTTCCATGGACCCGCGTCGGCGATGCGATCAATGCCATATGGGAGACGGCGGAAGTAGCGGAGGGTGAATTCGATCTTACGGAAAGCCGCGTTTCCTCATCCATTTCCTGAGTTCTTTGTGAGGACCGTTCCGAGGAACCGGTGAATGCCAGGAATATTCCCAGGACCGCGGTGACGAGGACCCCGGCCGCTCCTGCCACCGATCGCAGGTGCCCGCGGCTACCTGCGGAAATGGATCTAAGCGGGGACAAGTCGTGATTCCTTTGTGATTGGTGTGCGAGCATTCCTCTCTTGCGGCTAGTGTGGTCCATCACCCTCGAAGCCGACGAGTTTTCCCCCGATACGACCGCAGGGAGATGTCACCGCAATGCAAGATCCGAGCGAGCCGGATCGTCCCGAGATCCTGTCCGGACCAGGGGATGTCCGCCTGGCCCAGAGAAGCGACGGCCGCGGCGCCGAACCCTCGAAGAACAACAAGAAGATCATCGCCATCGCCGCTTCGGCGCTCGTCGCCGTGCTCGCGGCGGGCGGCATCGGCTACATGCTGGCGGCGAACCCCACGCCCGCCACACAGCAGGGCACCGGTGGGCCGGCCCCGTCTCAGAGCGCCGGCCCGAACTTGCAGGACGACGACGCCACCATGGGCGACGTCGCCACCGACGCTCCCAAGGACGGCCTGCCCGACGACGGCAGCATGGGTGACGCCGACACCGACACGGGCACCGGCGGCGACCCCACCGGCTCGGACACCGGCTCGGACACCTCGACGGGCTCCGACCCCTCGCGCGGCACGACCCAGACCGGCACCGGCCAGAGGCCCTCGACGTCCTCCCCCACCAAGCCGCCGCAGGCGCCGGAGGCCGACACACCGGCGGACGGCCCGGCGGGCGAAGTCTCCGGCCAGTGCTCCGCGAGCGGCTGCTGACCGAGTCGGCCAGCGTTGCAGGGGCCGGTCCGTGCTCCAGGGTGCTGAGAGCCGGTCCATGTGAAGTGGCATGCCGTTAATGGACCGTATTGGACCTACGGTGGGAGCCACCCTCCTCCATAGGCTCGTCGCATGACGACTGACAAGGCGGACGTGCTGCGCGCGCTCCACGTGCCCGGAAGCCCCCTGGTCCTGCCCAACATCTGGGACGCCGCCTCCGCGCGCGCCGTACAGGAGGCCGGTTTCCCGGCGGTCGCCACCGGCAGCGCCGCCGTCGCGAGGGTGCTCGGGTTCGCGGACGGCGAAGGCGCGCCGGTCGAGGAGATGATGGCCGCCGTCTCCCGCATCACCAGGGCCGTGGACGTGCCGGTCACGGCGGATGTGGAACGCGGTTACGGGCTCAAGCCCGCCGAACTGGTGGAACGGCTTGCCGCCGCCGGCGCCGTGGGCTGCAACCTGGAGGACACCGACCCCCGCACCGGCGAGTTGGTCGACCCGGGCGCACAGGCGGAGTTCCTGGCCGAGCTCCGGGCGGCCGCCGGGCAGGCTCTGGTGATCAATGCGCGGATCGACACCTTCCTCCACGGCAGAACCTCCAGGCAGGAGGCCGTCGAACGCGGGCGCCTCTACCTGGAGGCGGGCGCCGACTGCGTGTACCCGATCACGCTGGCCGACGAGGACACGATCCGGGCGCTGGTCGCCGAGGTCGGCAGGCCGGTCAACATCCTCTTCCGGCCGGGCACGCCGTCGCTCGGACGGCTGGCCGAGCTGGGAGTGGCCAGGATCAGCTTCGGGGGCGGCCTGCACCAGGCGGCCCATGCCTACGCCACGAGCCTCTTCGCGAAGGTGCGGGACGGACACAACCCCTACTGACCAGGTGGCGGGCGGCACCGTACGCTTGCGCTCGTGCTTGCCGCCGCGGCCGTCTGCCCGCCCACTCCGCTGATCGTGACCCAGCTGCCCGACCTCCGCTCCGCCTGCGACACGGCGATCGCCGGCCTCCTCGCGACCCGCCCCGACACACTGATCGTTGTGGGCGGGGCCGACCACGCCGCCTCGTACGGCGGCCACGCGGCCGGCACCCTGCGCCCTTGGGGCCTGGACGTCGCGGCCGGCCCGGGCGAGCCGGTCCTGCCGCTGTCCCTGACCGTCGGCCGTTGCCTCCTGCCCGACCACACCCCTGACGCCTTCCATTCCGTGGCCTTCGACGCCACGACCGAGGAATGCCTGTCCCTGGGCGCCAAGCTGGCGGCGGCCGGGGATCGGGTGGCGCTGCTGGTCATGGCGGACGGCTCGGCCTGCCTCACCCCCAAGGCGCCCGGCAGGTACGACGACGCGGCGCAGCCGTACGACGACCTGATCGCGCACGCCGTCGCCACCGCCACCCCCGAACCACTCGCCGCGCTGGACCCCGTGGAGGCGAACCGGCTGTGGGTGAGCGGCCGGGCCGCCCTGCAGGTGCTGGCCGGAGCCGCGGAGACGGCAGGGCTGGACGGACGCCTGCTCATGCGGGCCGCCCCGTACGGCGTCGGCTACGTCGCCGGGCTCTGGACCTGACGGCGCGGCACCGGGATCGTCATCAGGTCGCGAGCGAGGACGACCTCCCCGTCGTAGTGGCGCCGCGCCTCGGCCACGAACGCCGGCTCGTCGCCGAACCCGTACCGCTCAGAGAAGTGCGTGAGCACCAGCCTGCGCGCCCCCGCGTCCGCCGCCACCAACCCTGCCTCGAACGCCGTCAGGTGCCCGTACTCCTTGGCCAGCGCGCTCTCCGACGACAGGAACGTGGACTCGATGACGAGCAGGTCCACGCCGGATGCCAGCTCGAAGACCGTGTCGCAGAGCCGGGTGTCCATGACGAACGCCACGCTCTGCCCCGGTTTGGGCACACTGCATTCCTCGAGGGTGACGCCGCGTACGGACCCGGTGCGCTGCAGCTCGCCGACCTCCGGGCCGCGGATCCCATGGGCTGCCAGCTTGTCGGGCAACATGCGGCGCCCGGCCGGCTCCTGGACGCGGTAGCCGTACGACTCGACGGGATGGGACAGGCGGCGGGCGATGATCGGCCCGACGCCGGCCAGGTCGCCGGAGATGGGATGCTCGCTGATGACCGGTGTGTCGGCGAAGGCGGCGGCGTGGCGCAACCGCCGCCAGTACGTCTCTCCGGAGGCCGGGAACACCGCCCGCACCGGATGCCTGACCTTGTCGCGGGCGATGCGCTGGATGACCCCGGGCACGCCCAGGCAGTGGTCGCCGTGGAAGTGCGTCACGCACACCCAGTGCACGTCGTGCGCGCTCAGCCCAGCGTGCACCATTTGCCGCTGTGTGCCCTCCCCCGGGTCGAAAAGGAAGCCCTGACCGTCCCAGCACAGAAGGTAGCCATTGTGGTTACGGTGTCGGGTAGGGACAGCACTGGAGGTGCCCAGCACCACGAGCTCACGTGAGGACACGATGGCCCCAAGAGGAGACAGCGTCGCCTTCGCTGACGTGGCAACGCCGGTGGGTCCGTTCGTGCTGGCCGTCACCGAGGCCGGTCTCGTCGCGTCGGGCTGGGGCTCCCGTGCGCGGCTGGCCGACCGGCTCGGGCTGGCGGAGGTCCATGATTCGGATCGTACGGCCTCCGTGGTCGCGGAGCTGAATGCTTATTTCGCCGGCGACCTCAAGGAGTTCGAGACGCCCGTGGACTGGCGGCTCATGTCCGGCACGCGGCTCCAGGTGCTCCAGGCCCTGCACAAGGTCCCGTACGGCACCGCCGTCACCTACGGCGAGCTGGCCCGGCTCAGCGGGTCGACGGTGCCGGCCCGCGGGATCGGCTCGATCATGGGCTCTAACCCGATCCCGATCGTCGTCCCGTGCCACCGGGTGATCGCGGCGGGCAACGGTCTGGGCGGGTTCAGCGGCGGCGAGGGCGTGGAGACCAAGCGCTGGCTGCTGACCCACGAGGGTTATCTGCAGCCCACACTCCTCGACCTCTAGCACACTTGTGGATGTGCGCCAGCAGCCTGTCATCGCCATCGTCGGCCCCACCGCGGCCGGCAAATCCGACCTCGCCGTGGACCTCGCGCTCCGCCTCGGGGGCGAGTGTGTCAACGCCGACTCCATGCAGCTCTACCGCGGGATGGACATCGGCACCGCCAAGCTGAGCCCGGCCGAGATGCGCGGTGTCCCGCACCACCTGCTGGACATCTGGGACGTCACGGTCACCGCTAGCGTGGCCGAGTACCAGCGGCTGGCCAGGAAGGTCATCGACGCCGTCGAGGTACCCGTGCTGGTGGGCGGCAGTGGCCTGTACGTCCGGGCGGCGCTCGACGACCTGGAGTTCCCTGGCACCGACCCGGACATCAGGGCGCGACTGGAGGCGGAGCTGGCCGAGCGCGGCCCGGCCCCGCTGTACGAGCGGCTGCGCGAGCGGGATCCGGCGGCCGCGGCGGCCATCCTGCCCAGCAACGGCCGCCGCATCGTGCGCGCGCTGGAGGTGATCGAGCATTCGGGCCGCCTGTTCTCGGCCACGATGCCGTCGTACGACGCCGTCTACCCGAGCGTGCAGATCGGCCTCGACGTGCCCAGACCGGAGCTGGACGAGCGGATCGCGCTCAGGGTCGAGCGGATGTGGCAGGCGGGCCTGGTCGAGGAAGTGCGGACGCTGCTCGGCCACGGGCTGGCGGAGGGCCGCACGGCGAGCCGCGCCCTCGGGTACGCCCAGGTCATCCGTTTCCTCGAGGGCGAGTGGAGCGAGGAGCAGGCGATCGCGGAGACGATCAGGGCCACCAGGCGCTTCGCCCGCCGCCAGGAGTCGTGGTTCCGTCGCGACCCGCGGGTGTGCTGGCTGCCGTACGACGCCCCGGACCTCCTCGAACGCTCCCTCGCGCGTGTCGCCGGCCATCCTTACGCATAAACTCCTACAATGCGCTTTCTGAAGGGGCACGGCACCGAGAACGACTTCGTCATCCTCCCCGATCCCGACGGTGAGGTCGACGTGTCGGCTGCGCTCGTCGCCAAGATCTGCGACAGGAGGGCCGGGATCGGCGCCGACGGCGTGCTCCGGGTGGTGCGCACGAAGCAGTGTCCCGAGGTGGCCGGACAGGCGGCCGCGGCCGAGTGGTTCATGGACTACCGCAACGCCGACGGCAGCACGCCCGAGATGTGCGGCAACGGCGTGCGTGTGTTCGCCCGCTACCTGATCGACGCCGGGCTGGCCGATCCGCAGGAGTTCGCGGTGGCCACGCGGGGCGGCGTACGCAGGATCCGCGTCGAGCCCAACGGCGACATCACGGTCGACATGGGCAAGCCCGTCGTGCGCGGCGAGAGCGTGGCCAACGTCGGCGGCCACGAATACACCGGCGTCTACGTCGACATGGGCAACCCGCACCTGGCCTGCCCCATCGGCGACCCGGTCGTCCAGCTCGACCTCACCCACCAGCCCGGCTTCGACACCGGCGTCTTCCCCACAGGGGTCAACATCGAGCTGTTCAACCCGGTCGGCGTCAGCCGCGCAGTCATGCGCGTCTTCGAGCGCGGCTGCGGCGAGACCCGCGCCTGTGGCACCGGCGCGGTGGCCACCGCGGTCGCGGCCGCGGCCCTGTCGGGCGACACCACCGGCACCTGGACCGTCGAGGTGCTGGGCGGCACGCTGACCGTCATCCTCGATGAGGACACGAGCTACCTTTCCGGTCCTGCCGTCCTCGTGGCGAGCGGGGACCTGATGCTTGCAGAATGATGTTCTCCTGAGGGATTCTGGGTCTACTTCGCGAACCGAGAGGTGGACATGGCAGACCCACGCACCACCGCAGCGCAGGCGAAAGGGCCCATCGGCCAGTTCGGCGGCGGATTCATGGTCTCCCGAGAGGCCAAGGCGATCTGCGACGAGCTCGGCCTCGGCGCCCGCGAGCTCTACTTCAGGGGCCGCTGCGGCGTGCTCGGCGAGTGCGACGCCGACGTGGTCAATTCGGTCGTCGTCTTCTTCCCGCCCGAGCACGTCGAGGAGAGCTGGAACGGCGGCCGCAAGCTCCCCGTCGACCGGGCCGTCGAGTTGTACGCCGAGGCGTGCCGTGCCTGGGGCAGGCGCAAGCTCGGCGGCTACGACGGCTGCGCCAGAATCGCCGAGCTGCTCGAACGCGTCGTCGAGCGGGCACCCTCCACCGGCGCCCCGCTGTTCGCGGGCTGGCGGAAGGTGCCGCTGGCCGACGACCCGCCCGCGCGGGCCGTCCAGCTCATGCACTGCGTACGCGAGCTGCGCGGTGGCCTGCACGCCAACGTCGTGATCGCGGCCGGGCTGCACCCGCTGGAAGCCACGCTGGCCGCCGCCCACGACGCGACCCCTTTCGGGCTCGCGGCGGGCGAGATGATCGCCAAGTTCTTCACCTGGCCCGAGCCCTACGCCACGCCGACGCCCGAGGTGGTGGCGCGCCGGGTGGAGGTCGAAGAGCGTACCGACGATCTCATGGCGCCCGTGTTTTCGGTCCTGAACGACGGAGAAACGGACGAGCTGATCGAGCTCTTGCGTTTTGGGCACGCTCGTTGACCTGGCAGACTGACTGCCCATGGACGTGGACATCTGGGCCTGGGTCGGCGACACCCAGCAGCAGCTTTCCGAGGCGGGCAACGTTGGCCTCGCCATGGCGCTGGGAGACCTCCCCGCACAGGCCTACGAGGGCCGATATCCGCAGCTGGACGTCATGGCCCCGGCCATCGCGCAGCAGGCAGAAGCCCTGGAGCTGCCGTGGCTCGAGTTCTACGCCCGCTACTGGCACCTGATCGGCCGCATCGGCGACCGGGCGCAGGGCGCGGTCGCCATCGACGACGCGCAGCAGCTGCTGGCGTTCGCCCAGCGCGAAGACGTGCGCGAGTGCCCGTCCGCCCCGGCGGCGGTCGAGGCGCTGGCCGTCACGTGGGCCAACACCGACGGCCCCGGTTACGCAAGCGAGCGTCTGGAGACGCTGGGGACCTACATCGAGGGCATGAGCCCGGAGAAGCCCGCCTTCACCGGGCTCGTGACCCACTACGTCGCCGCCCTGATCGACGCCGGCAAGCCGGGTGAGGCCGTGACCTACGCCGAGTCCGCCGTCGAGCGGCTGCGCGTGGCCGGGCGCGAGGCCAGCTGGGAGCTCGGCGCGGAGAGCGCCCGCGCGCTGCTGGCGGTCGGCCGCGCCGAGGACGCGCTCACCGCGCTGCAGGCGGCCGCCGGGTTCCAGCCGGACGACCCGGTGGCCAAGGAGCACCGCGACGGCGTGCGCCGGGCGCTGATCCTGGCCACGCTGGGCCGCATCGCCGAGTCCGTGGACGCGCTGCCCGACCTCGACGTGGTGGGCGAGCACCCGCGGGTGTTCGTCGAGTGGTCGCAGGCGGTCAGCATGCTGGCCGGCTCTTCGCAGATCACCAACACCTGGCAGCTCGGCCGCGTGCTGCGCCAGTGGATCGACTACTTCGGCATGATGGGCGGCTACCGCGCCCGCGTCGAGCTCGCGCTGATCGCGGGCGACCTGGCCGTCGCCCGGCAGGGCCTGTGGCAGGCCAGGCTGCTGGCCGACCTGGCCGAGTCCGGCACCGCCGAGCTGCATGACACCGAGGGCGTGGCCGAGCGCATCGCCGCACTGCGGGCCGCCGCCGACGCCGCCACCGAGCCCGAGGCCCCCGGGGCGCTCGAGGAGCGGGTGGGCCAGTTCGACGCGGCCGACGGCTTCAATGCCGACCCGGAGAAGTGGGTCGGCTGGCTGGCGCCGCTGTCCGGCGAGGACCTCGAGGCCACCCGCCGCCACACCACCACGCTCGGCTTCCTCGGCTACCCCGCCACTGGCGCCGACATCTACTGGAGCCTGCTCGTCGACTCCGGCAAGATCGGCGAGGCCGAGGAAGACGACGTGACCTTCCTCACCACGCTGCTCATCGAGGCCCGCCAGGACGAGCGGCTTGAGCAGATGGCCGCGCTGTTGCCGCACGCCGCTCAGCAGGTGGCGCTCGCCCGCCTGCACAGCGCGCGGGAGCGGTGGGAGGAGGCGCTCGACGCCGCCGAGCACGCCGTTGCGGCCGGGGCCGGCATCGAGGCCCGCCGCCTGCTGTCCAGCGCCGCCCAGCAGCTCGACCAGAACGCCAAGGCCGCCCAGTCACTGCTCGAGGTGATCGACGAGCTCGGCGACGAGGACGTCTGGCGCATGATCGTCATGGCCACGTCGGCGGAGGACTGGGACACCGTGCGCAGGGGCGCGGCCAAGATCGGCATGCCGATCAAGTCCAAGGAAGGGCCGATCGAGGAGGAGATGGGCCTCATCAGGGTCATCCTCCCCGCCCCCGACGGCGGCCAGCGCCAGGTGTTGTCGATCCGCACCGGCCCCGCCACCGCCAGGCTGGCCCTGCCGCAGCCGCGCGGCATGGACTACAACGCCGGCGACCTGGTGGTCTTCGACCCGCAGCTGCTGGAGCCCGTGCCGGAGGACCCGCAGGAGCAGCAGAACTTCGTGCCGCCCTTCGCCGCGGTGCGCATCCTGCGGCCCGGCGGCTACACCAGCTACTTCTTCGACGGCGCGGCGCCGAGCGAGGAGGACTGGGCAGAGTTCACCGAGGTCATGGCCGAGCGCGGCTGGCCGATGTGGGTTTACAGCGACGAGAACTACAAGGTCAACCACCCGACGAGCGGGGAGCCGCTGCCGGGCGTGTTCGGCTGGGTCGCGGTGCCGCCGGACGTCGCGCCCTCCGAGGTCGACGCGCTGCTCGACGACGCGACCGAGCGGTGGGTGCATCCGCTGGCCTGGCTGGACCTGGCGCGGGAGATCGACGTCGAGGTCGAGCGGCACGAGCGGATCGTCAAGGAATACGGCCTCTAAGGGCCTCCGAGGTGCTGGGCGCCCCGGTCCCGACAGCATGTCGGGGCCGGGGCGTTTCGGTCTGGACACCATGTCGGGGCCGGGGCGTTTCGGTCTGGACAGCATGCGGAGGCCGGAGCGTTCCGGCCTCGGCAGCACGTGCGCGTCGGGGCCGTTCCCGAAGGGAGGCACGCGGTGTGGCACTCTCGTCCTAACGAAACGCGCGTGCGAGATCGTTTCGGTCTCGACCGGGAGGGCGGGGGTTGACGTGCTGGAGCTGTTCCGGCTGGACGGGAAGGTGGCGATCGTCACCGGGGCTTCGTCGGGCTTGGGGGTGGCCTTCGCCCGCGGGCTGGCCGAGGCGGGCGCCGACATCGTGATCGGCGCCCGGCGCGCGGACCGGCTGGAGGAGACCCGGCGGCTGGTGGAGGAGACCGGCCGCCGGTGCGTCGCCGTGCCGACGGACGTCGCACGTCACGAGGACTGCACGGCGCTCGTCGCCGCCGCCGTCGAGACGCTGGGCAGCGTCGACGTGCTGATCAACAACGCCGGTATCGCCACGGCCGTGCCCGCGGTGCGCGAGACGCCCGAGGAGTTCCGACAGGTCATCGACGTCAACCTGCACGGGACGTACTGGATGGCGCAGGCGTGCGCGCGGGTCATGCCGCCGGGTTCATCGATCGTGAACATCGGCAGTGTGCTCGGCGAGACCACGGCCGGACTGCCCCAGGCCGCCTACAGCGCGTCCAAGGCGGCGGTGATCGGGCTCACCCGCGATCTGGCCCAGCAGTGGACCGGGCGGCGCGGGATCAGGGTCAACTGCCTGGAGCCGGGCTTCTTCGCATCGGAGATGACCGAGCAGTACAAACCCGGCTATCTGGAGCGGATGATGGAGGCGCGGGTGGTCATGGACCGGCCTGGCGACCCGGCCGAACTGGTGGCCGCCGCGATCTTTCTCGCGAGCGACGCGTCCTCGTACATCACCGGGGTGACGCTGCCGGTGGACGGCGGAATGCTCATCACCTAGAAGATTCGAAGCGCTTACAAGCACCCGACACAAGGAATGGTTCCATGCCTCGTCTCACCGACGCCGTAGTTTGGATCCTGGTCCTAGTGATCATGGGAACCGTCGCTGCCGGAGTATGTCACCTGACCTCGCCCGTGGTCTCGCCCGGCGCACCGCGAGATTTCTTCGACTCACCGTTCCTGCTCCTGGCTTTCCTCGGCCTAGCCGTTCTCTCCGGGACGGCTGCATGGTTCGTCCCGCAAGGCGGGCTCTGGTGGGGCCTGCTAGCAGCGAGTCCCTTCTACGTCCTCTTTCTTATCGGTGTCGTCCGGGAGGGCGGAGGCGGCCAGGGGCTTTGGCCGGTGGGCCTGCTGTTCCTGATCTTCTATACCGCGATTCCAGTGATCGCGGCGCTGGCAGTGTCATTCGCCGCGACACGGGTTCGTTCCTAGAAGAGCCGTGACGCTCGGCGAAACAGTCATCTAGCGCACATGGCGACAAGCGAAACGTCAGCAGCAGGATGTTCTGTGACCCTCTGATCGGCGAGGCCTACGGCAGTAACGAACTGTGGCGGAAGTTGGAGAATGACGATGAATGAGCGCAATGATCTGACTGAGATCTTCGACGTCCCTGGAGAGATGGAAGCCATCCGCGCTGAAGCCGCGCTGCTGCGGGCAGGACTGCGCTTGGGCGAGATCCGCAAGCGCCTGGGCTTGACTCAGCGGAAGGTCGCCGAGCGTATGGGTGTCACCCAGGCCCGTGTGTCCGCCATCGAAAGCGCGATGGCCATCGACCTGAAGGTGGATACCCTCCGCAGCTATGCCAGGGCATCGGACGACCAAGCGACCGTCACCCTGACCGTCTTCGGAGAAAGCGTCAACTTGGTCGCGTGACCTAACGTCGCATAAGAAGCTGATGTCGCCGTAATGGCAGGTCAGTTGATCAGGTCGAACGGCAGCCGTGGCTCGATCTTCGCGAGCCTCGTAGCACCGGCCCGGCTCGTCAGCACGGGGGCCGATCGGTTGAGAGCCAAATCCGCAGTCTGCGCATCCTCGACCGTGAGACCCAGCACGTTCATGAGGAAACCGGATCGGATCGCGCGTTCAGCGCTGCCGCCTCGGTCGACAAGGTGGTCGACGACGACGGAAGGGTTCGACAGTAGTGCCTCGACGCGGGCATTGAGCCGTGCGAAGTACAGCTCTGGATAGCCGCTGGTGGCCGTCGTAAGCACAGTGGAGGGCAGGATGAGGGTCACCATCTCGCGAGCCGCGGCCGAAAGCATGATGCGCAGGTCCTTGTCACCGCCGAGGTAGCCGACCACGGCCGGGGTGTGCAGGACGCGACCGCGAATCATGCGGCATCGTGCTTGTTGTCGTCGAGGACCTCGGCTGTGGAGCGACGCAGCCGAGCGGCCCAGTAGTCCTCACGATCCGGATCGTCGGGAAGCGGCTCACCGAAGGCTTCCGCGTCGCGGGCAAGCCAGGCTTCTCGTTGACGAGCGCCCGCGATCAGCGCGGCCACGCCCGCCGAAAAAGAAGCGACATCGCCTGACTGCACCTTCTGATCGAGCCATGCGGCGTCCTCGTCTGGCAGGCTGATCGCCCTCTTCTCGGTCATACCATCACGGTACCCCAGTAATACCTGGTTGATCTACGCAACCCAAAGAAAGGCGGGACGGTCCTGATCACCTGGACAGCAGGTCGTGCTGGGCGGCGAGGAAGCCGGCGTGGAAGCGGGTTCTGGCGCCCAGTCGCTCGCTCAGTACCTGGACGCGGCGTTGCACCGTACGCGGGCTCAGGCCCAGTTGCCTGGCGATGGCATCATCCTTCATGCCGGCTGCCAGCAGGGCCAGCACCTCGGCGTCCGGGGCCTCTCGCTCCTGTTCCAGGCCCTCCGTCGACAGGCGCAGCGGCACGGCGGCTCGCCACAGCGTCTCGAACAGGCCGACCAGGGCGTCGAGCAGCGCTGACGGGTGGACCACGAGGGCGCTCTCGACGGCTTGGTCCTCATCGGAGACCAGCGGCAGGATGGCGGTGCGGGCGTCGGCGACGGCCAGTTTGACCGGCACCTGGCCAAGCCTGGCCTGCTCGCCGTCGGCGATGGCGCGGCGCGTGTGGGCCAGCATGCCGGGGTGTTCGAAGGCCTGAGGGCTGTAGATGCCGCGGGTGACGGGAGCTCCCCTGCGGGCCGCTCGTTGCCGATTCTCCCGGTCGTCGCTGATGTCCACCGCGTACGGCGGATGCACCAGCACCAGCATCTCCCGCGTGGCGTTGCGTTCCAGTTGGAGGTAGCGGCGCGCCACGGCGTCGCGGCCGGTCACCACCTCCAGCACCTCCTCCGGCTGCGGCCCGCTGCGAGCGGCGACTTCCGTGGCCAGAAGCGCGGCGGCGGCGCGGCTGTGGGTCAGCTCCTCCTGGCGGCGGGCGACGAGGATGTCGATGGCGATGGTGGGTGGAGTGGCGATGAGGCGGAGGGGGCGGCCGGCCACGCGGGAGATCAGGCCGAGATCCTCCAGCCGGGGCAACATGCGGCGAATGGCGGCGGCGGACGAGCCGGTCTCGGCGGCCAGCTCGCTCAGCGTCGCGGGACCGTGTCTGAGCAAAGCCCGGTACGCCGTTTCCTCAGCGACCGTGACCCCAAGTCCTTCGAGTAAGCGCCGCTGCGCCATGCCGCCTCTTCCCGACGTGTCATGATCCCTAATTAGCGTACGACAAGGCGTGGTCCTACTACCTGTGGGACTAGAGCCCCGCCGCCGCCTTCGCCGCCCGCTTCGAAGCGGTGAGCGCGCTGTCCGCCCGTCTGCGCGAGGTCCCGTTCGCGCCAAGGTGGGAGGCTAGGGGCTCTTGAGGCGTTATAAGACCATTTACGGGCACTTGCTATACCTTGACTTTACGAAAGGCGAAGTCTGGGGGTAGGGGTGCGGGTTCGGACGTTCCTGGCCGGTCTGGCCACGATGGCGGTATTGACCGGCTGCGGCGGCTTAGACGCGCAGTCCACGCGCCCCGACACCCCGGACAAGCCCGACTCGGCCTCGGTCTCGGACGCCCGCAAGAAGCTCGCCAAGCTGGCCGTCAAAGGGCGGGCACCCAAGACCGGCTTCGACCGCGACGAGTTCGGCCCGGCGTGGACCGACGTGGACCGCAACGGCTGCGATACCCGTAACGACATCCTGAAGCGCGACCTGGAGGACGAGACCTTCAAGCGCGGCACCCACGACTGCATCGTCCTGACCGGCACGCTGAACGATCCCTACAGCGGCAAGACGATCGAGTTCAAACGCGGCCAGGACACGAGCATGGACGTCCAGATCGACCACGTGATCCCACTGTCGGACGCCTGGCAGAAGGGCGCCCAGCAGTGGTCGGCCACCGAGCGCAAGGAGTTCGCCAACGACCCCCTGAACCTCCTGGCCGTGGACGGTCCGCTGAACAGCCAGAAGAGCGACTCGGACGCGGCGACCTGGCTCCCGCCGCGCAAGTCCTACCGCTGCACGTACATCGCCCGCCAGATCGACGTGAAGGCGAAGTACGACGTCTGGGTCACGTCGGCGGAGAAGAACGCGATGGAGTCGATTCTCGAGAACTGCTGATCCCCTCGTTACTGACAGCAGCGACTGGTCGGCCACCGGCAGGAAGATGACCAAGAAGCAATTCAACGAATGGCTGGACTGGAACAAGGACAACTGATGGCGACGCTGGAGCGCGGCGAGGGCGACACCTACCGCTGGGAGCTGTCGGACAGAGAGCTGACGCTGCTCTTCAACAGCCTGATCGATTCGCTGTCGCGGAACTCTCCCAAGGAGATAGAGCTCTTCTTCGGCTGGCAAGCCGACGACATCATGACCTTCCTCCATGAGATCAACCGGCAGGTGGCGGCCTTGCGGGACGGCGGCGACTGATCCGCTCCAGGCCGGAGAGTCACAGGCGGCGGGCCGTGGGAACGCGATCCGCCGCCGACCGGGCCTGGCTGCCGATTCCACCTGCGACGCTGGGACATGCAGTGGAGACGGACAGGGCAATCGCTGCAACCGGGCCGATCGGCTCTGGCATCACGACGGGTCCGATTGAGTGAGTCGCTCGGCGAGGAGCCAGGTGCCGGGTCCCACGCGACCTCCCGGCCCAGGGTGGACCTTGACGTCGTCGGCGGTGACCTGCTCCCCGCAGTGCGGGCAGACGATCAGCGGGGTGAAGAGGTTTCCGCAGGGCCGGTGTTCGAGGAGGGCCGGTGGGCCGTCCGTCAGCCCGGCCCACCGGTTACCCCATGCCATCAGGGCCATCAGCACAGGCACGAGATCCCGGCCGGCTTCGGTGAGGCCGTACTCGTGGCGCGGGGGGCGCTCCTGGTAGGGGCGCCGTTCGAGGATCTGCTGGTCGACCAGGTAATCGAGCCGGGCGGTCAGCAGATTGCGGGAGATCCCGAGATCGGTGACCAGGTCGTCGAAGCGGCTGACGCCCAGATAGACGTCACGAATGATGAGGGGCGTCCACCAGTCCCCCACGATCTCCACGCTGCGGGCGATGGCGCAGCTCATGTCGGCGAAGCTGGTTCGGCGCATGTCGTTCAGCCTAGAGGGTTGCCTTATTGAATGCACCCGGGATAGCTTCCGCTTGGAAGTAAGTTCAATAAAGCAACCCTCAAGGGAGGACGACATGCCGTTCGTCGAAGTGTTCGCTCCCCGCGGTTCGCTCCGCGAGGACCAGCGCGCCCGCTTGTCCGAGGAGCTCGTCGCGGAGGTCATGCAGGTGGAGGGCGCCCCCGACACCGCGGCCGCGAGGTCCATATCCTGGCTGATCTTCCAGGACGTGGACGCCTGGTCTGTCGGCGGGCGCCCGGTGGCGGCGGACGAGCCGGCCAGATACGTGGTCCGGGTGAGCGTTCCGGCGGGGTCCTTGGACGATGACAAGCGCGCCGAGATGGTACGGCGGGTCACGGCCGTGCTGGCCAAGGCCGACGACGATCCCGACCGGTTCTCCACCGAGCCGTCCGCATGGGTGCACATCGTCGAGATCCCCGACGGCAACTGGGGAGCGTTCGGCCGCGTCGTCCGGCTCCCCGACATCATCAACTTCGTCTTCGAGCAGCCCGCCTGACTGCTGCGGTCCCGCCGGCCGGCCGGAGGTCGCGGGTGACTCTGCCGTCACGGCCGGCCATGACGTGACGGAAACGTCGCCTCAGTGCGCCGAGCAGGCACCCGTCGGCGCGGCAGGCAGCGGGTCGGGACGGCCGATCGTGGGCATGCCCAGCAGGACCCCGGGCCCGGTCGCCGGGCCGGCCTGGCGGGCCTCCCAGGCGTCGCCCGCCCGAGTGCGCCGGACCGACGGCACGGCCCCGTCCGCCACCAGGTGGTGCGGCGCCGCGTACGTCACCTCGACCGTCACCATGTCACCAGGCCGCGGCACCTCGGACCCCACCGAGAAATGCACGAGCCGGTTGTCCGCCGCCCGGCCCGACAACCGCCGGGTGGCGTCGTCCTTGCGTCCTTCGCCCTCGGCCACCAGCACCTCCAGCGTCCGGCCGACCTGCGTCTTGTTCTCCTCCCAGGAGATCTCCTCCTGCAGGGCGACCAGCCGCTCGTAGCGCTCCTGGACGACCTCCTTGGGCACCTGGTCGGGCATGGTGGCCGCCGGGGTGCCGGGGCGGATGGAGTATTGGAAGGTGAAGGCGTTGGCGAAGCGGCTCTGGCGGACGACGTCGAGCGTGCCCTGGAAGTCCTCCTCGGTCTCCCCCGGGAAGCCGACGATGATGTCCGTCGAAATGGCGGCGTCCGGCATGGCGGCGCGCACGCGCTCGATGATGCCGAGATAGCGCTCGGCGCGGTACGACCGCCGCATGGCCTTCAAAATGCGCGAAGAGCCCGACTGCAGCGGCATGTGCAGCTGGTGCATCACGTTGGGTGTCTCGGCCATGGCGGCGATCACGTCGTCGGTGAAGGCGGCCGGGTGCGGGGAGGTGAAGCGGACCCGCTCCAGGCCGTCGATGTCGCCGCACGCACGCAGCAACTTGCCGAAGGCCAAGCGGTCGCCGAACTCCACGCCGTAGGTGTTGACGTTCTGGCCGAGCAGGGTGACCTCGAGGACGCCCTGGTCCACCAAGGCCTGGACCTCGGCAAGGATGTCGCCGGGACGGCGGTCCTTCTCCTTGCCGCGCAGCGACGGCACGATGCAGAACGTGCACGTGTTGTTGCAGCCGACCGAGATGGACACCCAGGCCGCATAGGGAGACTCGCGCTTGGTGGGTAGCGTCGAGGGGAAGACCTCCAGGGACTCCTTCAGCTCGACCTGCGCCTCGCCCTCGATGCGGGCCCGCTCCAGCAGCACCGGCAGCGAGCCGATGTTGTGGGTGCCGAACACCACATCCACCCACGGCGCCTTGCGGACGATCTCGCCCTGGTCCTTCTGCGCTAGGCAGCCGCCCACGGCGATCTGCATGCGTGGGTTACGGGTCTTGGCCGGCCTGAGGTGGCCGAGGTTGCCGTAGAGGCGGTTGTCGGCGTTTTCCCGCACGGCACACGTGTTGAACACGACCACGTCGGCGGTCTCGCCGTCCGGCGCGGGCACGTAGCCGGCGTCCTCCAGCAGGCCCGACAGCCGCTCGGAGTCATGCACGTTCATCTGGCACCCGTATGTGCGCACTTGGTACGTGCGGGCGCCCTCCTGGGTCACAGTCATGGCATGTTCAAGGGTAATCGGTGTCGGGCTTGCAACGGCCCTCACCGATCTAAAAGACCAGCTTGACGGCCGGATGTGATCGGATCGGTACCACTCGGTTAGTGACCAGCGTCTTAATGCCCTCTACCGTTTCGTTCCATGACGGAGAACGGCGACGGCACTCCACTGGTGCAGTTGGAGAACGTCAACAAGCACTTCGGGGCCTTGCACGTCCTGAAGAACATCAACTTGACCGTCTCTCGTGGCGAGGTCCTGGTCGTCATCGGCCCATCGGGCGGGGGGAAGTCAACGCTCTGCCGCGCGATCAACCGGTTGGAGACGATCGACGACGGGAAGATCATATTTGACGGTCAGGTGCTGCCCGCCGAGGGCAAGGCGCTGGCCAGGCTACGCTCTGAAGTAGGCATGGTTTTCCAGTCGTTCAACTTGTTCGCCCACAAGACCATCCGGGAGAACGTCACCCTCGGCCCGACCAAGGTGCGCGGCGTCTCCAAGGACGCCGCCAGCAAGCGGGCGATGGAGCTTCTGGAGCGGGTGGGCATCGCGGCGCAGGCGGATAAATACCCGGCTCAGCTCTCCGGCGGCCAGCAGCAGAGGGTCGCGATCGCCAGAGCGCTGGCCATGGACCCGAAGATGATCCTGTTCGACGAGCCGACCTCGGCACTGGACCCCGAGATGGTGCAGGAGGTGCTCGATGTCATGATCGGGCTGGCCCGTGACGGGATGACCATGATGGTCGTCACGCACGAGATGGGCTTTGCCCGCCGGGCCGCCAACCGGGTGGTTTTCATGGCAGACGGCCAGATCGTGGAGGAGAACACTCCCGACGAGTTCTTCACGAACGCGCAGACCGACCGGGCGCGCGACTTTCTTTCGAAGATCCTCACGCACTGATTTATTACGAGGGCAGGTACACATGCACATGCGTCGAGCGGGAGCCATAGCGCTCTCGGTAGCGGCACTGGCCGCGGGCCTGACCGCTTGTGGCGGCGGGGGCCAGTCCTACGCCACTGTGGTGGAAAAGGTCCAGGGGGCGAGCAAGATCGTCGTCGGCACCAAATGGGACCAGCCGAGCTTGGGCCTGAAGAAGGGCGCCGAGCCCGAGGGTTTCGACGTCGACGTGGCCAAGGCCGTCGTCAAGGAGATGGCCGGCGGCAAGGACGTGGAGATCGAGTGGAAGGAGTCGGCCTCGTCCAACCGCGAGCCGTTCCTCCAGAACGGCACGGTCGACATCGTCTTCGCCACCTACTCCATCACCGAGGAGCGCAAGGCCAAGGTCACCTTCGGTGGCCCGTACGTCATCGCGCACCAGGACGTCATGGTCCGCAAGGACGACGCCTCGATCGCCTCCCCGCAGGACCTCAAGGGCAAGAAGATCTGCAAGGCCGCGGGCTCCAACTCCTACAAGCGGATCACCGACCCGCCGCCGGACGGCGAGCTCGACATCGACGCGACGACCGTCGACGCCGCCAACTACTCCGAGTGCGTGCAGAAGCTCAACGGCAGCAACCTCGACGCGGTCACCACCGACGACCTGATCCTGGCGGGCTTCGCCAAGCAGGCCGGTGGCAACTTCAAGGTGCTGGGCCAGGGCTTCACGGACGAGAAGTACGGCATCGGCCTCAAGAAGGGCGACACCAAGACCTGCGAGGCCGTCAACACCGCGGTGAAGAAGCTGTGGGACAACGGCACCATGAAGCAGCTGCTGGACAAGTGGTTCGGCGGCATTCAGGGTCTGCAGGTGTCCACGTCGGCCCCGCCGGCCGAGGGTTGCAGCTGATCACGCCAGAGGCGGCGGCCGGAAACCCGGTCGCCGCCGCTCTATGTGGTGGAGCACGATGGACGAACTAATCAAGTACGCCCCCAACCTCTCACTGGGTTTCCTGGAGAACGTCAAGCTCTCGCTCGTGGGCGCGGTGGCCTCCCTGATCCTCGGCACGATCCTGGTGGCGATGCGGGTCTCTCCGACGCCGGTGCTGCGCGCGGCCGGCACGGTCTACGTCAACGTGGTGCGCAACACCCCGCTGACCCTGGTGCTGGCCTTCTCGGCGCTGGGCCTGAGCGATCAGCTCGGCCTGGTCTTCTCCGAGACGCCGCTGACCAACTCCTTCTGGCTCGTCGCGATGGGACTGTCTGCCTACACCGCCGCGTTCGTGTGCGAGGCGCTGCGCGCCGGCATCAACACGGTGCCGCTCGGGCAGGCAGAGGCGGCCAGGGCGATCGGGCTGACGTTCATGCAGTCGCTGACGATGATCATCCTGCCGCAGGCGTTCCGCGCGGTCATCGCGCCGCTGGGCAGCGTGATGATCGCCATGATCAAGAACACCACGGTGGCCACCGCCGGCGGATTCCTCGCCGACGCGGCGGCCGAGATGAAGGAGACGTTCGACACGACGGGCGCGTCGATCCCGATCTTCTTGGGCATCGTCGTCGCGTTCATGGCGCTGACCATGCCCGTCGGTTTCTTCACCGGCTGGTTGGCACGACGCATGGCGGTGGCCCGATGAGCACCTCCATCCTGTTCGACGCCCCCGGCCCTCGCGCGCGAGTGCGCAACGGCCTCCTCACGGCGATCGGCGTCGCCCTAGTGGCAGGTGCGCTGTACGGCATCTGGGCCGGCTTCGACGCCAAGGGCCAGTGGGAAGGCAAGATCTGGCAGCCGTTCCTGCAGTGGTCCACGTGGGAGAACTACATCGTCCCCGGGCTGATCGGCACGCTGCGGGCCGCGGCGGTGGCCTCGGTGCTGGCGCTGGCCTTCGGCGCGATCTTCGGCCTGGCCAGGCTGTCCGACCACGCCTGGATCCGGATCCCGGCCGGTGTGGTGGTCGAGGTCTTCCGGGCCATCCCGCTGCTGCTGCTGATCTTCTTCATCTTCTACCTGGCGCCCACGCTGATGGGCGGCGGCGACTACTCGTTCATGGCCGTGGTCCTGGGCCTGACCCTCTACAACGGCTCGGTGCTGGCCGAGGTCGTGAAGGCCGGCGTCAACGCGGTGCCGAAGGGGCAGTCCGAGGCCGCGTACGCGGTGGGCATGCGCAAGAACCAGGTCATGCGGCTGGTGTTGCTGCCGCAGGGCGTCACGGCGATGATGCCGGCGATCGTCAGCCAGCTCGTGGTGCTGCTGAAGGACACGGCGCTCGGCTACATCATCGCCTACGTCGACCTGCTCAACACCGGCTTCAAGATCCTGCCTGCCGTCTTCTTCGGCTCGCTGATCCCGGCGGCGATCGTCATCGGGATCATCTACGTGCTGCTCAACATGGCGCTGAGCTACCTGGCCACCTGGCTGGAGCGGCGCAGCAGGCGCAGCCGCAAGACCGCCGCGGGGCCCATCGTGCCGCCCGGCGCGGGCTCCATCGCCCTGGCGGCCGGCATGGGCGGCGCCGTGACCGGCGTGGCTCTGTCCGACACAGGGGAATGACCGGGCGGCGGGCCGAGCGCCCGCCGCCCGTGTACCCGTAAAACGCCAAGAAACGTCCACATCTCGGGTAAGACCGGTTTCCGGGCGTTTCCCAGCGCACACACTCGAAGCATGCTGGGGGCGGCGTTCGCGGGGACGGCCATGGTGATGGTGGTGACCCTGGCCGCATGCCAAGGCGGGGGCGCGTACTCGACCGTCGTGGAGAAGATCAGGGGTGCCAAGCAGGTCGTCGTCGGCACGAAGTGGGATCAGCCGAGCCTGGGGCTGAAGGCCGGCCCCGGCGACCCTCAGGGGTTCGACGTGGACGTCGCCAGGTACGTCGTCAAGGCGCTGGCCGGCGGCGAGGACGTGCAGATCACGTGGCGGGAGTCGCCTTCGTCCACCCGTGAGGCGCTGCTCCAGAACGGCACCGTGGACATGATCTTCGCCACCTACGCCATCACCGAGGCCCGCAAGCGCCACGTGACCTTCGGCGGGCCATACGTGCTCGTCGAGCAGGACACGATGGTCCGCGCCGACAACACCAGCATCAGGAAGGTGACCGATCTTCGGAATAAGCGAATCTGCCTGGCGGAGGGGTCGAACTCGTACCGGCGGATCGTGGATCCGCCGCCGGACGGCATGCTGGATCTGCCGGCGGAGCTGGTGCCCGCGAGGAACTACTCCGAGTGCGTGAGCATGCTCGCCGCCGGCCAGCTCGACGCGATCAGCACCCAGAACTTGATCCTGGCCGGCTTCGCCGAGGCCGAGCCTGGCCGGTTCAGGCTGCTGAACGACCCGTTCCTCCGGGAGAAGTGGGGCGTGGGGCTGAAGATGGGTGACACCGCCACCTGCGAGGCCGTCAATCGGGCGATCATCGAGATGTGGCGGGACGGCACGGCCCCCCGGCTGCTGCACAAGTGGTTCGGCAGGACGGGGCTCAGGCTGCCCTCGTCCCTCCCGCGGGCCGAGGGATGCCCCTGATCTCGGGGGACCGCCCGCATGCTGGGCGATCTTCCGGCAGGATGCGGGTATGCCTTTCTGGCCCTCCCCCATTTCGACCAGAGACGTGGCGGGTTCGGGCGTGCGCCCCGCCTGGCCGGCGGCCCGGGACGGCCGGGTGTGGTGGACGGAGGACCGCCCGGGCGAGGGCGGGCGCACCACACTCATGTGCCGCGCCGCCGACGGCACCTGCCGTGAGCTGCTTCCTGCGCCGTGGAGCGCGCGCACCAGGGTCCACGAGGACGGCGGCCGTCCCTACGCCGTGACCCCTGCGGGCGAGGTGGTCTTCGCCAACTACGAGGATCAGCGCCTCTACATTCTGGGTGATAACGGCGAGCCGAAACCTCTCACGCCGGAGGGCTGCCGCTACGCCGATCTGCTAGTCCACGACGGCCAGGTGTGGTGCGTACGAGAGCGGCACGCCGAGGACGGCAAGGTCACCCGGGCAGTGGTGTCGGTCCCGCTGGACGGCGGCGACGTCCGCGAATGGGCCACCGGGTGCGACTTCTACGCCTCTCCCGCCATTTCACCCGATGGGCGGCATCTGGCCTACGTCTGCTGGAACCATCCACGCAGACCATGGGACGGCACGGAGCTACGCGTCACGTCCCTGTCGGGCGGCGGCGCGTGGACGGTGCGGGGCGGCGCATCGGAGTCCGTGCTGGCGCCGACGTGGAAGAACGACTCCCGCCTCTACCTCATCTCCGACTCCTCCGGCTGGTGGAACCTCTACGAGGTCGGCCTGCACGGCGACGGCGCGCAGGCGCTCTGCCCGGCCGAAGAGGAGTTCACCCCTCCGCCGCGGCTCCTGGGCGGCCGGCCGTACGCTGTGCTCGAGGATGGGCGGCTGGCCGTCCTGCACGGGCACGCGGACCTGCGTCTGGGCGTGCTCGACCCGGCGTCGGGCGCCCTCACCGACCTCGACATGCCCTACAGCGGGTGGGACGGGACACTGGCCGCCGACGGCACGACCGTGACCGGGATCGGATACGCCCCCGCCGTTCCCCGGTCCGTCGTCAGCGTGGACACTCCCACCGGCCGGAGCCGAGCGCTGCAGCAGGACCTTGAACGGTTGCCGGACCCAGCCTTACTGCCCGTGCCGCAGGCGGTGCGGGTGCCGCGCTCCGGCGAGGACATCCACGCCTTTCTCTACCCTCCGTACGGCCCGGCCACCGAGGGCGGAGCGCCGCCCTACGTGATCTTCGTGCACGGCGGGCCGATCGCGCACGCCGACACCGCACTCGACCTGGAGAAGGCGTTCCTGACCTCGCGCGGCATCGGCGTGCTCGACGTCAACTACAGCGGCTCGACGGGCTATGGAAGGGCCTACCGCGAGCGGCTGAAGGGGCAGTGGGGACTGCTGGACGTGGCGGACACGCTCGCCGCCGCCGCATGGCTGACCGCCGAGGGCCATGCCGACCCTGCCAGGATCGCGGCACGCGGTGGGAGCGCCGGCGGCTGGACCGTGATGGCCGCCTGCTGCCGGTCCGATGTGTTCGCCGGCGGCGTGGCGTACTACGGGATCAGCATGCTGGCCCCGCTTGCCGCGCACACCCACGACTTCGCCTCACGTTACGTGGAGTGGCTGGTCGGACCGGAAGATCCGCAGGTGTACACCACTCGCGAGCCGCTCGCCCTCGTCGACGGCGTCTCCTGCCCCATGCTGTTGTTGCAGGGGCTCGACGATCCCGTGGTACCGCCCGAGCAGTCCGCGGCCTTCGCCGACGCGCTGTCAGAGCGTGGGATCGCCTGCACGTACCTCGCCTTCGACGGCGAGTCGCACGGCTTCCGCCGCACCGAGACCCGCAGCGCCGCCCTGGCCGCCGAACTGGCCTTCTACCAGCAGATCTTCACATAACGGGCTTTGCTCAACAGGCTCTTGCTCAACAGGCTCTTGCTCAACGGGCCCTTGCTCACCGGGCGAACTCCGTGGCGCGCGACTCCCGTACGACCGTGATCCGGATCTGCCCGGGGTAGGTGAGCTCCTCCTCCACCTGCTTGGCCACGTCCCTGGCGATCACTTGGGCCTGGATGTCGTCGATCGCGTCCGGCTTGACCATGACCCTGATCTCCCGCCCGGCCTGCATGGCGAACACCTTCTCCACGCCCTCGTACGACTGCGCGATCTCCTCCAGCCGCTCCAGCCGCTTGACGTACGCCTCCAAGGACTCCCGGCGGGCGCCGGGCCGGCTGCCGCTGATCGCGTCGGCGGCCTGCGTGAGCACCGCTTCGACGGTGCGTACCTCGACCTCGTTGTGGTGCGCCTCGATGGCGTGCACCACGTCTTCCTCCTCGCCGTAGCGGCGGGCGATCTCCGCGCCGATCAGCGCATGGCTGCCCTCGACCTCGTGCGTGAGTGCCTTGCCGATGTCGTGCAGCAGGGCGCAGCGCTTCATCAGCGTCTGGTTCATCTTCAACTCGGCGGCCATGATCCCGGCGATGTGCGCGGACTCGATGAGGTGTTTCAGCACGTTCTGCCCGTACGAGGTGCGGTACCTCAGCTGCCCGAGCAGCAGCGTCAGCTCCGGATGCATGTCGGTGATGCCCAGCTCCACCAGGGCGTCCTCACCTGCCCGCGCGCACAGGTCCTGCACCTCCTGGCGGCTGCGATCGTGCGCCTCCTCGATGCGCTGCGGGTGGATGCGGCCGTCGAGCACGAGCTTCTCGAGTGTGAGCCGCGCTGTCTCCCGCCTGACCGGGTCGAAACAGGACAACAACACCGCCTCGGGGGTGTCGTCGATGATGAGATTCACGCCGGTGGTCGACTCGAAGGCCCGGATGTTGCGGCCCTCGCGGCCGATGATGCGGCCCTTCATCTCGTCCCCAGGCAGGTGCAGCACGCTGACGACCGACTCCGCGGTCTGCTCCGCCGCGACCCGCTGCACGGCCAGCGTCACGATCTTGGTCGCCCGCTTCTCGCCCTCCTTGCGGGCATCACCCTCGATCTCCCTGACGATCAGCGCGGCCTCGCGCTTGGCCTGGTTCTCGATCTCCTTGACCAGCTCGGCCTTGGCCTGGTCGGTGGTCAGCCCGGCGACCCGCTCCAAGACGACCCGACGCTCCTCCTCCACCTGGAGCAGCTCCTCGCGCCGGTCAGCGAGCTCGACCTCGGTCTCGGCCAGTTTCCTGTCCCGATCGGCCTGCCGCCTGGCCTCCTCATCCAGCCGCTGCTCCCGCTCGGCCAGTCTGGCTTCCCGGCGTTCGAGGTCGGCACGCAGCTCCTTGAGCTCGGACTTGAGTATCCGACTCTCCTGCTCGACCTCGCGGCGCATCTGCGCGGCGCTCTCGGCGGCCGCCTCTGACCTGCGCAGCATCTCATCGGCGTCGGTCTCCGCCTTGTGGCGGATCTCCCGCGCCTCCTCACGTGCCTGCTCGATCTCCTCGTGCGCGGCCTGCATCTGCTCGGGGCTCGGCTTGGCCCCCGCTTTCGGCACGCTGCCGGACGTGCGGCGTATGACGACGAGAAGCGCGACGATCATCCCGAACGCGAGCACGAGCACCGCCACCATCAGCACCACGACCAGCGGCCCCATGTGCGCCCCGCCCTCCTCGCGTTCGTCAACACCTCATAACGCGGACCCAGACATGGGAGGGGGTTACAAGCGCGCCACGCAGAGCCCGTTCGGCGCCAGGATCGATGTCAAGCCAAGGCTGACCGGGCGTCGACTGCGAAAGCCGACACCTCTCCCGCCTCGATCAACCAAGCTCGTTCGTCCGTCGTTCACCGGTATGGCAATCCGCGCTGCGCGGAGTAACTCCCTCACTGTCGTCGAGGTTATGCGTCGAACTGGTCACGAGCAAGCAAACGCGTTATCAAGCGTGTCTTACAGGCCTGCAGCTCCACATTCGGTCCAATATCCCCCATTAATGCCGGTATTGCCCCTACCCGAGCCCGTCGCCCCCGTCCGACCAGGCGTTCCGGGGACCACGACGATGACGCGTGACCTGGCCGGACGCAGCCACACCCGCAGTCCCAACCCATCCAAGGAGCGGAGAAAGGTGAACGAAACGCAAACTCCGCTCTTTGCTCTGGAGGGAGAGCGCGAAGCACCCGCGGCCCGCCGACGGCCGGCCGGGCCGAGCGAGCCGCCGGCCGAGCGGACCGCCGACGGCCTAGCGGACCGCCGACGGCCTAGCGGACCGCGGCGCGGAAGGGCGAGCGGCGGGGCGGACGAGCGACCGGACGAGCGGGCGCGCGAGCGGGCGGGCGGGCGAGCGGCCGGCGGGCGGGCGAGCGAGCAGGCGGGCGAGCGGGCGGCAGGCGAGCGAGTGGGCGGCCGGCGAGCGAGTGGGCAAACGGACGGCCGGGCAAGCGGACGGCCCAGGCGGGCCAGAGGGACCCCGTCGTGGCCGGCCAGCGGACGGCCTAGAAGGGCCCGAGCTGACGCCGTTCTCCGGCAAGCGGACCACCCAGCGTCGGACCCGAGCGGACCCCGTTCTGTCCGGCACGCGGGCTGCCGGTCCGGCGAGCATGGCGGGAGGGGCGTCGATGGGGCGGGTTGTCACAGCGCGGAGCGCCAAATGTGAGGGGAAGTCTAGGGAAAGTCGGTTTCGAGGTCGATGCCTTCCTCCTCCAGGGCTTCCCGGATGACGCGGTAGGCCAGGCCGGAGGAGTAGCCCTTGCGGGCGAGCATGCCCGCGAGGCGGCGGGTGCGCGTTTGCGGGTCCAGGGATCGGGTGGCGGCGAGCTTACGATCCACCAGCCGACGGGCCGTCTCCGCCTCCTGGTCGGGGTCCAGGCGCTCCACGGCTTCCTTCACCGTGTCGTTGTCCACGCCCCGGTGGCGCAACTCGGCTGCCAGGGCGCGTCGGGCCAGGCCGCGGCCGTGGTGCCGGGAGTCGACCCAGGCTTCCGCGAACGCCTCGTCGTTGATCAGGCCGAGCTCGGAGAACCGGCTGAGCACTGCCTCGGCGGCTTCCTCCGGCACGTCCCGCTTGCGGAGGGCGTCGGCGAGCTGGGCTCGCGTCTTGGGAGCCATCGTGAGGAGACGCAGGCAGATGGCCCGGGCCACCGACTCCGGGTCGGCATCGGGTCCTGCCCCGGCAGGGCTGTCAGGCCCGTCGGGCAGCCGGCCACGACCCCGTCGGCCTCTCTCACCTGACCCCCGCCCTCTCCGCCCGGGACGCTGGCCCTCCCGGTCAGCCTGTTGGCCCTCCCGGTCAGCCTGTTGGCCCTCCCAGCTCGCCCCGTGAGCATCCCCATCGGAACGCTGGGCCCCAAGGCCACCCCATCGCGCCTCCCGGTCAGCCTGCTGGCCCTCCCAGCTCGCCCCCTGAGCATCCCCATCGGAACGCTGGGCCTCCCAGGTGGCCCGTCGGGTCTGCTGGTCGGAACGTTGGCCCTTCCGGCCGGCTCGTGGTCTTTTCCCGGTCAGGCCGTTGGAGCGGTCGTCAAGGTGCTCATTGGAGTGATCGACGGGAAGATCGTCGGATCGGCGTCCTCTGGCCGGTCGTTCGTTGCCGCCGTCCGCCTGGACATTGGCGAACCAGCTGCTGCCGGCCAGCACCTCGGAGTGCCATCCCTCGCCTCCGTAGCCGCCGTCAGGGGTCTCGTCGCCGAGATCCCGTCCAGTGTCCGCCTGGTCGGCTGTAGGAGCGTTCTCTCCGGAGCGGGGTTCGGCGGAGTGGCCGCTGGTGTCGGCGGCTTGTCGGCCCTTGGGGCGCTCGCCGGTGGCTTCCTGCCACCCGGTGTCCGCCCGGCTGTGCATGGGGGCGGCGGGTGGGTCGTCCGCGGGCGGCGTGGTCGCGTCCCCCGTGTCGGCGGTTCCTGCTTCCGAGGCGCGAAGGCGGTTGTCGCGTTGCTCGCGCCACTCGTCGACCGACGGCCAGCCGTCCGACGCCGAACGAGCCAGGTCCCGTCCGCGCGATGGTGAGCTAGCCAAAGGCTCCTCCCCCTCCGGCGAAGGTGGCGGCGCGGGACCCGTGCAGGAACCCGCGAGGACATCCGGGCCAGGCGCCCCGAGTGCGGGGCACCTGTGGCCGGTTCAGGTCACTCATGGGACGGACGATCAGACGTCGCCCGGCTTGGGAGTGGACTTCGAGCCGCGGCCGGAAGGGGCGGCGGCCGGGGCCGGGGCGGTAGCGGCAGCGGCCTCGGCGGGGGCGTCGAGGCGCGGGCCCACGCCCAGCTTGTCCTTGATCTTCTTCTCGATCTCGTTGGCCATGTCGGGATGGTTCTTCAGGAAGTTGCGGGCGTTTTCCTTGCCCTGACCGAGCTGGTCGCCCTCGTACGTGTACCAAGCCCCGGACTTGCGGACGAAGCCGTGCTCGACACCCATGTCGATGAGACCGCCCTCGCGGGAGATGCCCACGCCGTAGAGGATGTCGAAGTCGGCGACGCGGAAGGGCGGGGCCATCTTGTTCTTCACGACCTTGACCCTGGTGCGGTTGCCCACCGCCTCCGTGCCGTCCTTGAGCGTCTCGATGCGGCGAATGTCCATGCGCACCGAGGCGTAGAACTTGAGCGCCTTGCCGCCGGTCGTCGTCTCGGGGCTGCCGAACATGACGCCGATCTTCTCGCGGAGCTGGTTGATGAAGATGGCGGTGGTGCCGGTGTTGCTGAGGGCGCCGGCGATCTTGCGCAGGGCCTGGGACATGAGGCGGGCCTGGAGGCCGACGTGGCTGTCGCCCATCTCGCCCTCGATCTCGGCCTTGGGCACGAGCGCGGCCACCGAGTCGATGACGATGATGTCCACGGCGCCGGACCTGATCAGCATGTCGGCGATCTCGAGCGCCTGCTCGCCCGTGTCGGGCTGGGAGACCAGCAGGGCGTCAGTGTCGACCCCCAGCTTCTTGGCGTATTCGGGGTCGAGGGCGTGCTCGGCGTCGATGAACGCCGCGATGCCGCCGGCCCGCTGGGCGTTGGCCACCGCGTGCAGGGCGACCGTGGTCTTACCCGACGACTCAGGGCCGTAGACCTCGACGATGCGGCCGCGCGGCAGGCCGCCGATGCCGAGCGCCACGTCAAGAGAGATCGACCCCGTAGGGACCACCTCGATGGGAGCTCGGGCGTCGTCGCCCAGGCGCATCACTGAGCCCTTGCCGAACTGCCGCTCGATCTGAGCGAGCGCGGTCTCGAGGGCCTTCTCGCGGTCGTTGATAGCCATGGGAGCTCCCCCTGGAGGGTCGTGGTCCGATCAGTCGAGTGAAAGCTACGACCTGCCACCGACATTTTCTGCGACTGCCGGGGAAGACGTGGCTCGGCGTTGTCCCATCTTAGCCGAACGACTGTTCGATCACATCAGGAACACGCAGGAATACACAGGGATACGCAGGTGCATATAGAAGCACGGGCCGCCGTCGATCGCCCGCCCTCCGGCCACCGTCGATCGCCCGTCTTCGGAGCGGTGAGGAGGCGCAGGGTCACAGGGAACGGCTTGGAGGGCATTGCTCGGGCCCGGCAAGGTGAGCTGGTGCATGCCGATGTCCAGGGGCTTAAGTATCGCGTCGGCCTGCTCGTACGGCAGCTCGGGCCACCCTGCTGCCGCTCGTACGGCAGCTCGGGCCATCCCGCTGCCGGCAGGCGCCAGAGGATGGCGCTCAGAGGCACCGCCACCGGTGGGGAACAGCGGCCCCGACTGGTTCGAGAGCTTCCCCTGACGATGTTGTCATGCGCGGTGAGCTGGGGAGACTCACTGCAGCGGCGACGGTTGGAGGCGGCGACGTGGCGAGCGGCTACACCGGGGAACGGCGCGCTCATCTCGAGGCGCTCGCCGAATTGCTGCCCAACCAGGGTCTGGTGAGCCGCATGGTCGGCGGCAACGATCCGGTGTTGTGGGTGTGGCACCCGCACACGGGCCGTCAGACGATCATTTTCGCCACTCCGACGAGCAGCGGATGGCAGTTCCTGTGGTCGGACGGCGGCCATGGCCGCGCGGACGACCTGGAGCGCACGGCCGGCGCGCTACGGGAGACCCTCGGCTCAGCGCAGCTTGGATGAGACGTCCTCCACCTGGCAGACGGCCCGCCAGACGGTCTTGGCGCTCTCCCCGTCGGCCAGCGCCTGCATGACCGTACGCCCGCCGAGCGGGGCGATCACGTAGTCGCGGGCCCACGACTCGGCGTACGTCTCGCCGAAATGAGCCTTCATCCGTCTCCAGAACTCCGTCAACCGCATGGAAACAAGTATGGAATCGCGCGGAGGGTGGGTAAGACAACCGCATGCCAAAGACCCCCAAGTCTTCACCCCCGAAGACCGCCAAGACGAAGGCCCACCGGGCCAGGCGCCGCCAGTTACTGCTCACGCTGCGCCTCGCCGTGCAGAAGGAGAAAGCCGAGCGATCAGAAAGGCATGCCGGTATCAGGCAGGAGCCCCGTGCGGGCAGGCCGCGTACGCGCAGGGCGTCGCGACGTTAGGTCACAACACCCGCGCGCCGTACATCTCACCGAGATGGTCGGCGAGCAGCTCCAGCCGGGCGCCATCGGGGTCCTTGAAGTAAATGGAGGCGCCGCTCTCGATCTGGTGCGGCACGCCGGCCATCTCCAGTTTCCCGCGCAACCGCTCCCACGTGGCGGGGTCGACCGAGATCGCGATGTGGTGCAGCCCGCCGAGCACTTCCTGGTACGGGCCCAGGTCGAGCCCAGGGAAGTCGAAGAACGCGAGCAGGTTGCCGTTGCCGATGTCGAAGAAGAAGTGGTTCGAGCCTTTGTAGTCGCGGTTCTCGATGATCTCCGTGAGCGGGAACTCCAGGAGGTCCTGGTAGAACTGGATGGTGCGCTCCACATTCGACGATAGCAGGGCGATGTGGTGCAGCCCGCGCGCGCTGCTCGATGGTCGGCGCGGTAAGACGTAGCGCTGCCTGATTTCCGCTCGGCGGGCTTCGATGGCCGCGTAATCAATGGTCACGGTCGCTGTATGTCCGCCAGAACCCCGCCTCAATCGCACGCTGCCGGGCCAATGCGATTTCTGTCGGTGGCGCGAGGCAGTATGTGCTGGTGAGCTCGCTAGACCAGTTCAGCCAGATGACCAGGCAATGGTTCACTGGAGCCTTCCAAGCTCCCACGACCGCCCAGGAGGGGGCGTGGGAGTCGATCTCGCGCGGCGACAACACCCTGGTCGTCGCGCCTACCGGGTCGGGCAAGACGCTGGCGGCGTTCCTGTGGTCGCTCGACCGGCTGGCGGCGGCGCCGCCCAAAGAGCCGCCCAAAGGGCCGCTCAAAGGGCCGCTCAAAGGGCCGGTCGGGAGCAAGGGGACGCGGGTGCTCTACGTGTCGCCGCTCAAGGCGCTAGCCGTGGACGTGGAGCGCAACCTTCGCGCGCCGCTGGCCGGTCTCAAGCAGACGGCGCGGCGACTCGGGCTGCCCGTCCCGGAGATCTCGGTGGCGATCCGCTCCGGCGACACGCCCGCCGAGGACCGCAGGAAGTTCGCGGCCAAACCGTCCGACATCCTGATCACGACGCCGGAGTCGCTGTTCCTGCTGCTCACCAGCCAGGCGAGGGAGGCACTGCGCGGGGTCGAGACGGTGATCGTGGACGAGGTGCACGCAGTCGCGGCCACCAAGCGCGGCGCGCATCTGGCGCTCAGCCTGGAGCGACTGGACGCGCTGCTCGAGCGGCCCGCCCAGCGGATCGGGCTGTCGGCGACGGTGCGGCCGGTGAGCGAGGTGGCGGCGTTCCTCGGCGGGACCCGGCCGGCCACCGTGGTGCAACCGCCGGCGGACAAGCGGATCGAGATCGAGGTCGTGGTCCCGGTCGAGGACATGACCGAGATGGAAGGCGGGCCGCGGGCGGAGGGCGACGACTTCGCCCCGGAGCCCGCCAACAGGTCGATCTGGCCCCATGTCGAAGACCGGCTGTTCGATCTCATCGACGCGCACAGCTCCACGATCGTGTTCGCCAACTCGCGGCGGCTGGCCGAGCGGCTGTGCACCAGGCTCAATGAGCTCGCCTACGAGCGGGAGCACGGCGCCGATGCCATCGACCTGTCGATCTGGGAGACAGGGCCGAGTGGCGAGGGGACACCCGGCGGCTCGATCCCGGAGCAGGGGCCCGGTGGCGAGGGGACACCCGGCGGCTCGATCCCGGAGCCGGGGCCCGGTGGCGAGGGGACACTTGACGGCTCGATCCGGGAGCAGGGGCCCGGTGGCAAGCGGGCCCCCGGCGGTTCTAGGTGGGAGCCGCCCAAGCGGATGCCGGCCGACATGATGGCGCAGGCCGGGGCGAGCAAGGGCGTCGTGACGGAGATCGTGCGCGCGCACCATGGCTCGGTCTCCAAGGAGGAGCGGGCACAGATCGAGGAGGCGCTCAAGTCGGGCCGGCTGCCTGCCGTGGTCGCCACCTCCAGCCTGGAGCTGGGCATCGACATGGGTGCGGTGGACCTGGTCGCGTGCGTGGAGGCGCCGCCCAGCGTGGCCAGCGGGCTGCAGCGCATCGGCCGCGCGGGTCACCAGGTCGGCGCGGTGTCCAAGGGCGTGATCTTCCCCAAATACCGGGGCGATCTGGTGCAGACCGCCGTGGTGGCCGAGCGCATGAAGAGCGGTCAGATCGAGGAGCTGCGCTATCCGCGTAATCCGCTCGACGTGCTGGCCCAGCAGATCGTCGCGATGACCGCGCTGGAGGAGTGGACGGTCGACGAGCTGGAGTCAGTGGTCAAGCGGGCCGCTCCCTACGCCACGCTGCCGCGCAGCGCGCTGGAGGCCACGCTCGACATGCTGGCCGGGCGCTACCCGAGCGAGGAGTTCGCCGATCTGCGGCCACGCGTCGTGTGGGACCGGGTCACCGGCACGCTCCAGGGGCGGCCCGGCGCCCAGCGGCTGGCGGTCACGAACGGCGGCACCATCCCCGACCGGGGCCTGTTCGGCGTGTTCCTGGTGGGCGAGCGGGCCTCCAGAGTGGGCGAGCTGGACGAGGAGATGGTCTACGAGTCGCGCGTGGGCGACGTGTTCGTGCTGGGCGCGACGTCGTGGCGGATCGAGGACATCACCGCCGACCGGGTCCTCGTCTCGCCCGCGCCCGGGCAGCCGGGCAAGCTGCCGTTCTGGCACGGCGATGCGCCAGGACGGCCGGCGGAGCTGGGCCGGGCGATCGGGCAGTTCCTGCGCGAGCAGGCCAAGGACGACTCGACGGAGCGGATGCGGGCGGCCGGCCTCGACGAATACGCATCGGGCAACCTGCTGGCCTACCTGCGGGAGCAGCGGGAGGCCACTGGCTACGTCCCCGACGACCGCACGCTGCTCGTCGAGCGTTTCCACGACGAGCTCGGCGACTGGCGGGTGGTGATCCACTCCCCCTACGGCGCGCGGGTGCACGCCCCGTGGGCGCTGGCGATCAACCGGCGGCTGCGCGAGCGTTACGGGGTCGACGTGCAGGCCGTGCACTCCGACGACGGCATCGTGCTGCGTATCCCGGACACGCTGGCCGAGCCGCCCACTGACGTGGCCGCGTTCGACGCCGAGGAGATCGAGCAGATCGTCACCGAGGAGCTGGGCGGTTCGGCCATGTTCGCCTCCCGGTTCAGGGAGTGCGCGGGGCGGGCGCTGCTGCTGCCGCGCCGCGTGCCCGGCCGGCGCAGCCCGCTGTGGCAGCAGCGGCAGCGGGCCGCCCACCTGCTGGGGGTGGCCTCGCAGTACGCGTCGTTCCCGATCGTGCTGGAGACGATGCGCGAGTGCCTGCAGGACGTCTTCGACGTCCCGGGGCTGGTGCGGCTCATGCGGGACATCGCGGCGCGCCAGGTGCGGCTCGTGGAGGTGGAGACCTCGCAGGCCTCGCCGTTCGCGGCGTCGCTGCTGTTCCACTACGTGGGCGCGTTCATGTACGAGGGGGACGCGCCCCTGGCCGAGCGCCGGGCGCAGGCGTTGGCGCTGGACACCACGCTGCTGGCCGAGCTGCTCGGCCAGGCCGACCTGCGCGAGCTGCTCGACCCCGACGTGATCTCCGACAGCGAGCGGGAGCTGGCCAGGCTCGACCGGCCGCTGCGCGACCTGGAGGACCTCGCGGACCTGCTGCGCTCGCACGGGCCGCTGCTGGCGCCCGACGTGAGCGTACGCGGCGGCGACCCGGCCTGGCTGGAGGAGCTCGTACGCGCGCGACGGGCCATCAAGGTGCGGATCGCGGGCGAGGAGCAGTGGGCGGCGATCGAGGACGCGGCGCGGATGCGTGACGCGCTGGGCGTGCCGCTGCCCGTGGGGGTGCCGCACGTGTTCCTGGAGCCGGTGCCCGATCCGCTGGCCGACCTGGTGGCGCGGCACGCCCGCACCCGCGGCCCCTTCCACTCCAGTACGGCCGCCGCCCGCTTCGGGCTCGGCGTGGCCGTGGTGACCGACGCCCTGCGGCGGCTGGCCGCGTCAGGGCGGGTCGTCAGCGGGGAGTTCCGGCCCGGCGGGCGGGGTGAGGAGTGGTGCGACTCCGGGGTGCTGCGGATGTTGCGGCGCAGGTCGCTGGCCCGGCTGCGGAAGGAGGTCGAGCCGGTCGCGCCGGAGACGCTGGCCCTGTTCCTGGCTGCCTGGCACGGCATCACCGGCACGGGTGGTCCGGCATCCTCGGGCCCCGGCTGGGCAGGACAGGGCGGACCCGGCGCCTCGGGGTCGGGCTGGGGCAGTGCGGGTGGCTTGGGGACGCGGGGCGGAGCCGGGGCGGCGCGGGCAATGGACGCGCTGGTCCGCTCCATCGAGCAGCTTCAGGGGGCCGCCGTGCCCGCGTCCGCACTGGAGACGCTCGTGCTGCCGTCGCGGGTGCCGGGCTACCATCCGGCGCTGCTCGACGAGCTGACCTCATCGGGCGAGGTCATGTGGGCGGGGCAAGGGACGCTGCCCGGCGGTGACGGGTGGGTGTCGCTCTACTTCGCCGACACGGCGCCGCTGCTGCTGCCCGACCCCGCCGAGATCACGATGACACCGGTTCACGAACGTGTGCTTGAGCTGCTGGGCGGCGGCGGTGCCCTGTTCTTCCGTGGCATCTCCGACCAGCTGGGGTCGCTGGACGACCAGACGCTGGTGTCCGCGCTGTGGGACCTGGTGTGGTCGGGGCGGGTGTCGGGGGACACGCTGGCGCCGCTGCGGGCCACGCTCGGCACCGGGCGTCCCGCGCACCGGCCCGCCACGACGCGGCGGCGCCGGGCGGTGCTGCCGACCAGGAGCGGGCCGCCGACCGTGGCCGGGCGGTGGTGGCTGCTGCCCGCACCGGGCGCGGACGCGACCCAGCGGGCCCAGGCCCAGGCCGAGGTCCTGCTGGAACGGCACGGGGTGGTGACCCGGGGTGCGGTGACGTCGGAACGGCTCCCCGGGGGATTTACGCCCATTTATCAGGTCTTGCGGACGTATGAGGAGAGCGGCCGGTGCCGCCGGGGTTACTTCGTGGAGGGGCTCGGTGGCGCGCAGTTCGCCCTGCCCGGAGCGGTGGACCGGATGCGCGCCATGGCCCCCGGCATCGCCCCGACGGGCGGCGACGACGCCTCGGCCTATGCGGCAGGACCTGGCACCCTGCCGCCGAGAAAGGGCGGTGGAACAGGGCCGCGGGC
The DNA here is from genome assembly GCF_052245935.1 of Nonomuraea sp. 3N208. Lineage (NCBI taxonomy): Bacteria > Bacillati > Actinomycetota > Actinomycetes > Streptosporangiales > Streptosporangiaceae > Nonomuraea > Nonomuraea sp. 3N208. The sequence continues at coordinate 233,609 of NZ_JBQQBR010000008.1, read as the reverse complement.
CGTGGTGCTGGCCGCGGCCGACCCGGCCAGCCCGTACGGTGCCGCGCTCCCCTGGCCGCAGCACCCGGGCGACGTCGGGCACAAGCCCGGCAGGAAGGCCGGGTCGCTGGTCGTGCTGGTCGACGGCCACCTGGTGCTCTACGTCGAGCGGGGCGGCAAGACGCTGCTGTCGTTCACCGACGACGAGCGGCTGCAGCCTGCCGTGGACGCGCTGGCCCTCGCCGTACGGGACGGGGCGCTGGGGAAGCTGACGGTCGAGCGCGCCGACGGCGCTTCCATCATCGAGTCGCCGCTGGCGGCGGCGCTGGAGGCGGCCGGGTTCCACCCGACGCCCCGGGGACTGCGCTTGCGCGCCTGACCTGAGGAGTGCCTGGGGTGGCGTCTGCCCCTGGCCGATCAGAGGGCGGTCAGCAGCCCGGAGTGGTGGGAAAGGTCGTGCAGAACGTCACGGGGTTGGCGTATTCGGCGCTCTTGACCATGCGACCGGCCCGTCACTCGAAGGCGTAGACGTACACGTTCCGGTACGAACGCCCCATCCGCGGTCGTGAAGTCGCCGAAAATATTGAGACTCAGTCTCGTATGATACTTAGTATCGCAGCGTCCCGGTCAATAGACTGATGCGTATGGAGCAGGGCTCGCTCAGGGAGCGCAAGCAGCAAAGGTCCCGAGAGGCGATCATCGAGGCGGCCCATGCGCTGTTCGAGGAGCACGGCTTCGACAAAGTCACGGTCGCCGACATCTCCGAGCGCGCTCAGGTCGGGCGGGCCACCTTCTTCCGCTACTTCGGCGACAAGCAGGAAGTCGTCTTCTCCGACGGGGGCGATCTCGAAGCGGTGCTGACCGAGGCGGGCCAGATCACCAGGGAGCAACCGATCGGAAACTCGCTTCCGGCCGCGCTGGAGGTGGCGCGTCGCATCGTCGTGTCCTACGTGCGGCGGATCATCGCCGAGCCCGCCGGCTACACCCGGCACGAGCGGCTGGTCGCCAGCCATCCGGAGTTGCTCGCCCGCAGCCTCACCAAACAGCGCCGATACGCCGAGCTCCTGCGCGACCTGCTCGCCGGCCAGGGCGCGAGCAGGGAGATCGCCGCCATCGCGGCGGAGATGGGATTGGCGGCCTACTACGCCGGGCGGGCGCTCGTGGGCGACGATCCGGCACGGCTGCCGGCCGCGGTGGAGTCCGTGTTCGACCGGCTCTCTCAGCCACGCGTTTGAAAGATCCGTGCAAATTCTGTACGTGCCGCCGGACAGTCGGACGTTCATGGATCGTGCGCCGCGCCAAGGCGGGAAACTGAGTGCATGGGGCCTCTGGAGCGCTTACGCGCGGACTTCAGCACCGGCAAGAACCTCGAGATCTACCTGACGGCGCTCATCGCGCTGGTCGTGGGCGTGCTCGGCGTCTTCAGCGTCGTCAACACGCAGGTCGTGAGCGCCGCGATCCTGGCCACACTGGCTCTGGTCGCGGTGAACGCGCTCGGCCCCCGGCACCAGGTCGCCGACCTCGAAGCGCGGGTGGCCGACCTCAACCGCCTGGTGGAGTCGAAGCTGGCCGGTGACGCTTTCCTGACCACCGAGAAGAAGGGGCTCGACGAGCGAGTCGCCCGCGCCGCCGACATCCGCTTCGCGGGGGTGACGCTGAGCCGCACGATCCGCGCTCACGTCGAGCAACTGCGCAAGAGCCTGGCCCGCGGGGCGTCGGTCCAGGTCCTGCTGATCGATCCCCAGGGCGCGGTCCCGGAGGAAGCGGCCAGGAGAAGCACGATTCCCGACCGATCCGACATGTTCGAGCACCGGGTCAAGTCCACGCTCTACCTGTTGCGCGATCTGGAGGGCGTGGAGGTGCGGTTCCTGCCGTTCGTGCCCGCGTTCGGGCTGGTGCTGCTGGATGCCCACGAGGACGACGGCGTCATCCACGTCGAACTGGGCACGCACAGCGCGGCCGGCCGGGACCCGTTCTTCACTCTCACCTCGCGTCGCGACCACTTCTGGTACGAGCACTTCAAGGCGGAGTTCGACCGCATGTGGGAGGTCAGCAGGGAGGCGACGAAGGACGACTGGCATCCCGAGCGGACGAAGTGACGGCGCTGTATACGATGGCTCCCGAGATGGCTGATGTGACGCTGGGCGCGGCCCACCGGACCTTGCGCGACGAGGTCACCGGGGAGCTGCGGCGCCGCATACTCTCCGGCGAGCTCGCCCAAGGCGAGCGGCTGGTCGAAGACCGGCTGGCCGCCCAGCTCGGCGTGTCGCGCAACCCGGTGCGGGAGTCCATCCGGGTGCTGGCCGCCGAGGGTTTCGTCGAGGTCGTCCCCCGCCTGGGCGCCACGGTGGCGTGCCTGTCCGCCGCGGAGGCCGAGGAGCTGTTCGACGTACGCATGGCGATCGAAGGGCTGGCGGCGCGGCTGGCGGCACGCAAGCGCACCCCGGCCACCGCCGAGCGGCTGCGCCGGATGCTCGAGCAGGCCAAGGAGGCCGTGGAGGCCGGCCGGCTCGAGGAGGTGGCCGACCTCAACACCGCCTTCCACCTGGCCGTCGGCGAGGCGACGGGCAACTCCTACCTGAGCCTCATGATGAAGCCGATGTTGCAGCGGGCGCAGTGGGTCTTCAGCCAGACGGCGTCCGTACGCGGGCCGCACTCCTGGTCGGAGCACCTCAGCCTGTGCGAGGCCATCGCGGCGGGCGACGAGGACGAGGCGCAGGCCAGAGCCGTCGCGCATGTGGCGGCGGCACGGCGGTCGTTCCTGGCGGCCATGGGCCGCTCATCGAAGCAGTCCGAAATACCGAGTTAACAACAGCCCGTAATCTGAACCCCTGTGAAATGTAAAGTCTTGTATACAGTCTCCTAAACCGGTTCCCACGGAGGCACATATGAGACCCAGGCTCCTCGCGGCGCTCGCCGTCCTCCCCCTCGGCCTGACGGCTTGCGGCGGAGGAAACGGCTCGAGCAGCACGCCCGCCGCCCCTCCCTCCATCGCCGCCGCCACGGCCGACAACCGGGCGGTCAAGGCAGGGGGCACTCTCAACGTGGCGCTCAACGCCGATCCCGACGCACTCGACCCGAGCATCTCGACCACGCTGGTGGGCCGCGAGGTGTTCGTGAACATGTGCGAGAAGCTCTACGACATCGACGCGCAGGCCACGCTGGTCCCCCAGCTGGCCGCCGCCCTGCCCGAGGTGTCCGGCGACGGCAAGGAGGTGACGATCAAGCTGCGCGAGGGTGTGACGTTCAACGACGGCACGGCGTTCGACGCCGAGGCGGTCAAGAAGTCGCTGGACCGGCATCGCACCTGGGAGAAGTCCGCGCGGCAGGCCGATCTGGCGGCGGTGTCCAAGGTCGCCGTGGTCGATCCCACGACGGTGAAGCTCACGCTGACGCAGGCGTTCACGCCGCTGACCGCCCAGCTCGCGGACCGCGCCGGCATGGTCATGTCGCCGAAGGCGCTGGACGCGGCGGGCGACAACTTCGGCGCGAGCCCGGTGTGCGTGGGGCCGTTCAAGTTCGCCGGCCGCACGTCGGGCAGCCAGATCGTGCTGGAGAAGTCCGCCGACTACTACGACGCCGCCAAGGTCAAACTCGACAAGATCGTATACAAGATCATCGTGGACCCGAACGTCCGGGCCGCGAACCTCAAGTCCGGCGACGTGGAGGTGGCCGACCAGCTCGCCACGACCACGGTCAAGGGCGTGCAGAGCGATCCGAACCTCGCAGTCGTGTCGGGCGGTGGCCTCGGCTACTACGGCATCACGATCAACACCGGCAATGCCGACGGTTCCACCGAGAAGCCCGGCACGGTGAACACGGCGCTGGCCAAGAGCCCGCAGCTACGCGAGGCCTTCGAGCTGGCGCTGGACCGCGACCTGATCAACAAGGCGGTATACAACGGCCTGCACGAACCCGACTGCTTCCCCGTGCCGATGGACAGCCGGTACCGGGCCGGGGGTCTGACCTGCCTCAAGCGCGACCTGGCCAAGGCCAAGCAACTCGTGCAGGCCAGCGGCGTGGCGACGCCGATCCCGGTCACGCTCACCAGCCCCAACGACGCGACCAACGTACGCCTGGCGCAGGTCATCCAGCAGATGACCAAGGAGGCGGGCTTCAACGTGAGCGTGCAGACCGCCGAGTTCGTCAGCACGCTGGAGCAGGGCAAGTCCGGCAAGTTCGACGTCCTGCTGAACGGCTGGTCGGGCCGTGTGGACCCGGACGGCAACCTGACGAACCTCATCACCAGCCGCGGCAGCAACAACTACAGCGGCATGTCCGACCCGGGCATCGACGACCCGATCAAGCAGGCCGCCGCCGAGTCCGACGTCGCCAAGCGCGCCGAGCTGTATGCGTCCGCCATGAAGAAGGCCGCTGAGATCAGGGGCGTCCTGTACCTGTACCACAGCAAGTACTACCTGGGCATGAGCAAGACCGTCGCGGGCGTCCAGTACTTCAAGGACGGCCTGCCGCGCTTCGTCACCGCCGGGTTCGCCGCGTAATGCTCTGGTTCATTCTGCGGCGCTGCGGGTCGGCGGTGATCGTGTTGTTCCTGGCCAGCATCCTGATCTTCCTGGGGGTCAGGGCGCTGCCTGGCGACCCGGCCACGGTCATGGCGGGCGAGGAGGCCTCGCCCGCCGTGGTCGAGGCCATCCGCAAGGAGTTCGGCCTGGACAAGCCCCTGCCCGCCCAGTACCTGGACTACGTCGCCCAGACCATCACCGGCAACTTCGGCCGCTCGACGCAGGACCAGCTGCCGGTGATCGACATCATCGCCGAGCGGCTGCCGGTGACATTGGAGCTGTCTGCGCTGGCCATGCTGGTCGCGATCGTCGTCGGCGTGGGCGCCGGCATCGTGGCCGCCGTCCGGCGCGGCAAGCCGGCCGACTACGTGGCCACCGGGTTCGGCCTGGCGGGGCTGTCGGTGCCGCACTTCTGGCTCGGCCTGCTCGGCATCCTGCTGTTCGCGGTCACCTGGCGGGTGCTGCCCGCTTCCGGGTATGTCCCCTTCTTCCAGGATCCGCCCGCGAACCTGCAGCGCATGATCCTGCCCGCCCTCGTGCTCGGCACCGGCTTCGCGGCGATCCTGATGCGGCAGACCCGCTCCGCCATGCTGGGCGCGCTGTCGGCCGACTACGTCAGGACCGCCAGGTCGAAGGGCCTGTCCGAGGTGAAGGTCGTGGGCGCGCACGCGCTGCGCAACAGCCTGACGACCGTCGTGACCGTGCTCGGCCTGCAGCTCGGCGCGCTCATCAGCGGCGCGGTCGTGACCGAGCAGATCTTCGTGATCCCCGGGTTCGGCAAGCTGACCGTGGACGCGGTGCTGACCAGGAACTACCCGGTCATCCAGGCCGTCGTGTTGATCACTGTCGTCGGGTACGTCCTGGTCAACCTGCTGGTCGACCTCACCTACGCGGCGCTCAACCCGCGGATCAGGCTGTCGGGGGCCCGCCATGATTGACCGGTTGTGGCGGCGTTTCCGCCGGCGGCCGATGCCGATGGCCGGGCTGATGCTGGTGACCGCGTTCCTGCTACTGGCGTTGGCCGGGCCGCTGGTGACGGGCGATCCGGCCGCGCAGGACTACGTGGCGACGCTGGCCCCGCCGTCGGCCGCGCACCCGATGGGCACCGACGACCTGGGCAGGGACGCCTTCGCCAGGATCGCGCACGGTGCGCAGGTGTCGTTGCAGGCCGGCGTGTTGTCCACGCTGCTGGCGATGGCCGTGGGCATCCCGATCGGGCTGGTCGCCGGTTTCTACCGGCGCTGGCTGGACCCCGTCGTGATGCGGCTGGTGGACGTCACGCTGGCGTTCCCTTTCCTGGTGTTCGCGGTGGGACTGGCGGCGATCATCGGGCCCTCGCTGAGAGGCGTGGTGCTGGCGCTGGGCTTCGCCCAGCTGCCGGCCGTCATCCGGATCACCCGCGGCGAGGTGCTGGCGGTCAGGGAGATGGACTACGTGGCCGCGGCCGTCGCCGACGGCGCGAGCGATCCCTACCTGATCTTCAGGTACGTGCTCCCGAACTGCGCCAACCCACTCATCGTGCAGGCCACGGTGGCCATCCCTGCGGCCATCATCGGCGAGTCCACACTGTCGTTCCTGGGACTGGGCGTGCAGCCGCCGACCCCGTCGTGGGGCGTGATGCTGACCACCGCGCAGCAGTACCTGGGCGACGCGCCCTGGCTGGCCATCTGGCCCGGCGTGATGATCGCCCTGGCCACGCTGGGCTTCAACCTGCTCGGCGACGGGCTGCGTGACGTCCTGGACCCGAGGAGCTTCCGATGAGCCTCTTGGAGATCGCCGACCTGGCGGTCGGTTTCGACACCGAGGACGGCCTGGTGCAGGCCGTCAGGGACATCTCGCTGACCCTGGAGGAGGGCGAGATCCTGGCGTTGTGCGGCGAGTCCGGCTGCGGCAAGTCGGTCACCGCGATGTCGGTGCCCCGGCTCCTGCCACCGGATACGACCAGGTTGTCGGGGTCGGTGAAGCTGGGCGGGCGCGAGCTCACGACGCTGCCCGAGGCCGAGATGCGGCACGTCCGCGGCAAGGAGGTGTCGGTGGTCTTCCAGGAGCCGATGACCTCTCTCAACCCATCGTTCACCGTCGGATACCAGATCACCGAGGTGCTGCGCAGGCACGAGCGGCTCTCCCGCCGGGCGGCCGGGAGCCGGGCCCTCGAGCTGCTGGAGCTGGTCGGCATCCCGGCGCCGCAGCGCAGGATGCGGGAGTACCCGCACCAGCTGTCCGGCGGCATGCGGCAGCGGGTGATGATCGCGATCGCGGTGGCCTGCTCGCCTCGCGTGCTGATCGCCGACGAGCCCACGACGGCGCTCGACGTGACGATCCAGGCGGGGGTGCTGGATGTGTTCCGCGACCTGCGTGACCGGCTCGGCACGGCGATCATCCTCATCACGCACGACCTGGGCGTGGTCGCCGACATCGCCGACCGGGCCGTGGTCATGTACGCCGGCCGCGCCGTCGAGCAGGCCACGGTCACCGAGCTGTTCGCCAACCCGCGGCACCCGTACACGCTGGGCCTGATGAAGGCCCTGCCGTCCGCCGCCGTCAACGGGCGGCTGGCCGAGATCCCCGGCATGGTGCCGTCACCGCTGTCCGACCCGGACGAGTGCGCGTTCCAGGCCCGGTGCCCGCGCGCGCAGGCCGACTGCCGCATGGAGCGGCCCTCGCTCGACCAGCACGCGCCCGGCCATCTGGCGGCCTGTTTCCACCCCGGAGGCAAGCAGTGATCCTGCGGATCGACAACCTGGTCAAGCACTACGGCCCGGTACGCGCGGTGGACGGCCTGTCGCTGGAGATCGGCCAGGGTGAGGTGCTCGGCCTGGTCGGCGAGTCCGGCAGCGGCAAGTCCACGGTCGGCAAGTGCGTGTTGCGGCTGACCGAGCCCACGTCCGGCCGGATCGAGCTGGACGGGCGCGACATCACGCACATGTCGCGCCGGGCCATGCGCCCGTTGCGCAGGGACGTCCACATGGTCTTCCAGGACCCCTACTCGTCGCTCAACCCGCGCTTCACCATCGAGCGGATCGTCGGCGAGCCACTGCTCAGGCACAAGACCGCCGACCGGCGGGAGACCTCCAGGCGCGTGTCGGCCATGCTGGAGAAAGTGGGGCTGCGTGCGGAGATGCGCGCGCGGTTCCCGCACGAGTTGTCCGGCGGGCAGCGGCAGCGGGTGGGGCTGGCCAGGGCGTTGATTCTGGAGCCAAAGCTGGTCGTGGCGGACGAGCCGGTGTCGGCGCTGGACGTGTCGGTGCAGGCATCGGTGCTCAACCTGATCACCGATCTGCAGCGGGATATGGGCTTTTCATGCCTGTTCATCACGCATGATTTGTCCGTGGTGGAATTCCTGGCCGATCGCGTGGCCGTCATGTACCTGGGCAAGATCGTGGAGTCGGGGCCGACGGCCGAGATCTTCGCGGAGCCAAGGCATCCGTACACGCAGGCTCTGCTGTCGGCGGCGCCGGTGCCAGACCCGGTCAGGCAGCGAGAGCGGCGCAGGATCGTGCTGAGCGGTGACGTGCCGAGCCCGGTGGATCCGCCCTCGGGGTGCCGGTTCCATACGCGGTGCCCGCTGGCGTACGACACCTGCCGGACCGACGAACCCCCGTTGAGTGGCACAGACCATCCGGCCGCGTGCCATCTTGTTACAGCAAGTCGATAAGGGAGAAAGCTTGTTCACCACTAGGCCCGAGCTGTCGGGCGACTTCGGCATGGTCGCCAGCACCCACTGGCTGGCCTCGGCCACCGGCATGAGTGTGCTTGAACGCGGCGGGAACGCCTTCGACGCGGCGGTGGCCGCCGGGTTCGTGCTGCAGATCGCCGAGCCACACCTGAACGGCCCCGGCGGCGAGGTGCCGATCCTGCTGTGGAGCGAGGCCGAGCAGAAGGTGTCCGTGGTGTGCGGGCAGGGCGTGGCGCCCGCCGCGGCCACCATCGAGCGTTTCACGGAGCTTGGCCTGGACATCGTGCCCGGCACCGGCCTGCTGGCGGCCACCGTGCCGGGGGCGTTCGGCGGGTGGATGCTGATGCTGGAGCGCTGGGGCACCTGGCGGCTGGCCGATGTGCTCGCACCCGCGATCCACTACGCCGAGCACGGCATTCCGGTGCTGGAGCGCATCGCGGCCACGATCGAGTCGGTCGAAGGATTGTTCAACACTGACTGGCCGACGTCGGCGGCGACGTGGCTGCCCGGCGGGCGCGTGCCCGCGCCCGGGTCGAAGCTGGCCAACCCGGTGCTGGCCGCCACGTACCGACGGCTGGTGGCTGAGGCGGAGTCCGCGGCGAGCAGCCGAGAGGGGCAACTCGCCGCTGCCCGCACGGCCTGGTACGAGGGGTTCGTCGCGGAGGCGATCGCCGAGTTCAGCGCCAAGACGGCCTGGCGGGACAGCTCCGGCGAGGTGCACGGCGGGCTGCTCACCGGCGACGACCTGGCGCGCTGGTCGGCATCGGTCGAGGAGCCGCTGACCTTCGACTATCGCGGGCACACCGTGTGCAAGACCGGGCCGTGGGGGCAGGGGCCGGTGTTCCTGCAGCAGCTGGCGTTGCTCGACGGGTTCGACCTGGACGCGATGGGCTACCTCAGCGCCGACTACGTGCACACCGTGACCGAGGCCGCAAAGCTGGCCTTCGCCGACCGCGAGGCCTGGTACGGCGACGCCCACGTGACCTTGTCCGACGCGCCCGAGTCCGGCACCATGTCCGACGCCGAGTCCGGCACCTTGTCCGACGTGCCCGAGTCCGGCACCATGTCCGACCTGCTGAGCGCGGCGTACAACGCCGAGCGCCGACGGCTGGTCGGCGTGGAGGCCAGTCTCGACCTGCGGCCAGGCGCTCCGGGCGGGCGCGCGCCGAGATTGCCGGCGTTCCCCGCGCCCGGCACGGCCAGCAGCGCGCCCGGCATCTCCGGGGCGGGCGCGCCGCAGGGCGTCGGCGAGCCGACGGTCGCGCGCGACGGGACCGTCCGGGGCGACACCTGCCACGTGGACGTCGTCGACCGCTGGGGCAACATGGTCTCCGCCACACCCAGCGGGGGCTGGCTGCAGAGCTCGCCCACCATTCCCGAGCTGGGCTTCTGCCTGGGGACGCGGGCCCAGATGTTCTGGCTCCAGGAAGGGTTGCCGGCGTCGCTGCGGCCCGGGACGCGGCCGCGTACCACGCTGTCGCCGTCGTTCGCGCTCAGGGACGGGCGGCCGTGGCTGGCGTTCGGCACGCCGGGCGGCGACCAGCAGGACCAGTGGAGCGTGAACTTCTTCCTCGCCGTCGTCCACGGCCGCCTCAACCTGCAGGAGGCCATCGACGCGCCGATGTTCCACTCCGAGCACTTCCCCAGCTCGTTCTTCCCGCGCGGCTCCCGCCCCGGCGTCCTGCACGCCGAGGATCGCCTGGACCCGGACGTGGTGGCGGAGCTGCGGCGGCGCGGGCACGAGGTCGAGCTCCAGGGCTCGTGGACGCTGGGCAGGCTCAGCGCGGTGGCCCGTGACGGCGCCTTCCTCAAGGCCGCAGCCAACCCGCGGGGTGCTCAGGGCTACGCCGTCGGCCGATGACAGATCTGCTCTTCCTGATGGTGGCCGGCCTGCTGGCCGGGATGGTGAACGCCCTGGCCGGCGGCGGCACCCTCATCTCTTTCCCCGCCCTCGTGGCGTTCGGCTATCCGAGCCTGACCGCGTCCGTGACGAACGCGGTGGCGTTGTGGCCGGGATACCTGGGCGGCGTGCTCGGTTACCGGGCCGAGCTGCGCGGGCAGCGGCGCAGGGCGGCGGCGCTCGGGGCCACGGCCGTGCTGGGCGCGGCCGCCGGCAGCGCGTTGTTGCTGCTGACGCCGGGCCGGTTGTTCGAGTCGATCGTCCCGTGGCTGGTCGGGTTCGCCAGCCTCGCGCTGCTGGCGCAGCCGTGGCTGCGCAGGCACTTCGTCGGCGACGGGCCGCCGAGCCGGCTCGTCTACGCCGGGGTGCTACTGGGCGGGTGCTACGGGGCGTACTTCAACGGCGGCATGGGCGTGCTGCTGCTGACCGTGCTCGGCATGTTCCTGCACGACGGGCTGCACCGGGTGAACGCCGTGCGCGCAGTGCTCGCGCTGGTGATCAGCACGGTGTCGGTGGTGGCGTTCTCGTTGTTCGGTGCCGTGCAGTGGCAGGCGGTGGTGGTGATCGCGCCGGCCAGCCTGGTGGGAGGTCTGCTCGGCACGCGGGTGGCCCGGCTCATGTCCGCCAAGGTCCTGAGAGGGGTGGTCGTCGCCTTCGGGCTGGGGGTGGCCGTCGCGCTCGCCCTACGGTGACCTCCCGGCCGCCGGCCGCGCACCAGTAGGCGGGGCGAGCGCTCAGGCCGGACCGTAGAGGGCGTGGGGTGAGCCGGTCATCAGCGCCCAGTAGCGGTCGCCGTAGGACCAGTGCCACCACTCCGTGGGGTAGTTGACCAGGCCCGCCGATTCCAGAGCCGAGGCGAGGATCTTGCGGTTCCCGCGGGCGTCCCCCGAGATCCCGGAGGCGGCGGTGTAACACCCGCCGGCACTCTGCTCAGGGGTTTCGTTGATCGCGGTGCCCATGTCGTATTCGGTGCCGTCGGCGGCGCAGAGCGTGAGATCCACGGCCGCCCCCGCGGTGTGCGGGGCGACCTCGACCGGCGAGACGTACCGGCTGGCGGCCGCATCCAGCTCGCCGGGCGTCATGCTGGGAAACCGCTGGGCGAGCTCGGCGCGGTAGTCGTCGTAGGTCTGGCGCTGGTTCGCGATGGACCGGTGGCCTTCGACGATCAGGAGGTGGTATCCGGCGGGCAGTTCCTTCTCCGCCCGTTCGAGCCGGTCGAGCAGGCCGTCGCGCAGGCGGCCGTACGCGCCCTCCTCATCGGCCATCCGGTCGTCGAGTCGCAACCGTCCCCGCACCTCGACCAGCGGCTCCCCGTTGTCGTGCACGGGGATGGCGGTCACGCGCGGGTCCGAGATCAGGACGATGCCGTCTGGGGGATGCCACATGGGCAGAAATTCTCACACAGTGTCGGAGAAAACCTGCTCTCGGGCCTGCTCCAGCGCAGCGACCAGGGCGCCGCGCAGCACGGGGTTCCCGGCGACTCCCGTGGTGACCACGCTGGGCCGCGTCGGGCAGACCTTTGCCACCGCCTCCTCGACTCTGGCGGCCAGCTCAGGACCCCCGGCCCGCCCGATGTCGCCGGCGAGCACGATGAGCCCGGGGTCCAGCACGACGGTGACGGCCGCGACGCCGACGGCCAGCCGATCCGCGACGGCGTCGAGGAAGCCGGAACGCCCGTCGGCGACGGCCGCACGGACCAGGTCGGCGCTCGGCCGCACGCTCATGCCGTGCCCCCTGGCCAGTCCGTCCAGCGCCGCCTGACCCACCAGCCGCTGATAGGAGCCCGACTGCGGCTTGGTGACGTCGGCCGGCAGCGGCTCGCCGGGCACAGGCAGCCAGCCGATCTCGCCCGCGCCGCCGGTGTTGCCGCGGTGCAGGCGGCCGCCGAGCATGACCCCCAGGCCCTGGCCGACTCCGGCCCAGAGGACCACGAAGTCGTCGACGCCGACGGCGGCGCCGTAACGGTGCTCGGCCAGGGCGACGAGGTTGACGTCGTTCTCGATGGTCACCGAAGCGCCGAGGGCCCCGCGCAGGCTGGCCAGCACGCCGGCGTGCCAGGCCGGCAGGTCGTAGGAGAAACGCACGTCGCCGGTGCCCGGATCGACCACGCCGCGAGTGCCGATGACGAACGAGCGCAACTGCGGCAGCGTGATCCTGGCCGCCTCGCAGGCCCGCCGTACGGCCTGGTGCACGGTGGCGACCGGGTCGCCGTCGGTCGGATTGACCACGACCTCGACAACGGTCCTGCCGGTGATGTCGGCCACACCGACGGTGATGGCGTCGGGCAGCACCTCGAGGCCGGCGACGTGCGCGCTGGAGGGCACCACGCCGTAGAGAGCGGCGTTGGGCCCGCGCCCGCCGGCCCGCTCGCCGGCGACCTCCACCAGCCCTCTCTCCTCCAGCCTGGCGAGCAGCTGTCCCGCGGTCACCTTGGAAAGCCCGGTGCGTTCGCCCAGCTCAGCACGGGTGAGCGGCCCCTCGGAGAGAAGGAGCTCCAGGGCCGCCCGGTCGTTCAGGCGGCGCAACAGCCGTGGCACACCAGGATTCCGTGTCACGGGACCTCTCCCCTCTGGCAACGAAACGCTAACGGCAGTTTCTTTTAAGAAAGTTTCTTGTTAGTTTAGCACCAATTCGACAACTGACGATCAGCCAGGTGCGGACCACAGGCTCAGCACCCGATGAGCGCAGACCCGACGCGATTAGCCGGGAAGGGAGAACGCTAGTGAGGATCGCGAAGATCACGGCCACTACGGTCACCACGGCCGCCCTGGCCCTGGGCCTGGCCGCATGTGGCTCCGGCGAGACGACCACGCCCCAACCACAGGCCTCAGCCTCCGCCTCCGCCTCTGGCCCCAAGTACGCGGGCCAGAGCATCACGGTCTGGCGCCTTGGCAGCCCGAACGAGCCGTCCCAGAAGTACATGGACGACCTCGTCGCCGAGTTCAAGACCCAGACCGGCGCGGATGCCAACGTGCAGTGGATCCCGTGGCCACAGGTCAACGACAAGTTCACGAGCGCCGCAGCAGGCGGCGAGGGCCCCGACGTGACGGAGATCGGCAACGACCAGGTTCCGCTCTGGCAGAGCCAGGACGCGCTGGCCCCGGTCACCTCGATCACCACCGGCGGCGAGCACACGCAGATCCCGAAGAACCTCTTCGGCCTGGAGACCATCGACGGCGAGGTCTACGCCATGCCGTGGGGCGCCGGCACCCGCGCCGTCATGTACCGCAAGGACTGGTTCGAAGACCTCAAGATCGAGGTCCCGAAGTCCTGGGACGAGCTGCTCGCGGCGGCCAAGAAGATCCAGGACGAGAAGGGCAAGGACGTCGACGGCTTCGCCTTCAACGGCGGCTCCGACGCCAACCACCTTCTCGGCGCGCTGGCCTGGTCCGAAGGCGGCGAGTACGCCCTCAAGGAGGGCGACAAGTGGGTCGGCAAGCTCACCGACCCGGCCTTCAAGACCGGCTTCGAGGCATACACGGGCATCGTGACCTCGGGGGCCTCCAGCAAGTCCCGCCTCACGCTGAACACCACGGACATCCGCACTCGCTTCTCCAACGGCAAGGTCGGCATGTACCTGACCGCGTCGTGGGACATCGCCACCATCAAGGAGGAGAGCAAGGGCAAGGTGAAGGAGGACCAGATGGCCTTCTTCCCGCTCCCGTCCAAGGCGGGCGGCGAGACCCCCGCGTTCTTCGGCGGCAACGACATCACCGTGTGGAACGACGCCAAGAACAAGGAGCTCGCGACCGAGTTCGTGAAGCTCGCCACCAGCAAGAAGTGGGCCGACCGCTACGCGCTGGACGGCGGCCTGCTGCCGGTCTACCCGGACACACTCGCCGAGCTGGCCAAGGACCCGGTGCAGGCGCCGTTCGCCGCCGCGTTCGCCAAGGCCAAGGCATTCCCCGCCGACCCGCAGTGGACGGAGGCCAACGAGACCAAGGCGGTCCTGCAGAACGCGGCCCGCTCGGTCATCGAGGGCAAGGCCACGGCCGATGAGGCGCTCGCCAAGGCCAACAAGGAACTCGAAGACATCCTCAACCAGTCGTGACCATGGCGAACACGTCAACGCTCGCGTCCAGGGGCGGAGGGAACACCTCCGCCCCTGGGCGGCGCCGCCACAGTTCACGCAAGCCCGCTCGAGGCAGCGGGCTGCCCGGGTGGTCCATCCCGTATGTCCTGCTCGTCCCTGGGATTCTGGTCATCGCCGGGCTGCTGCTCTACCCGATGATCCAGATGGTGATCATGTCGTTCCAGAGCATCAGCCTCCGGGTGATCCGCGGCGTCGCGGAGCCGGAGTGGGTGGGGCTGGAGAACTACACCAAGCTCTTCGACAACGACATCTTCTGGTCCTCGCTGCGGAACACGGTCGTCTTCGCGGCCGTCACCGTCGCCCTCACCCTGATCCTGGGCACCGCCGTCGGCGCGCTGCTCAACCGGCTGAGCAAGCGGATGTCCACCTTCGTGATCATCGGCATCATGTCCGCGTGGGCGGTCCCACCGGTCGCTCAGGGAACGATCTGGCGCTGGCTCTTCGACGCCGAGGCCGGCATCATCAACTGGGCGCTCAATCTGCTCCCCGACGGGTTGTCCACCTTGATCTTCGGCCGGGCCGACTGGACCGGCCAGCCGTGGCTCAACGACGCGTGGTCCGTCTACGTCGTGCTGGTCCTCACAGTGGTCTGGGCGTCCTTCCCGTTCGTCGCCGTGTCGGTGCTGGCCGGACTGCGCGGCATCCCCGCCGAGTTGTACGAGGCGGCCAGGGTGGACGGCGCCACCCCGTGGCGCACGTTCAGAAAGATCACCTTCCCGCTGCTGAAGCCGGTCTTCGCCGTCCTGACGATCCTCTCGATCATCTGGGACTTCAAGGTGCTCAGCCAGCTCTACGTGCTGCTGAACGGGCCGACCAACCGCGAGGCGTTCAACCTGTCGCTCTTCTCCTTCGCCGAGGCCTTCAAGGCGCCGCCCAAGATGGGCACGGGAGCGGCGATCGCGGTGGTGCTGACGATCATCCTGCTCATCGTCACCGCGTTCTACACCCGGCAGATGGTCAAGCAGGAGGACCTGACATGACCCCCCTGGCCCGCAAGCGGCTCAACAAGATCGCGCTGAACACGGCCGCGGTCCTGGTCTTCCTCTTCGCGGTCTTCCCCGTCTACTGGATGGTCTCGACCTCGTTCAAGGCCAACGACCAGATCTTCACCACCGACTTCATCCCGTTCCCCACGCACTTCACCTTCGAGCACGTCAACACGGTTCTCACCGACGGCGTGGCGGGCAACTCGATCTGGGTCTACATGCGCAACAGCGCGATCGTGGCGGTCGGCACAGTGCTCATCGGGTCGGCGTTCGCGTTGCTCGCGGCCACCGCGGTGGCGCGTTTCCGGTTCAAGGGGCGTACGAGCTTCCTGATCACCCTGCTCATCGTGCAGATGATCCCGACCGAGGCGCTCTTGATCCCGTTGTTCCTGAACGTCCGGCGCCTCGGGCTCTACGACAATCTGCTCGGGCTGATCGTCATCCAGGTCGGTCTCACGCTGCCGTTCGGCATCTGGATGTTGCGTACGTTCGTCGCCGCGGTGCCCAAGTCACTGGAGGAGGCGGCGTGGATCGACGGCGCGAGCCGGTTCACCACCTTCTGGAAGGTGCTGTTCCCGCTGGTGGCGCCGGGGCTGGTGGCGACGAGCATCTTCTCGTTCATCACCGCGTGGAACGACCTGATCTTCGCGCTGGTCCTGATGAAGGACACGACCGGCTACACCATGCCAGTGGCCCTGCAGTTCTTCTTCGGGCAGCGGGGCACCGACTGGGGAGCCATCATGGCGACCTCGACGCTGATGACCTTGCCGGTCATCGCCTTCTTCCTGCTGGTGCAGCGCCGCATGGTCTCCGGCCTGGTGGCCGGCGCGGTTAAAGGTTGATTTTTCCATTTTTCCGCAGGACGGGTACGGCTTCGCGCGGGCCGTACCCTGACCCTGCCCTGAACATGATGAGGAGCCATGAGTCAGAGTGATCGGGGGCTGCGCCGTCTCGCGGCCGGCACGCTGCTCGTCGCCTTCGACGGCACGACCGCGCCCGACTGGGTCCTGAGGGAGCTGGAGCGGGGTCTGGGCGGCGTCACGCTGTTCGGCTTCAACGTGGCCTCGCCGCACCAGGTGGCCGGGCTCACCACGGCACTGCGGGCGGCCGGTGACCCGTTCATCTCCCTGGACGAGGAGGGCGGCGACGTCACCAGGCTCGCCTACCACGTCGGCAGCCCCTACCCGGGCAACGCCGCGCTCGGCGCCGTGGACGACGTCGAGCTCACCCGCCGGGTCTACCGGGCCATCGGCGCCGAACTGGTCGCCGCCGGGGTCAACCTGGACATGGCGCCCGCGGCCGACGTCAACACCGCCGAGGACAACCCGGTGATCGGCACCAGGGCGTTCGGCGACGACGCCGAGCTGGTCGCCAGGCACACGGTGGCCGCGGTCCAAGGCCTGCAGTCGGCTGGGGTCGCCGCGTGCGTCAAGCACTTCCCCGGCCACGGCGCCACCACAGTCGACTCGCACCTGGCCATCCCGGTCGTGGACGTCACCCTGGACGTGTTGCGTGCCAGAGAGCTGGTGCCGTTCCTCGCCGCCATCGAGGCAGGCACGCGGTCCATCATGACCGCGCACGTCGCGGTCCCCGCGCTGACCGGCGACCAGCCCGCCACGCTCTCCCCCGCCGCGATCACCGGGCTGCTCAGGGGCGAGCTCGGCTACGACGGCGTGGTCGTCAGCGACGCGCTCGACATGCAGGCGATCAGCGACGGCGTCGGGCTCGCCGGGGGCGCCGTCCAGTCGCTCGCGGCCGGGGCCGACCTGCTCTGCCTCGGGCCGAAGCCGGGCTACGACGAGATCCTGCGGATCATCGCCGAGATCGTGGCCGCCGTCGGCGACGGGCGGCTGCCGGGAGACCGGCTGGAGGAGGCCGCGGCCCGGGCGGACCGGCTGCGGGCCTGGTTCGGATCGGGAGCGGACGCGCAGGACGAGCCGGCGGACGTCGGCCTGGACGCCGCCAGGCGGGCGGTCAGGCTCGACGGATCGGCAGGCCCGCTGACGGATCCGCTGGTCGTGGAGATCGACACGCCTCCGACGATCGCGGTGGGCGACGTCCCGTGGGGCGTCTCACCGTGGCTGCCCGAAGGAGAGGTCATCCGGGTGACACCCGCCGAGGCCGTCGCCGACCGGCTTCTGGAGCGTGCCAGGGATCGTTCGCTGGTGGTGGTGGTCAAGGACGCGCACCGGTACGCAGACAGCCGCGCGCTCGTCTCCACCCTGGTGGCCGCCCGGCCCGACACGATCGTCATCGAGATGGGATTGCCCATCTGGCGGCCGGGCAGCGCGGCCTACCTGGCCACGTACGGCGCGGCCCGGGCCAACACCAGGGCCGCGATGGAGCTCCTCACGAACGGTCAGCGTCCCCGCGCGGCGGCGATCGCCTCCCTCGAGCCGAAGCGATCCGCGTAGGCGGCCGCCTGCGGATCATCCCACGCGGTCAGGAGCTGAAGATCTCCTCGCGCGCCTGCTGGAGCGCCGCCAGCACCGCCCCCCGCAGCACCGGATTGCCCTCCACGGTGCTGGTGGCCACATGAGGCCGCACGGGGCAGATCTTGGCGACCGCCTCCTCCACGCGGGACGTGAGCGCCCGCCCGCCCGCGTGCCCCACCTCACCTCCGAGCACCACCAGACCGGGGTCGAGGATCACACAGACCGCCGCGACCCCGAGAGCCAGCCGGTGCGCGACCTCATCCAGCAACGGCTCGCCCTCGGCTCCCGCGGCCACCGCGACCTGGACGCACTCGCCCGCGCTCCCGGCAGCGAAGCCGTACTCGCGCGCCAGCTCGCTGACCGCCTCGGCGCTGACCAGCGACTGCAGGCCGCCCGCCAGCGAGGGCAGCCGCCCCGGCAGGGTGCGGATGTCCTCGGGCAGCGGCACACCGGGCACCGGCAGGTAGCCGATCTCACCCGCGCTGCCCGAACGTCCCCGGTGCAGCTTGCCCCCGAGCATGACGGCCATGCCCAGGCCGCGGCTCGACCACAGGAGCACGAAGTCGTCGAGGCCCTCGGCCGCCCCGTCGGCGCGCTCGGCGATGGCGGCGAGGTTGACGTCGTTCTCGATCGTCACTTCCCGCCGCAGGTCGCCGGCCAGGGCCTCGTGAATGCCCTCGTGCCAGCCGGGCAGGTCGAAGGAGAAACGTACGTCGCCGCTGCGGGGATCGACCACACCCGGGGTGCCGATCACGATCCCGCGGAGCTTGCCGAGACCCACCTTGGCGCCGCGGCACGCCTTCACGATCGCGTCGTGCACGGCCGAGACCGGGTCGTCATGGGCATGCGGGTCGACCGTGACGTCGGCGATCGTGTGGCCGTTGATGTCGGCGATCGCGCTCGAGATCAGGTCGGGCCCGACCTCGAGCCCCGCCACGTACGCGCTGGAGGCGATCACGGAGTAAAGCGCCGCGTTGGGTCCGCGGCCGCCGGCCTGCGTGCCGACCACCTCGACCAGGCCGCGCTCCTCCAGCCTGGCCAGCGTCTGCGATGCCGTGACCTTGGACAGGCCGGTCAGATCGCCGATCTGACCACGTGTCATGGGTCCAGTTGCCAGTAACAGCTCCAGTGCGGCCCGGTCGTTGATCTCCCTGAGTAGTCTGGGCACACCAGGGCGTCGCTCCACGCTGAATCCCACCGTCACATCGGAAAAGGTTGTTGGAAGTTTAGCGCTCCCATCCATGCGTGACGTCGCAGGTGAACACGAGATTTCCCCATGATCACCCAGTCATCGCCCCCCGGTGCTCGGCATCGTAACTTGCCGATCAGCCTCGGGTGGAAGGCCCTGCCGGATTCGACTCTCGTGCCCGTTCTGACGACCTTGCGCCTAACCAGTGTTGACCAGGAGGGATAATCGAAAACATGCGCCTCTCCGCTCGTGTCGACTACGCCCTCCGAGCCGCCGCCGAACTCGCCGCAGCTGGTGCGGGCCCGACCACTGTGGGCGAGCTCGCCAAGGAACAGGACATGCCGCCCAAATACCTGGAAAACATCCTGCTCCAGATGCGCCGCGCCGGCCTGGTACGGGGACAGCGGGGGCCCGAGGGTGGATACGTGCTGGCCAGGCCCGCCTCCGACATCTCGCTGGCGGACGTGATCAGGGCCGTGGACGGCCCGTTGGCCAACGTACGCGGCGAGCGGCCCGAGCACGTCGGGTACCGGGGACCGGCGGAGTCGTTGCAGCAGGTGTGGATCGCGTTGAGGGCGACCGAGCGCGCCATCCTGGAGGAGGTCACGCTCGAACAGGTCGCCTCCGGGGCACTGCCCGAGCGTGTACGCCAGCTTGCCGCCGACCCAGCCGCCTGGGACTGAGCCGGCACGCCGCAAAAGGCCTCGCCAGTGGCGGCCCACCCGGCCCCGCCGTAAAAAGGGGGTTTGGGTTTTAGTCTGAAGAGATGCCGGAGGGAGACGCCGTCTATCGGACGGCCGCACACCTGCGGGACGCTCTGGACGGCCGCATCCTCATCAGGTCCGACTTCCGTGTCCCTCGATATGCCACCACCGACCTGACGGGCCGCGCGGTGCTCACCACGCTCTCACGGGGCAAGCACCTGCTCACCCGCGTCGAAGGCGACCTGACCATCCACACCCACCTCCGCATGGACGGCAGCTGGCGAATCAAGCCGGCCACAGGCTCCATGAAACCGCCCCCCGGCGACCAGGTCAGGCTGATCCTGGCCAACCAGCAGTGGACGGCGATAGGCGTCAAGCTCGGCATGGTGGACCTCGTCAGGACCGGCGACGAGGCGCGCGTGGTGGGCCATCTGGGGCCGGATCTGCTCGGCCCGGACTGGGACCCGGATGAGGCCGTGCAGAGGCTGCGAGGGGCACCAGGCAGGACCATCGGGGAGGCGCTGCTCGATCAGCGCAACCTAGCGGGGATCGGCACGATCTATCGCGCCGAGACCTTGTTCCTGCGGGGGATCTGGCCGTGGCGAAAAGTCGGGGAGATCGAGGATCTCAACGGGCTTGTGTCTTTGGCGCAGCGCCTGCTGGACGCCAACAAGGGGCATACGGGCACAGTGACCACAGGTGATCGCCGCCCGGCGAATCAGACCTGGGTCTATGGCAGGGCGGGGAGGCCCTGTCGCCGTTGCGGCACCCGCATCAGCCGCGGGGAGATGGGGGCGCAGCCACAGGAGCGGCTGATCCTGTGGTGTGCCGGCTGCCAGCCGCGCTAGGCAGCCACCATGTCCTTGACTTCGGGGAACACGGAGTCGGAGATCGACCCGGGAACCGTCTCGGCAAGGGGCAGGCGCTCGTGCTCCGGCGCATCGGCAAGCACAGGAGCGGCCTGGAGCTCCGCCAGTGCGAACTGGTCGGACACTTCACGCAACACCTGCGAAAGCGGCACCCCGAGCGCGCCGCAAATGGACGCGAGCAGCTCGGACGAGGCCTCCTTCTGGCCGCGCTCCACCTCGGACAAGTAGCCGAGCGAAACACGGGCAAGCGTGGACACCTCGCGTAGCGTGCGTCCCTGCCGCACCCGCAACCGCCTCAGCACGTCGCCGAGCAGCTGACGCAGCAGAATCATCTGTCGCTCCCTCCCCGGCGCGGAAGTTTTCACCACGCCTCGCGCGATCGGATCGTGCCGCACTTTGGTCTTCTTAGCTTCGTACATACTCCTCGCCGTCATCACTGGGCGTTGCCGCCCCTGGGCCGCCGCTCGTGCCTCATTGCGCGACTGATCAGGCCCGCCTGCCGGGCGCTCGGTGCTTGCAGTTGGCTCACGGACCTCACTCACAGCTCCACCGTACCCGTATCCACCGACACCGCGTCAGACCGCGCAAGGCATGTTCGCTGGGGACGTAACACGGTAATCATCCGGAATGTTCCCCTATGTTCGTCTTCAGCACACCTGCGAGGAGATCAACGGCCTCGTCCACCGTCTCTACCCTGATACGTTCGCGCGACCCATTCAGTCTCAATTCCCGGGCCCAAATCTGCCCGCCCGGCCCGCAAACGGCCACGTGCACGGTCCCGACGGGCTTGCCGTCCTGTGGTTCAGGCCCAGCCACCCCGGTCACGGCCAGCCCGTACGTGGCCCCGCACAGCCGCGCGACCCCCGCCGCCATGGCCGCCGCCACCTCCGGGTGCACGGCCCCCTCGCGCCGCAGCAACTCCTCAGGGACGCCGAGCAGCTCGCGTTTGAGATCGGTGGCGTAGGAGATCACCCCGCCGCGGAACGCCTTCGACGATCCGGACACCGACGTGAACGCGGCTCCGATGAGCCCGCCGGTGAGCGACTCGGCCACCGCCAGCGTGGCGGAGCGCCGCACCAGCATGGACAGGACCCCCGCCACATCCACCGTCGATCACTCCCCGCGCGCCTGCCTGGCCACCTTACGCAGCCTCACGGCCCTGATCACGTAGTCGACTCCGGTGCCGATCGTGACGACCAGCGCCGCCCCCATCGCCACCCACCGCACCACGTCCGGCACCCAGGGCAGGAGGTAGAGGACGATCGCGGCGATCTGCAGCACGGTTTTGACCTTGCCGCCGTAGCTGGCCGGGATGACCGCGTGCCGCAGCAACATGAACCTCAGCGCCGTGATGCCCAGCTCCCTGCCGAGGATCAGCAGCGTGACCCACCACGGCAGCTCGCCCAGGATCGACAGGCACACCAGCGCGGCGCCGGTGAGCGCCTTGTCGGCGATCGGATCGGCGATCTTGCCGAAGTCCGTGACCAGGCCGTAGCGGCGGGCCAGCTCGCCGTCGAGGTGGTCGGTGAGCGAGGCCACTGCGAACACCGCCAGCGCGGTCACGCGCCAGCCCGTGCCCGGCAGGAGGAGGCAGACAACGAAGAAAGGGACGAGCGCCAACCGGAGGACCGTGAGGACGTTGGCGATGTTCCACGGGCTCACCACCCGGCGCTCGTCCTTCTTCATGGACCGGCCTTGATCCGCGCGATCAGATCGACCCCCTCGGCGTCGACCACCACCGCGCGCACGATCTGCCCCCTGACCAGCCCGATGCCCTGCACCGTGACCGAGCCGTCGACCTCGGGCCCCTGGTGGGCGGCCCGGCCCTCGTAGCCGCCGTCGCCCAGGTCGTCGTCGATCAGAATGTCGACCTCGGTGCCGATGCGCTCCTCCGCCCGCTGGGCGGTCAGCTCCTCGGCCAGTGCGGTGAGCACCCGCACGCGCTCGTCCACGACGTCCTGGTCGAGCTTGCCCGGCAGGGTCGCCGCCTCGGTGCCGTCCTCGTCGGAGTAGCCGAACACGCCGATGACGTCGAGCCTGGCCTCCTCCAGGAAGCTCACCAGCTCGCCGAACTCCTCCTCGGTCTCTCCGGGGAAGCCCACGATGAAGTTGGAGCGCACGCCGGCCTCAGGGGCGCGCTCGCGCACGCTCTCCAGCAGCCCCAGGAATCGCTCGGGGTCTCCGAAGCGGCGCATCCTGCGCAGCACGCTGTTGCTGGCGTGCTGGAAGGACAGGTCGAAGTAGGGGGCCACACCGTCGGTGCCGGTGATGACGTCGATCAGACCGGGGCGCAGCTCGGCCGGCTGCAGGTAGCTGACCCGCACCCGCTCGAGGCCGTCCACGGCGGCGAGTTGCGGCAGCAGCTTCTCCAGAGCCCGCAGGTCGCCGAGATCCTTGCCGTAGGACGTGGAGTTCTCGCTGACGAGGACCAGCTCGCGTACGCCCCGGTGGGCCAGCCAGTCGGCCTCCGCCAGCAGCTCGTCCGGCGTGCGCGAGACGTAGGAACCACGGAAGGCCGGGATGGCGCAGAACGTGCAGCGCCGGTCGCAGCCGGAGGCCAGCTTGAGCGAGGCCACCGGGCTCTCGTCGAGCCGCTTGCGCAGCACTCGCGGCCCGCTGGCGGGTGCCACGCCGTTAGGCAGGTCTCCGTGGCCGGGGATGTGGGTCTTGGGCGCACTGGCACGCTCCACCGGCGAGATGGGCAGCAGGGTGCGGCGGTCACGTGGCGTGTGGGGCTTGAGCGGCCGGTCCGCGAGCACGTCGTCGAGCCGGTCGCCGATCTCGGCGTAGTCGTCGAAGGAGATGACCGCGCTGGCCTCGGGCAGCGCCTCGGCCAGCTCGTTGCCGTAGCGCTCGGCCATGCAGCCCGCGGCGACCACCTTCGCGCCGGAGTCGGCGGCGGCCAGGAGCGTGTCGATGGAGTCCTTCTTGGCCGAGTCGATGAAGCCACACGTGTTGACGACGACGACATCGGGGTCGTCGTCGCCCAGCTGCCAGCCGGCAGCCTCGAGTCGCGCGGCCAGCTCCTCGGAGTCGACCTCGTTGCGCGCGCAGCCCAGGGTGATCAGCGATGCGGTTCGGCGGGATGACATGGTGAACCCTACGGTAGCGGGAGTTGGCCACTACCTGATGCACGGGTCCACCCACCCCGCTACCTCGCGCGCTGTCGCGTCTGCTGTTTCGGCGCCTCAAACGAGCGCCGCACCACTTCCCCGCGCCCCCCGAGCCCCCTCACTCTCTTGCCGTTGACCAGCACCGACACCGCACCGGCGTCACTCAGGACCAGGCCGACTTTCTCGGGCGTCCGCCAGGTGGAGGTCTTGCCGGCCTCCAACGTCCCGGCGAACAACCGGCGACCTTCCGCGTCGTGCACGTTCACGTACGACGACCGCTTGGCCTTGATCTGCACGGTCACCATGCGCTTGCTGCTCACACTGCGTGACGGCTTGGGCGTCTCCGTGATGGGTGTATTGGGGGGAACGCTCGGCCGGGCCGAGACCTGCCGGACGCCGGCGGTCTGCACGTGGTCGCCGGCCCCGCCCAGCACCCGCATCATGCCGAAGACCACCACGATCGCCAGCGCCACCCCGAGCGCCATCGTCCAGTTGGGCCCCCGCCGCTCCGGCACGTTGATCTTCCTGTCAGCCTGGAACACCGCCGCCGCCCGCACCGGCTCGGGCGCCCCGCCCTCCTGCTGGTCGTACAAGTGCAGGATGGCCTCAGGATCCAACCCCACGGCCTGAGCCACGGCCTTGACGTGCCCCCTGGCGTAGAACTGGCCACCACACTGATCAAAGTCGTCCTGCTCAATACTGTGGATGATCGCCTCGCGGATCCGGGTGGCCGCGCTCACCTGCGCGACCGTCAGCCCCGCCGATTGCCTGGCTGCCGCCAGCATGGCTCCGATGCTCTGCTCCTGCACGGCGAAACGCCTCCCCGATGGCGCCTGGTCTGAACCACCACGACATTGCGTAGTGGTTCATATTCAACCAGTAACAGTCCGGCAGGCATGCATTGGGGTCATTCGCCACGCAGGTCGGCCAGCAAACCCGCCAGATCGTCCGGCTTCACGAGCACCTCGCGGGCCTTGGACCCCTCGCTGGGGCCGACCACGTTGCGGCTCTCCAGCAGGTCCATGAGCCGACCGGCCTTGGCGAAGCCGACCCGCAGCTTGCGCTGCAACATCGAGGTCGAGCCGAACTGGGTGGTCACGATCAGCTCGGCCGCCTGGATCAGCAGCTCGAGGTCGTCGCCGATGTCCTCGTCGATCTCCCGCTTGACCGGCGCAGCGGCGACGTCATCGCGGTATTCGGCCTGCATCTGCTCCTTGCAGTACGCGACGATCTCGGCGATCTCCTTCTCCGAGACGAACGCGTTCTGGATGCGGATGGGCTTGCTCGCGCCCATCGGCAGGAACAACGCGTCACCCTGGCCGACCAGCTTGTCGGCGCCCGGCTGGTCCAGGATGACCCGCGAGTCGGTGAGCGACGAGACCGCGAACGCCAGCCGGGACGGCACGTTCGCCTTGATCAGGCCGGTGACCACGTCCACGCTGGGCCGCTGGGTGGCGATGACCAGGTGGATGCCGGCCGCGCGGGCCAGCTGCGTGATCCGCACGATCGAGTCCTCGACGTCGCGCGGCGCCACCATCATGAGGTCCGACAGCTCGTCCACGATCACCAGCAGGTACGGGTACGGCTGGTAGACCCGCTCGCTGCCGGGCGGCGGCTGCAGCTTGCCCGCCCGCACGGCCTTGTTGAACTCGTCCACGTGCCGGAACCCCGACGCGGCCAGGTCGTCGTAGCGCCGGTCCATCTCGCCCACCACCCATTCGAGGGCCTCGGCGGCCTTCTTCGGGTTGGTGATGATCGGGGTGATGAGGTGTGGGATGCCCTCGTACACGCTCAGCTCGACCCGCTTGGGGTCCACCAGCACCATGCGCACCTCGTCCGGCGTAGCCCGCATCAGGATGCTGGTGATCAGCCCGTTGACGCAGACCGACTTGCCGGCGCCGGTTGCGCCCGCGATGAGCAGGTGGGGCATCTTGGCGAGGTTCGCGACGATGGTGCGGCCCTCGACGTCCTTGCCCAGCCCGACGATCATCGGGTGGTGGTCGGCCTGCGCCACCTGGGAACGCAGCACGTCACCGAGCGACACCAGGTCCTTGTCGGCGTTCGGGATCTCCACCCCGATCGCCGACTTACCTGGGATAGGCGACAAAATCCTGACATCTGCGGATTTAACGGCGTATGCGATGTTCTTGGTGAGAGCCGTCACCTTCTCGACCTTGACCGCGGGGCCCAGCTCGATCTCGTACCGGGTCACGGTCGGCCCCCGGGTGAACCCGATCACCTGCGCGTCGATGGTGAACTGCTCGAGCACGCTGGTCAGCGCGTTCACCACGGTGGTGTTGGCCTTGGTCTGCGGCTTGGGCGCGCTGCCCTGCTTGAGGAACTGCAGGTCAGGCAGGCTGTACGGCCCCGCCTGCGGCGACAGCACCAACTGCTCGACCTTGCGCGGCGCGGGCGTCGGCTGCGGCGGCTCGGGCTTGCGCTCCGCCTCGGGAGCGGACGGCTCCTCCTCGTCGGTCAGTCCAGGCACGATCTCCGGGGAGTGATCGGCCCGCTTGTCCGGCTTCTCGGCCAGGACGGGGGTGTCGTAGGGCTTGACCGTGTCGCCGCCCTCGCCGGTGTCGGACTTCTTGACCCGGGTCCGCTTCCTGCCCGGCTCGCGCGGATGCGGCTCGGCGTGCCGCTCGAACAACAGGTGCTTGAGCTCGCCCAGCCGCTCGGGGATCCGGTGCACGGGGGTGGCGGTGATCACCAGCACACCGAACCCGGACAGGATCAGCAGCAGCGGGATCGTGATCCACGGCGGCAGGATGCTCATCGGCGGCGCCGACACGATGAACCCGATCATGCCGCCGGCCGCCGACACCTTGTCCATGCCCTGGCCCTCGCCGGCCGGGTACGGCGTGCCGTTGGCCACGTGGATCACGCCGAGCACTCCGACCATCAGCGCCGCCCAGCCGATCACCATCCGGCCGGTGTCGGCGTTCTGGTCGGGGTGGCGCAAGTAGCGCCAGGCCAGCAGGCCGAGCAGCAGCGGCAGCGCCCAGGCCAGCGACCCGAACACGCCGCGCACGGTGGTGTTGACCACGCCGGAGATCGCCCCGTCGGCGTTGCGCCAGGTCATGGCCGCCAGCACGATCGCGCCCGCGAGCACCGTCAGCCCGATCCCGTCGCGTCGGTGCGCCGGATCCAGCTCGCGGGCGTTCTTGCCGAGCGCGCGGGCCATACTGCCGACACCGTTCGCGAACAACATCCACAGCCCGACGATCAGCTTGCCGATCATCGTGAAGACCCAGCTGATCGGATCCTGGTGGGTCATCGAGGGCTTGCGGCCAGAGGCGGCTCCCCTCGCCCTGGACCCCGCCGACGTTCCTGTCCGCTTCGCGGGGGTCGAGCGGGCCGAGGTCGACCGCTTCGCCGGCCCCTTGGATGCGCTTTTCGGCGTACGGGTGGCCATGATGCCAAAGGTACGTCGGAGACACCGCGACGCGCGCGGAGGCTCGCCGAACGGCCCTCACATCAGCCCCGGCAAAGGTGACGAGAGATTCACTTCATGTCCACGCAACGGCCGCGTGGCCGCAGGCAAGGCCTTCCTTAATGGGATACATGCCTCTCCTCAACTTCAGGGACGTGGCCGTGGAGACGGCGCTGCGCCCGGGCGTGCTCTACCGCTCCGCCCAGCCGCACATGCTCACCCTCGCGGACGCGCAGCTGGTTGCGGGGCTGCAGCTCATCGCCGACCTACGAGGCGACGACGAGCGCACGCCGTCGGACTGGGCACCCGTCCTGGGCGGCGCCGTCAGGCACGTCCCGCTCGGCGCCGGCTCCGTCGCCTCGCCCGCCCATCTGGCGACGCTCCCGCCGGACCTGGACCTGGGCGACATGTACGTGGCCCTGCTCGAGCACAGGAAGACCTGGTTCGCCGGGGTCGTCGCCGAGATCGCCGACGGGCTGCCCGCGCTCGTGCACTGCGCCGCAGGCAAGGACCGCACGGGCATCGTGATCGCACTGATCCTGGACCTGGTCGGTGTGGACCACGAGGCCATCGTGCGCGACTACGCGCTCACCGCCAAGGCGCTGCCGGACCTGCTGCTCACCCTCGGCATCGCGCTGCCGCCAGGCGCGCCCCCAGCGCTGCTGGAGGCCCCGGAGAGCGCGATGCGCACATTCCTGGCCGCGCTGAGCGCTCAAGGCGGCGCCGAGCGGGTCCTGCTCGCCTGCGGCCTCACCCCCGCCCACGCCGGCCGCCTGCGGGCCGCTCTCATTCCCTGACCCGGCCCGCCACGGAGGAGATCACGTCGAAGGCGGCCTGCACGCCTGGGGGCGCGGTAGCGCAGGTTCGCGCTCCGGCGGCGTCTCCGGTAGCAGGCTCGTCGCGCGAGTCTGTCGCGGATGCGCGCGCCGCGGTGGTCAAGTTGGAGCGCGAAGAGCCCGGTACGGATCCCGCCGCCGGTGCAGAAAACGGCGATGCCGGTGTGCTGGGAGCCGGGGTCGATGCTGGTTTCGACGCCAGGGACCCGGCAGGTGGACGCGTCCCTGTCTTTGAGCCGGATCACCAGCGGCGTGTGGTGGTGCACCACCGCACGGCCCGAGGCCAGCAGCTTGCGGGCCATGGCCGGGCGTGTGGGTTGCAGCGGTTGCCCGTTCCGATCGAGGACGAACACATATGCGGCGGGAATGCCGCGGCCTCCCTCAGACGCCTCAGCGCCATCGGGGTGACGCCCGCCACCCGGTGCGGTGAGGCGGGTCTCCCCTCGCCCATCTTCGACGCCAGATGCCGCACGTACGCGGCGTCGGTGGGCCGTTTCGTCCCGACCCAGGTTGTCTGCTCCCACCGATTCCAGAGTCCGGGGCTGAGGAAGCACCCCGGAGTGGGTCCGCTGTCTTACGTCAAAGGTAGCCACCTGGACACACCTCCCTAAATGGTGGCTCGGGCTGGTCAACACGGGCCTGAGATGTCAGCGGCGCCGCACCTCAGACCCCCTCCTTCAGGGGAGGGGGCGTTGACTGACTCAATGTGGCAGTTCGATCACTCTCAGTGTGCCAGACTGACGGTCGGCGATACCTCTAATTGGTGATGTTCTAGGACGCAGAGTGAACACGACCCGGGTGTCGAGCACGGCCTTCGACGGCACTCCGCATGCCCCAGCACACGCGCGCAAGTTCGTACGCCAGGTGCTCGGCGAATGGCGGCTGGGCCATCTCGCGGAGGACGCCGTGCTGCTGACCAGCGAACTCGTCACCAACGCCGTGGTGCACGCGGGCACCGGCATCGAGCTGACCTGCCGGCTGGACGTGGAGGCCACTCCGGCCAAGCTGGAGATCGAGGTCGACGACCACCATCCGACGAGGACCATCGAGGAGGCCGAGGCGGGGCAGGCCGACACGATGCGCACCTCGGGGCGCGGGCTGGCGCTCGCGGGCATGCTGGCCGACGCCTGGGGCGTCACGTACACCAGGACCGCCAAACGGGTCTGGGTGCGCATGGAGCTCGGCGACGGCTTCGACCGCCAGGAGGCCCTGCCTGCCGCGCTCCCCCTGGCCCCGCCCGTCAAGTCCCTGCATGTCGGCGTCATCGTCTGCGACCGCGACGGGATCGTCGAATCGTGGAACTCGGAGGCGGAGAAGCTGCTCGGCTGGCAGGCCGAGGAGATCGTCGGCGGGTCGCTGGAGAAGCTGGTCGCCTGGCGCGGCCACGGCCCGTACACGCTGACCCTCGCAGACACGCTCGGCCTGGGCCGCTGGCGAGGCGAGGCCCACATGCGGCACCTCGACGGCACGCTGGTGCCCGTCTACGTCTCGCACCTGCGGGCACGGGGTCAGCGGTCGGCGATCTGGATGGTGGTGGGCGCCGACCACCGCTACGTCCTGACGCCGCCGCCCGTGCCGATGCGCAGGGAGGCGGGACGGCGGATCAAGGACCTGCTCGACCAGGACATGCCGTTCGCGGAGCTGCTCGACACGATCGCGCAGATCGTCCAGGTCTCCAGCGGCGGCGACGCCGCGTACGTGCTGCTCTCGGCCGACGGCGGCGACAGGTTCGGCGTGGCGGCGGGCGCCGGCACGACGGCGGGGCTGGTGGGGGTGCTGGCCACCGGCGTGTTCAGCGCCGACAGCAAGACTCCCACGCTGCTCGACGACCTGCTGGCCGAGGACGTCGAGCTGGCCGAGCAGCTGCGGGCCAGGTCGCTGGCGTGCGCGCCGCTGCTGGTGTCCGGGGAGGTGACGGGCTACATCGTGGTGACGGCCGCGCAGCCGGGACGCTTCGATCAGGAGCTGACGGTCAGCCTGCAGCACATCGCCGGCCAGGTGGCCGTGCCGGTGCAGCGCGAGCGGCTGGCCGAGCAGGACCGGGCCCACCGGGGGCGGCTGTCGTTCCTGGCCGAGGCGGGCGAGCTGCTCGCAGGGGTGCACGACGAGGAGCTGATCGCGGCGTTGACGGCGCAGCTCGTCGTCCCCAAGATCGCCACGTGGGCGGCGGTCTATCTGACCGATCTGGCGGGGATGACCAGGCTCGCCCATGTCTGGCACAGCGAGGAGCGGCACAACGCCGAACTGCGCACGTTGTTGCCGGCCATCCCGCGTACCGCGCTCGACGAGGTGAGCTGGCCGGTCGGCCCGGAGACGGTGCTGTCGTTCCCGCTGCTCACCCAGGGCAGGTCGCACGGCGCGCTGGTCATCGGCCGCGCCGAGCCGACCCTGCCGCTGGAGCTGGCCGACCTGCTGGCGGACCTGTGCCGGCTGGTGGCGCTCAACCTGCACACGGCCATGCTGTACGCCAGGCAGGCCACCACGTCGCGGGTGCTGCAGCGCAGCCTGCTGCCCATGCGCGTGGCCCCCATGCCGGGTCTGGAGTCGGCGGTCGTCTACGAGCCGGCCGAGGAGGGCGCCGACGTGGGCGGCGACTTCTACGACCTGTTCACGGTGGCCGACCACTGGTGCTTCGCGCTCGGCGACGTGTGCGGCAGCGGTCCCGAGGCGGCCGCGGTCACCGGGCTGGCCAGGCACGCCGTACGCCTGCTCGCCAAGGAGCACTACACCGTGGCCGACATCCTCGACCGGCTCAATCAGGCGCTGCTGGAGGAGGGCGAGGACGGCAGGTTCCTCAGCCTGCTGTGCGGTGAGCTGACCCCGCTCCCCCAGGGCGGCGCCCTGTGCACGATCGCCTCGGCCGGCCATCCGCCGCCCCTGCTGCTGCGGGCGGACGGCACGGTCCAGGCGGTCGCGACGCCGCAGCTGCTGCTTGGCATCGAGGCGGACGCCAGGTTCTACGTCGAGACGTTCGAGCTGGCGCCCGACGAGGTGCTGCTGTGCGTCACCGACGGCGTGACCGAGCGGCGCGACGGCGACCGCCTGCTCGACGACGGCGACGGGCTGACGGCGCTGCTGTCCGGCTGCATGGGGCTGAGCGCCCACGCGGTGGCTGAACGGGTGCGGCACGCGGTCGAGACGTTCGCCGCCGAGCCGTCGCAGGACGACGTGGCCCTGTTGGTGATCAAGGCCGCCGCCCTGCGGCAGGTCAGGACGTGAACCGGTAGGTGGTGGTGGAGGTGCGGCGCTCGCCCGGCCGCAGCACGGTCGAGGGGAAGTGCGCCTGGTTGGGCGAGTCGGGGTAGTGCTGCGTCTCCAGGCACAACCCGGCGAACGGCCCGTACGGCGTCGCCACCCCGTCGAGCATGCTGCCCGTGTAGAACTGCACGCCCGGCTCGGTGGTCGTGACCTCCATGGTCAGACCGCCGGCCGTGACCTGCATGCCGCCGCCGAGGACGAAGCAGTGGTCGTAGCCGCCGTCGTAGCGCTCGGCCACGGCGTGCGGCTCGGTGAAGTCGAACGGCGTGCCCTTGACCGGCGCGAGCTCCCCGGTGGGGATCTTGTGCTCGTCCACCGGCAGGTAGTGCTCGGCCTCGATCCGCACCACGTGGTCGCGTACGTCGCCGGCGCCGGCCAGGTTGAAGTAGGAGTGGTTGGTCAGGTTGACCACGGTCGGCGCGTCGGTCTCTATCGCGTAGTCGATGCGCAGCGCGTCGTCCGCCAGCGTGTACGTGACTTGCGCGGTCAGCGTGCCCGGGTAACCCTGGTCGCCGTCGGGGCTGGTCAGCGTGAGCGTCACCGAGTCGACGGAGCGGTCCTGAACGGTCCACACCTTGCGGTCGAAGCCCTCGGTGCCGCCGTGCAGGCTGTTGACGCCGTTGTTGATCGGGAGCCGGTACTCGACGCCGTCGAGGGTGAAGCGGCCGTTCGCGATGCGGTTGCCGTACCTGCCGACGACCGCGCCGAAGTACCGGCTGCGGGTCAGGTAGTCCTCGACCGAGTCAAGCCCGAGCACGACGTTGCGGCCCGACACCTCCAGCGAGCGCACGATGGCGCCGAGCGTGAGCACCTCGGCACGCAGCCGTCCCGATGACAGCTCCACCTGCTCGATCTGCTCCCCCGACGGCAGCGTTCCGAAGATCATTGTTGGGCCCTTCCCGTGGACTCGCGGACGATGAGGGCGGTGTCGAGGGTCACGGTCGCGCCCTCGCCCCCCGACTGCAGCAGCAGGTCGACGGCCATCCTGCCGGCCGCCACGGCGGGCATGGCCACCGTGGTCAGCTTGGGCCGGTTGAGCCGGCCGGGCAGGATGTCGTCGAACCCGATGACACTTATCTGGTCTGGTACCCCTATCTCCATCGCCGCCAGCCCCTCGATCAGGCCAAGCGCGACGAGATCGTTGTACGCCAGCACGGCGGTCGCCCCACAGGCCGCCACGTCCGCGGCCACGGACAGGCCGCCGGCCTCCGTGGGCTGGTTGGGGCCGAAGAAGACGAGGTCGAGGCCCGGCGCCTCGGCGGCGACGCCCTGCATCTCGTTGCTGGTCCACGAGCCGATCGGGCCCGAGACGAGAGCGATCCTGCGGTGGCCGAGCCCGGTCAGATGCTCCAAGGCGAGCTTGGCGCCCTGTGCGACGTTCATCAGCACCGCGGGCATGCCCTTGATCCGGCGGTTGACCACCACGAACGGCACGTCCTCGGCCAGGCGCTCGATCATCCGGTTCGACAGGCGGGGGCTGCACAGCAGGACGCCGTCCACCTGCTTGGTGAAGGTCCTGATCAGCTCCTCCTCCACCCGCGGGTCCTCGTCGGTGTCGGCCACGAACACGTGGTAGTCACGGCCTCTGGCCTGTGCCTGGGCGGCCTTGATGAGCGGCGGGAAGAAAGGGTTGGCGATGTCCGCCACGATGAGGCCTATGTTGAAGGTGCGTCCCGTCGTGAGCGCCCTGGCCGCCCGGTTGGGGCGGTAGCCGAGGTCGTCCGCGACGGCCATCACCCGGCTCCTGGTGGCAGGATTGACGAGATGCGGTGCGGAGAAGGTGCGGGACACGGTGGACACGTGGACGCCGCAGGCGCGCGCCACGTCCTTGATTGTCGCCGCCATCGCCGTCCTCCCTTGCAAACGGTTGCCAGACTAAACCTTGACCTTCGCCGGTCCAGTCGTCAAGGTTCTTGCAACCGGTTGCTACGCAACCTTCGGGGAACCACCGCCCGGGTGCTCCCGGGAGCGGGAACGGCGCTCGAGGTTACCAGGAGCCGCCCAGTTCGTTGAGCGTGAAGACGCCGCCGGCGCGATCGTGGATCGGTGCCGTGAGATCGGGTTCGCCGTGCTCGGCGATCAGCGCCGCCGCGTACGCCTCGGAGTCGTCCTGGGAGACGTACCCGAGGGATTTGGCCTCCTCCAGCGACCACCACCGCCGCGCATTGTCCGAAACCCCCCAGACGACGTGATACCCGGGCGCCACCAGCGCGGCCTCCACGAGACGGGCCAGGTCGTCAGGTGAGATCCAGGTCGCCAGCCCGCGCGTGTCCAGGGACCCTTCGTTGCAGGTGCCGAGCCGGACGATGGTGATGTCCATGCCGAACCGGTCGTGGTAGAGGCTGCCCAGAGCCTCCATGACGACCTTGCTGACCCCGTAGTAGGTGTCGGGCCGCGGGAAGGCGTAGTCCGGCAGGT
Organism: Nonomuraea sp. 3N208; assembly: GCF_052245935.1. Taxonomy (NCBI): domain Bacteria; kingdom Bacillati; phylum Actinomycetota; class Actinomycetes; order Streptosporangiales; family Streptosporangiaceae; genus Nonomuraea; species Nonomuraea sp. 3N208. Next base: position 200,197 of record NZ_JBQQBR010000008.1, on the reverse strand, counting down.
CCGCGCCCCCCGCGGGCCGGGTGTGGAAGCCGGCCGCGTGGTGGCTGCCCATGAGCACGAGGTGCTGGACGCCCTCCTGGCGTGCCGCCTCCAGCAGCACCTGCATGCCGTTGATGTTGGCGTGCACGATGTCGGCCCAGGGACGCTCCCGGCTCTGGCCGCCCAGGTGGAGCACCGCGTCCACGCCCTTCATCGCCTCCGCCATGGCGGCCGGGTCGGCGAGGTCGGCCGTCACCCATTCCTCCCCAGGGCCGGTCTCGACCGCGTGGAGGTCGGAAAGCCGCAGGACGCGGCCCTCGCGGGCGAGCCGCGGGCGGAGCAGGGTGCCGACTTTCCCCGCGGCACCGGTCATGAGAATGCGCATGCATCCATGGTGTACACGATTCTGACCGAAATTCACATCCTTGAATATTGACCGTGATGCATGCGTGTAGTTACGTTCACACCCACGAGTTCAAAAACCGGACTCATGTCCACGTATGTGAACGGGAGGCGGTCTGATGTCACGTCGTTTGCTCGGGGCCGCGATCATCGCGTCCCTGGCCGTAACGCTGACAGGCTGCGGTTCCGGGGGATCATCAGGTTCAGACGACACATTGGAGATCTGGATCAGGCAGGCGCCCGATTCGGACTCCGCCAAGACGGCGAAGAAGCTCGCTGACGCATTTACCCAGGCCAGCGGTGTCAAGACGAAAGTCGTGGCCCTCTTCGACGATTTCGAGACCAAACTCAACCAGCAGGCCGCACAGAAGCAACTTCCCGACATCGTCATCAACGACACGGCCCAGCTCGGCAACATGCAGTCGCAGGGTTGGTTAAGAGAGGTCGACAAGGCCTCGCTGGCCGGCGGCGACAAGCTGTCGGACCGGGCGTGGTCGGCTGCCACCGGCAGCGACGGCAAGATCTACGCCGCCCCCTTCTCGGCACAGGCGTTCGCGCTGATCGTCCGCAAGGACTGGCGTGAGAAGGTGGGCATGGAGCCGCCGGCGAGCTGGGAGGACCTTGCCAAGCTCGCCACCGCGTTCACCCAGAAGGACCCCGACGGCAACGGCCAGGCCGACACCGCCGGCTTCGTCATCCCGGCCGGCACCAAGCGCGGCTACGCCTCTTGGTACACCTCTTCGATGATCTACGCCAACGGCGCCGACTTCCTCAAGGCCGCCGGCCCCGGCAAGTACACGGCCACCGCCAACGACCCCAAGTTCGTGGAGGCCGTTCAGTACCTGCAGGACCAGTTCTGCAAGTCCAAGACCGTCAACCCCGGCGCGGTCAGCAACGACACGACCGTCACGCACGAGGTGTTCGAGAAGGGCCAGGGCGGCATCTACCTGGTCGGCCCGTACGTGCTGGCCCGTTTCGTCAAGAGCATCGGCACCGACAAGATCGAAGTCCTGCCCGTGCCCAAGGGGCCGGCCGGCGGCCCCGGCACCCTCGGCGAGGGCGAGAACGTCTACATGATGGTCGGCTCGTCAATGGAGGACGCCCAGAAGAAGTTCGCCGAGTACGCGATCTCCCCCGAAGGCCAGAAGATCGGCATGAACAAGGACGCCAACGGCGCCATCGTTCGCCTGCCGGTCAACACCACCGTGGACATGGCCGCCGAGCGCCAGGACCCGCGCTGGAAGGTGTTCCAGGAGTCGTACGAGTTCGCCGTGTACGCCCCGCCGGTGCCTAACTGGGCACCGATCCGCCAGACCTCCGCTGACGCCATCAACACGGTCTGGGCCGACTGCACGGCCGACGTCAAGACGGCGATGGACGGGCTGAACACCAAGCTCACCCAGGAACTGCAGAGCCAGAAAGCGTCATGACGTCGACCCTCACCCGGGCCGGAGCACGGACGGCGCCCCCGCACCGCCGCACCAAATCGGTGCGGTGGCGGGGGCCGCTGATCGCGTGGCTGTTCCTGGCACCGGCGTTGCTGCTGTTCCTGTACTTCAAGTTCATCCCCATGGCCCTGGGGCTGTGGAAGAGCTTCCACGAGGTCCACTACATCACTGACACGTGGGTGGGCCTGGACAACTACAAGACGATCCTCACCGACGACGCGTTCGGCGCCGCCATCTGGCACAGCATCCTGCTGGCGCTCGGCACCACGGTCGGCTCGATCGTCCTCGGTCTCGGGTTCGCGCTGCTCATCGAAGGCCCCGCCAGGTATCTGTGGTTCGTCAGGACCGCGGCCTTCCTGCCCGTGGTGACCACGATGGCGGCCGTGGCCGAGGTGTGGCGGATCATGTTCCATCCGGCCGACAGCGGCATGCTCAACACGATCATCGGCTGGGTGGGCGTCGACCCGCAGCCGTGGCTGGCCAGCGAGAACTCCTCGCTCTGGTCGATCATGCTGATGAGCATCTGGCGCGGCACCCCGTACGACATGATGATCTTCCTGGCCGGGCTGGTCGGCGTGGACCGCACGCTCTACGAGGCGGCGGCCGTGGACGGAGCCTCCACGTGGCGCCGGCTGCGGCACATCACGCTACCGGCGCTGCGGCCGGTGTTCTGGATCCTGTTCACGCTGGCCGCCATCCGCGGGCTGCGGGTGTTCGTCGAGGTCTACGTGCTCACGAACGGCGGCCCGAACGGGTCGTCCGAAGTACTGATGACCTTGATCTACAAACTCGGGTTCCAGTCGAACGAGCTGGGCGTCGCCTCGGCGGGCGGGATCGTGTTGTTCCTGGCCACGCTGGCGCTCACCGTGGTCGTGCAGTTGTTGCGCAGGAGGCAGGCGGCATGAGGTTCGACAGCGCTCTGGGGCTGGAGTCGCGCAGGGGACCTCTGGCCATCACCGGAAAAGTCATCATTTATGGCCTCATGGTGATCGTTTTCACCGGGCCTCTGGTGGGGTTGCTGATCAGCGCGTTCAGCAAGACCCTCGACCCGACGTCGTTCACGCTGTGGCCGGACGAGTTCACGCTGGAGAACTTCGTCCAGGCTCAGGACAAGAACGTCTACCTCTACCTGCTCAACTCGTTCATCGTCGTGGGCTTCGGGCTGCTGCTGCAGATGCTGGTGAGCGTCTTCGCGGCGTACTCGCTGGCCCGCAAGAAGTTCCGCGGCATGACGTTCGTGATGTTGCTGATGCTCGCCACGATGATGCTCCCCGAGGAGATCATCGCGATCCCGCTGTCCCTCGTCCTGGCCGACATGCCGGTGTTCCACGCCAACCTCATCGGCACGTACGCCGGGATGATCCTTCCGGTCGGGGCGTGGGGCTTCTCGATCCTGGTCATGACCGAGTTCATGAAGGAGGTGCCGGTCGAGCTGGAGGAGGCCGCGCGCATCGACGGCGCCGGCGAGCTGCGGATCTTCGCCACGATCATCGTGCCGCTGTGCCGGCCCGCGCTCGGCGTGATCGGCGTCTTCGGGTTCACGATGATCTGGGACCAGTACCTGCTGCCGTTGATCGTCGCGCCCCAGTCGGACATGTGGACATTGCCCATCGCGCTGCGCTCGCTCCGCTCCGACGAGGAGGTCGGGATCGGCGTGCTGCTCGCGGCCTCACTGCTGGCCCTGCTGCCGTCGATCATCGCGTTCCTGGCGTTCCAGCGGCAGTTCATGCGCGGTCTGACAAGCGGCGCGGTCAAGGGTTAAGCGTCCATGTATCTGGACGTTATCCCATATCCTGGATCTTTGAAGCCGCAGGGCACGAGATGGGATGAGCATGGAGCCCCAGCTGGTCAAGTCCGCCGAGCGGACGGTACGCATCCTGGAAGTCCTGGCCGAGTCGCACGACACCTTGACGCTGTCGGAGCTCCAGCAGCGCACCGGGTTCCCGCGCAGCAGCCTGCACGCCCTCATGCGCACGCTGGTCGAGCTCAACTGGGTCGAGACCGACTCAGGCAGGTCCGCGTTCGGGATCGGGCCGCACGCGCTGCTGACCGGCACCGCGTACCTGGACAAGGATCCCGCGCTGCCGTTCGCCCAGGAGATGCTGGAGGACTTGCGGGACGAGATCGGGCGTACCGTGCACTTCGCCCGCAGGGACGGCGGGCACGTGCTCTACCTGGCGACCAGGGAGTCGCGCGAGGCCGCGCACGTGATCCCCAGGGTGGGCCGGCGACTGCCCGCCCACGTCACGGCGCTCGGCCAGGTGCTGCTCGCCCAGCTCACCGACGACGAGGTCGTGGCGCTGCTGCCCGAGCCGCTGACCGCACTCACCCAGCACACGATCACCGACCTGGCCAAGCTCACCGGCGAGCTGGACCAGGTCCGCACCCGGGGCTGGTCCTACGAACGCGAGCAGGGCACGCCTGGCGTGGCCTGCGTGGCCGTGGCGGTCGACTACCGCATCCCGGCCACGGACGCGATCAGCTGCTCGATGCCCGCCGGTCTCCCGCCCGCCGACGTCGAGCGGATCACCGAAGCGGTGATCAAACACACCCGCAAGCTGGCTGCCACTCTGCGCAGGGAGGGCATCCGCTAGAAAGGACTGTTGATGCGGCTAGATGGTGTTCTCTTCTTTCCGGTGACCCCCTTCGGGGCCGATGGGGAGCTGGCCGAACCGGTGCTCGCCCGGCACGTCGCCGACGGGGTCGCGGCGGGGGCCGGAGGAGTGTTCACCGCGTGCGGCACCGGTGAGTTCAACGCCCTCGATCTCGGCGAATACAGCCGGGTGGTGGCCACGTCCGTCGCCGCCACCGAGGGGCGCGCCCCCGTCTTCGCCGGGGCCGGTGGCACACTGCCGGCCGCCAAGGCGATCGCCGGCGCCGCCGCCGCCCAGGGCGCCGACGGGCTCCTGCTGCTGCCTCCCTACCTGGTCACCGGCCCCGCCCAGGGGCTGGTGCGGTGGGTGCGGGAGGTGGCCGAGTCCGTCGGGCTGCCGATCATCATCTATCAGCGGGGCACGGCGCGTTTCACACCCGAGGCCGTGGCGTCGCTGGCGCAGCTGCCCAACGTCGTGGGCTTCAAGGACGGGCTCGGGGACTTCGACCTGCTGCAGCGCATCATCCTGACCGTACGGCAGGCCACCGACAAGGAGTTCACGTTCTTCAATGGGCTGCCGACCGCCGAGTTCACCGTGCCCGCGTACCGGGGTATCGGCGTGAACCTGTATTCGAGCGCGGTGTTCGCCTTCGCGCCCGAGATCGCGCTGGCCTTCTACAAGGCGGTGACGGGCGGGGACGAGGTGCTGGTGCAGCGCCTGCTCACCAGGTTCTACCTGCCGCTGGTGGAGCTGCGGGACCTCGTGCCCGGTTATGCGGTCTCCCTGGTGAAGGCGGGGGTGCGGCTGCGCGGGCTGGACGTAGGGGGTGTCCGGGCGCCGCTGGTGGATCCGGCGCCGGAACACGTGGCGGCATTGGAGCAGATCATCGCCACCGGACTGGAGATCGCCGGAGCGTGACCTCTGCCGGAGGCGGCCTCTGCACCACCTCCGGCCTTGCGGTCTAGTGCTCGGAGGTGACCCCCTTGAGCCACCTCCGAGCTCTCATACCTGCAGACGCCCATCCACCCGTCGCGGAATGGAGAGCGGATTGTCGTCCTTCAGCTCGTCCGGCAGCAACTCCGCCGGCCAGTCCTGGTACGCGGTCGGGGCCACCCAGCGGTCGATGGCCGTGGCCCCGACGGAGGTGTGCGTCGTGGTGGCGGCAGGCCAGGGGCCGCCGTGCTGCATCGCCCAGCACACGGCCACCCCGGTCGGCCACCCGTTCCAGATGAGCCGTCCGGCCCTTCGCCCGAGCACCTCCACGACCTCGCCGGCCTCGTCGGCGTCGGTGCCGTGGACGGTGGCGGTCAGCGAGCCGTCCAGCCGCTCGAGCACGGGCCGCAGATCGGAAATTTCGCGATATGTCACCACGATCGAGGCGGGCCCGAAGCACTCCTCGCCGATCTCCGGCAACTTCCCCGCGAACGTGTCCAGATCCGTGGTGAACACCTTCGGCGTGACCGCCCAGCCGCCCTCGCCCGGCTTGCCCTCGGCCAGCAGCTGCAGCTGCCCCAGCCGTTCGACACCGCCCAGGTATCCGTCCCTGATCCGCTCGGCCAGCATGGGCCCGCCGCTGGTCCCCTCGACGGCCTGCACCAAGGCCTTGCGCAGCTCGTCGTTCTCCGGGACGAACATGAGCCCGGGATTCGTGCAGAACTGCCCGACCCCCAGCGTCAGCGAACCCGCGAACCCGGTGGCCACCCCCTCCGCCGGCGCGGACGGCAGCACGACCACGGGGTTGACGCTGCCCAGCTCGCCGAAGAACGGGATCGGCACCTCCCGCTCGTCGATCAGCTTCTGGATGGCCTTCCCGCCCGCCACGGACCCGGTGAACCCGGCCGCGACCACCGACGGGTGCTTCACGAGGTCGATCCCCGCCTGCATGCCCTGCACGAGACCCAGCAGGTCCGGGTACGGGAGCGCGTTCCGCACGATCTTCGCCACCCGCTCGGAGGTGTTCGGATGACCGGGATGCGCCTTGACGACCACCGGGCAGCCGGCGGCCAGCGCGGAGGCGGTGTCGCCGCCGGCCACGGAGAACGCGAACGGGAAGTTGCTGGCAGAGAACACGGCGACGACGCCGGGCAGCGGGTGCTTCATCCGCCGCACGTCGGGCCGGGGCGGCGTCAGCGACGGGTCGGCGTGGTCGATGATGGCCTCGACGTACGCGCCGTCCCTGAGGACCTGGGCGAAGAGCCTGAACTGCCCGGCCGTGCGGGCGACCTCGCCGCGCAAGCGCACCTCGCCGAGCGCGGTCTCCTCGTCGGCGAGCTGCCACAGCTCGTCCACGTGCGCGGCCAGGGCGTCGGCGACCGCCTCGAGCGCGAGCGCCCGCTCGGCCGCCGGCGTCGACCGCCAGGCCTGGCCGGCCGCGGCCGCGGCAGAAACGATCATATCGACCCCGGCGCTGTCGGTCTCTGGCAGGGCGGCGCCCACGGTCTCGCCGGTCCTGGGGTCGTGTCCGTAGATCATCGAATGGCCCTTCGGAGTCTTGACACTTCTTCAGCCTGATTCTTACAGTTTTGGCAACTTGTCCACAAATCTGGCTATTGTTCACATATATGGACGGCGGTTGTATGATCATCAGGGAGATCCGCGTCACACCCGTTGCCTTCCGGGATCCACCCCTTCTGAACGCCGCCGGGGTCCACGAACCATGGGCCCTCCGTACCATTGTCGAGGTCGTCACGGACGAGGGCCTGACCGGGCTCGGTGAGACGTACGGCGATCTCGAGCACCTCGGCAAGATACGCGAGTGCGCGCAGTCCCTGATCGGACTCGACGTACACGCCGTGAACACGATGTACGAGCGGATCAACGCGCTCGTCGGCGACGTGGTGACCGACCTGCACGGCCTGACCGGCGTCGCCACCAAGGAGAAGAGCGTCGACCGGGTTTTCGCCGCCTTCGAGGTGGCCTGCCTGGACATTCGCGGCAAGGCGGCCGGCGTGCCGGTCGTCGACCTGCTCGGCGGCCGGGTCAGGGACGCGGTGCCGTACAGCGCGTACCTCTTCTACAAATGGGCCGGCCACCCGGGCGAGGAGCCGGACAGGTTCGGCGCGGCGCTGGACGAGGCGGGCGTCGTCGAGCAGGCCGCGCTGCTGATCAAGGAGTACGGCTTCACATCGATCAAGCTCAAGGGCGGTGTCTTCCCACCCGACCAGGAGATCGCCGCGATCAAGGCCCTGTACGAGGCCTTTCCCGGCGTGCCGCTCCGTCTGGACCCCAACGCCGCCTGGACCGTCGAGACCTCGATCCGCGTCGGCCGCGAACTCGAAGGCACCCTCCAATACCTGGAGGACCCCACGCCCGGCATTTCCGGCATGGCGGAGGTCGCCGCCGCCGTCCCCATGCCCCTCGCCACGAACATGTGCGTAGTCACCCCGGAGCATCTGCCGCCCGCCATCGCCTCCAGCGCGATCGGCGTTCTCCTCCTGGACCACCACTACTGGGGCGGCCTCGTACGTTCCGCGCACATCGCCGCCCTCTGCGACACGTTCGGACTGTCGCTGTCCATGCACTCCAACTCCCACCTCGGCATCAGTCTCGCCGCCATGACCCACCTGGCCGCCGCCACCCCGAACCTCACCTTCGCCTGCGACACCCACACCCCGTGGCAGGACGGTCAGGACGTGATCGTGCCGGGCGGCCTCCGCTTCGTCGGCGGCGCCGTCCCCGTTCCCACCGGCCCCGGCCTCGGTGTGGAGCTGGACCGGGATGCGCTGGCCCGCATGCACGAGCAGTACGAGAAGTGCGGGGTCGTGGCGCGGGACGACACGACGTACATGCAGCGCTTCGAACCCGGCTTCACGGCGCAGAGACCCCGCTGGTGACCGCGCCCCACGCCCTCGGCGGCCCGCGGCCTCATCGGCCGACGGCCACGCGCCCGGCTGCCCCTTGCCATCAGCCCTCCGCCGAACATCGCCGGCAGCCCACCACCCCTGCTCCTCCCACCGAGCCCCTTCGATGAAGGCCACGCGGCACTTCACGCCCGGCCCTTCCACCAGGAGACCCCGCCGATGAACCTCGCCTACGTCTACCCCTGGGACGTCGTCGGCGACCCCTCCGCCCCCGAGCGCCTGGCCGCGCTGGGCGTGGACGCGGTCGCTCTGGCGGCCAGCTACCACTCCACGCGTGCCGCCACGCCGTACCATCCGTCACACCGTGTCCTGGACGTGCCCTATCCGGCCTTCTACCTCCCGATCCGCCCATCCTCCTGGGCCCGACTGGTCCCCGCCGGCCCGGTCTGGACCCCTGCCGACGCGTACCTCCAGGCCAGGGACGCCCTGAAAGCCGTCGGCCTCCAAGTCCACGCCTGGACCGTCCTCACCCACAACTCTCACCTGGGCGCCGCCAACCCCGACCTGGTCGTCCGCAATGCCTTCGGCGATCCGTACCCGTACGCGCTCTGCCCGGCCCACGAGGACGTCATCGAGTACTGCGAACGTCTCGTCCAGGAAATCCTGTCCGTCGGCGAACCGGACGGCCTGATCCTGGAAGCCTGTGGACCGCTGGGCTTCGGCCACCAGAGCGTCCACGAGAAGACCTCCGGCGCGGACTGGACCTCCGTGGACGCGGACCTGCTGTCCCTGTGCTTCTGCGCTGCCTGCGCCCCCCGCTACCCCGAGCCCACCCGAACCCGAGTCCGCGCCACCGTAGACCGCACCCCGCCACCTCCCACAGGGAGCACGTCGGCCCCCCACCCCGCCAGCGCCAGGAGCACGTCGGCCCCGCATCCCACCACCGTCGAGGAGGCCCTCGGCCCCTTGGCCGACGAGGTCCGCACCATCCGCGTCGGCCTGTCCACCTCCCTCCGGGAACGCCTGATCGCCGTATCCAAGAGGACCGCCCCGAACACCCCCATCACCCTGCACGCCAACCCGGACCCGTGGGCCGCGGGCGCATTCGCCCCACTCCCCGCGGGCGAACCGGGCGCGGACGTGCTGGTGGCCAACTGCTGGGGCGACCCCGCCACGGACGCCGCCCGCCTGACCCGCCTGACGGAACTGTCCACTCCTGACCAGCGCGTGGGCGCTTACGTCCTGGCGCTCCCACCCCGCCCCGCCGACCCCGCCGTCCTGGCCGACCACCTCAGGACGTACGCCAAGGCAGGCGCGACGGAGTTCCACCTGTACCACGCCGGTCTCGCCTCCCGAGAACGCCTGACCGCTCTCACGAAGGCCCTTCGCCAAACTACGTAGCGGAGTCGTACTGGGGAAACCGCCCGCCTTGAGCCCCGGCACTGGCACGGGTCCGGGGCTCAAACCAGTCACGCGCGCGGGCTTCCCTCCCGCAGCAGGCGATCGACCTCGAGTTGTAGGTCGTGCCCTCTGCGCCGCTGGGCCTCCAACCTCTCCACCGTCAAGCTGAGCCGACTTGACGCACTCTTACGCATCGCCGAGTTGACGCGCTCGCTAGCGCGGGGGCGAAGACCGCAATCTCGTCACCGAACACCAGCGACACCGATGGTCCCGGTGTGATTTTCTCCCCCGCCCCGCGAGCGCCAAAGGCCAGAACATCCCCACAAGCCCCGATCGGCACCGTCTTGTCCGGGGGAGGAAAACCACCCTCGGTGGGATACGGCTCGCCTCAGCGTTCTCTCATGCCAACGCCCTAGGTCACCATCGCGAGCCACCCCAGATGGGCACCTCCGAACGGCCCCTTCCGCTCCCCAACCGCGTCAACCAACCACCGCGCACAGCCCTCCGCGTGCGCGATCACTTCAGGCGGATAGCCGAGCAACACCTGATGCTCGGCGAACTCGTCCTCGTCATCGACAAAGATCCGCCCGTCCTCCGTCCGAATGACATCGAGATCGAGGTCGACCATGGTCACCTCGCCGTCCCTCCACTCCGGAACGGTGGTGACATCGACGTAGATCTCACTCCAATGCGGCGGCGAGTAGAACGCCGCCGTCCACCAGGCGTCTCTGGGGAACAACATGATCGCGGCCCGCTCCCAAGTGACCGGCGGCTCTTCCCCTCTGCGAGCCAGGGTCCCACTGGGCACCACGACCCACACGCCATGCTCGTCCTGACCAAGAACCCGACCTGGATGATTCCAGTGCAACGCCCCGCCGTACTTCCGATACACGATCCGTACGTCACTCACACAAGGAACGTATCCATCGCGAACTCCTCGCAAGCCCTCCAGTCATCCACGGCGGCAGCAGCAGCACCGTAGATCCAAGGACCGCCTCAACCCGCAGCGGAAACCAGCCCGCTCTCATATGCGGCGATGACCAGTTGCGCCCGATCCCGCGCCTCCAGCTTGGCCAGCAACCGGGTGATATGCGTCTTCACCGTCGCCATGCCGACCTGAAGACGATCGGCGATCTCATGATTCGACAGCCCCCGCGCGATCAAGGTCAACACCTCCCGCTCCCGCTCGGTCACCCCGTCCAGCCCCTTGACCCGCGGCACGGCAGGAGTACGCGCGAACTGCTCGATCAGCCTGCGCGTCACCGTAGGCGCCAGCAACGCCTCCCCACCCGCGACCACCCGAATGGCAGCCAGCAGATCGGCCGGCGGAGTGTCCTTCAGCAAGAACCCGCTGGCACCGGCGCGCAACGCATCGTAGACATACGCATCCAGGTCGAACATGGTCACCACGAGAACCCGAGAGACGTCCTTGATCCGCCGAGTAGCCTCGATCCCATCCATCTCCGGCATACGCACGTCCATCAGCACCACATCGGGACGCTGCTCCATCGCAACGGACACAGCCTCCACCCCAGTAGCGGCTTCACCCACCACGGCCAGATCGGGTTCGGAGTCCACCAGCACCCTGAAACTCCCTCGGAGCAACGCCTGATCGTCGGCGATGACGACCCGGATCACGCACCCTCCCCGTAGGGCAACCGGGCAAAGACCCGAAAACCGCGCCCAGGGAGCCTCCCGGCCTCGAATGTCCCGCCGTACACCATGACCCGCTCCCGCATCCCGATCAGCCCATGCCCGTCCGCTCCCGCAGGCAACATACGCCGTCCTGGCCCGTCATCGATCACCTCGATCCGCACATCGCTCCCATCAGCGACAACGGACACCCGGCATCGAGCAGGTGCGGCGTGCTTGACGACATTGGTCAGCGCCTCCTGCACGATCCGATAAACCGCCAGCTCCACCCCCTCAGGCAACCGCACTCTCCCAGAAACCCCACACCCTGAGGAACCGCCACCGTCGTGGCCCGACACGCCACCACCGTCGTAGACATCGCCCACATGGGCTTCACCGTCTCCCTCCTCCGTTCCACGTCCGGCCTGATCGCCGTCTCTCTCCCCCCTGCCACGTCCGGCCTGATCGCCGTCTCTCTCCCCCCTGCCACCGCCGGCTCGAACGCCGTCCCGCTCTCCCACCTGAAGCTCGAACTGCACGTCCACCCCTGCCGACCGAGTCCGCTGCACCAAGCCTTCCAACCCGCCGAGTCCCGGCGCGGGCCCCAGCTGGGGCACCTCAGCAGACCTGAGCACACCCAGCAGATGCCGCATCTCAACCAACGCGCTCCTGCTGACGGTCTCGATCACACGCAGAGCGTCATGCGCCTCCTCCGGCCTGGTCGCCATCACATGATTGGCCACACCGGCCTTGACCGCGATCAGCCCGACGCTGTGGGTGACGACGTCGTGAAGCTCCCGGGCGATGCGTAACCGCTCCCCTGTCACCGCCTGGGCCGCCAGCCGCTCGGCGTCGCGCGCCGCATACAGCCTCCGCTCGTACACAGCCCGCCCGATCGTCCAGGCGCTGCCCAACGCCGCGATCCCCAAGAGCGGCTGGTCGAGGTGCAAGACCCACTCTGGAGCGCCCTGTCTAGGCGTGCCCGCCACAGCCAGCCCGCCCACGGTGACAAGGCTCAGCACTCCTATGGCCGACGCCGGAACCAGGCTGCCGGCCTTGTCGCTCAAGGCGACGACATAGAGCACGTACGCGGGCGCGAAATAGGGAAACCCCACGGCGCCGATCACTCCTGCGACGATCGCGAGCACCAGCGTGAAAAGGAAGACAGGCAGCGGCCACACCCTCCGCAGCGCCAGCGGCAGCCCCAACGCGGCAGGAAGCATGATCCTCGCCCAAGGCGGCAGCGCCGTCGCACCGGCCGCCGAGGTGAAGAACACGAAGCCGACGGCCAACCCCGCCATCAGATCAAGCAAGATCAGCTGGCCGCGGCTCAGCCGCCTCGCGAAGAACGGGTGGGTGTCGTCCACGCGTTGAACCGTAGCCGCTACGGCCGGCTCGCCACGTCAACCCACGGTCTGACCTTGAAGTTCGAACCCTGGTCCGACGCGCCGACGACCCTCCGCCCCGCATGATTTTCGCGTGATCGAACTCCACCACCTCACCAAGCGCTATCGCGACACACTCGCCGTGGACGACCTGTCCTTTAGGGTCGAGCCCGGCCACGTGACCGGCTTCCTCGGCCCCAACGGCGCAGGCAAGTCCACCACGATGCGCCTGATCCTCGGCCTCGACGCCCCGACGTCCGGCCAGGCACTGGTCAACGGGCGCCGTTACACAACGCTCAGCAAACCCATGCACGAGGTCGGCGCGCTCCTGGACGCCGGCGCCGTCCACGGCGGCCGCAGTGCCTACAACCACCTGCTCTGCCTGGCCCGTACCAACGACATCAGCGCCACACGCGTCGCCGAGGTGCTGGAGCAGGTCGGCCTCGCCGGCGTGGCACGCAAGCGCGTGGGCGGATTCTCTCTCGGCATGCAACAACGACTCGGCATCGCCGCCGCATTACTGGGCGACCCCGGCGTGCTCATGTTCGACGAGCCAGTCAACGGCCTCGACCCCGACGGGGTGCGCTGGATCCGCGGCCTTCTGCGCTCCCTGGCCGCCGAGGGCCGGACGATCCTGCTCTCCAGCCATCTGATGAGCGAGATGGCCCTCACCGCCGAGCGCATCGTCATCGTCGGCCGCGGCAAGCTGATCGCCGAGTCCACTGTCGCCGAGCTGACCGCCCGCTACCCATCCCTGGAAGACGCCTACATCGCCCTCACCGCAGACAGCGTGCAATACGGAGCTGCCCGGTCAACGACCCCGGCGTAAACGCCGGGGCTTGAGGTGCGGCACCGCTGACATCTCAAGCCCGCATTGACCAGCCCTAGTCATCATCACCTATGGGAGGTGCGATCCAGATGGCTACGTTCAACGCAAGACAGCAGACCCACCAGCGAATGCTTCCTCAGTTCGCTGCTCTGGAATCCGTGGGAGCAGACAACCCGGGTCGGGACGAAACGGCCCACGGACACGACGGCGCCGCCGTCGTACCTGGCGTTGGACATGGGAGAGGGGAGACCGTACGACAGGCACCGGCCGTGCGGCGTCACCCCGACCCGGAGCAGTCCGGGAAGGGCGGCAGGGTCCTTACAGACCCATACGTTTTCGTGCTCGATCGCGATGGGAAACCGTTGCAGCCCTGCCGGCCCAGCCGGGCCCGGCAGCTCCTCAAAGCGGGTCGGGCGCTGGTGGTCCGGCACACCCCATTCGTCATCCGCCTCACCGACCGCACGGTGGCCGATTCCACGCTCCACGGCGTCGAACTCGGTATCGATCCCGGTTCCCGGCACACCGGGATCAGCGTGTTCACCACCGCCCCGGATGGCGCAAGCCGCGGCGGGAAGTACAGCGTCCAGCTCGACCACCGGGGCGGCACGATCCGCGACAGGCTCAGCGCCCGGGCCGCCTACCGGCGCGGCAGGAGGTCGCGGAACCTGCGCTACCGCGCCCCCCGCTTCAACAACCGCACCAAGCCGAAGGGCCGGCTCGCGCCGTCCCTGCGGCACCGGGTGGACACCACCATGTCGTGGGTGGCCCGGCTGAGGCGGTGGGCTCCGGTCACCGCAGTCCACATGGAAGGCGTGTCGTTCGACACCCACGCCATGTCGGCGGGCAGGCCACTCCAAAGCGCCGAGTACCAACAGAGCACGCTGGCCGGCTACGAGGTCCGCCAATACCTGCTGGACAAGTGGGGCCGCGCCTGCGCCTACTGCGGCAAGGGCGGCGTTCCCCTCCAGATCGAGCACATCCACCCCAAGGCGCGGGGCGGCTCCGACCGGATCTCGAACCTGACGCTGGCGTGCCAGCGGTGCAACCAGGCCAAGAACACCACACCGATCGAGACGTTCCTGAAGAGCAAGCCCACGCTCCTGGCGCGCATCCTCAAGCAGGCCAAGGCCCCGCTGCGAGACGCGACGGCGGTCAACACCACCAGGTGGGCGCTGTGGCGGGCGCTTACGGCGACGGGTCTGCCCGTGGCCACCGCATCCGGCGGGCGTACCAAGTGGAACCGCTCCCGCACCAACGCGCCGAAGTCCCACACCCTGGACGCCCTGCACGTCGGAACCCTCGACACGGTGACCGGGTGGCCGTCCCGGCTCCTGGTGGTGGCCTGCACCGGGCGCGGCACCTACGCCCGCACCCGCACCGACAAGTACGGCTTTCCCAGGCTACGACTTCCCCGCCTCAAGCAGGTCCACGGGTTCGCGACCGGCGACCTGGTCCGAGCCGTCGTACCGAGCGGCAAGCACACCGGAACCCACACCGGACGGGTCGCGGTCCGCTCCACCAGCAGCTTCAACATCACCACCGCGACCGGAACCCGCCAAGGCATCAACCATAAGCACGTCCGTCTGCTCCAGAGAGCGGACGGTTACGGCTACACCACCACCAAGGAGAGCACCGTTGAACCCGACCCGTCAGGGCACGCTCAGGCCCTTGGGGGCCTTCCCGCTCCCGTTTCCTCTCCGGCCTGAAGGCCGGAGTATCCACGGGAGATCCTGATGAAGGCAGTGCTATCGGCGGAGTGGTTGAAGCTGCGCTCGGTGACCTCGACGTATCACGCGATCGGCACAGCGGCTCTCACGGTGGTCATCGGCGTGGCGTGGACGCTGTATGTAGGCAGCCTCGCCGACGAACGCGGATCACTACGGGCGGCGGCGCCGGAAGAGGGTTTCCTCCCACTCGTCCAGATCAGCCTCGCGGTTCTCGGAGTGCTCGCGATCACGAACGAATACGCGACCGGCATGATCCGCACCAGCCTCATCACCGTCCCGAAGCGCGGCACATTACTTCTGGCCAAGGCCGGCATCGTGGGCCTGACCACGTTCGCGGCCGCGAACGCCATCCTTCTGGTCACGTATTCGGCGAGCCGCCTGATCGCGAACGGCCGCCACCTGGGTTTCAACGACACCTCTTTCGCCGACGACCTGCCCAAACTGCTGGCGTCGGGCTTGTCGGTGACTGCGCTGGCATTGGTGGGCCTCGGCCTCGGCGCCGCCATCCGATCAACGGCAGGAGCGATCGTGTCGGTCGTGGCCCTGCTGTTCGTCTTACCTGGCGCCGTCAACTACCTCCCCCCGCCGTGGAACACTCGCGTGGCCGCGCTCCTTCTGCCCAACCTCGTTCCGCAGATAGCGGACGAACGCCTGTCCACTCGCCTCGGCGAGGGATTCCTGCCTCCATGGGCGGCACTCACCGTGCTGGTCGCGTACCCGATCGTCGCTCTCGCCACCGGCTACTACCTCCTCACTCGGAGAGACGCTTGACCATGCCCGTCAACGACAAGCCCCGCTCCCGTCCCCACCACAAGGCCCACAAGGCCCCCCACGCCAATGCGATCGACAAGGCCGCATCCGGCCTCCCTGCGGCAGGACACACGGCCTTTGCTACCGCGGAACGGACACCCGCATGAGCGTCCTCGCTGCGGAATGGCTGAAGGTACGCTCGATCCGCTCAACGTACTTGATCATTGGGCTCAGCCTCGGCGCCATCCTCCTAGGCCTTGCACTCGCGGTGATGGCCGCCGGCATGTATGACAGCGCTCCCCCGGAGAAACGGCCCAGCGCCCGGATCGCCGACCTGGAGGAAGTCGTGGTGATCGTGCCCCAGTTGTGCATGGGCATCCTCGGCACGCTCACCATGACGTCGGAATACGTCACCGGCTTGATCAGAACGAGCCTGACCGTCGTGCCCCGGCGCTGGCCCGTGCTCACCGCCAAAGCCACGATTGTCGGCACCCTGGGACTGATCGTCGGTACGACTACGGTCTTCGGGACGTACGCCGTCTCGCGATGGACCCTGGGCGACCGTTTCTCGGGAGCCTACGCCACCGCGTTCCTGGACAGACTCCCACTCCTGGCCACCACCAGCCTCACGGTCCCGGTGTTCGCGCTGCTCGGCCTGGGCCTGGGTGCCCTGCTGCGCTCCACTGCCGCCGCCATCGCGATCACGGCGGGGCTCGTCTATGTGATCCCCATCATCGTCGGCAACGTCCCGGAGCCCTGGAGCGAGCGCCTCGGCTCGGTCATGATCGGAGCGCTCGCCCGCCAGATCACCGGCGACGGCAACGCCTCCTCGGTGTACGGCTCGCTCCTGTCGCCGGCCGCGGCCGCCGCGGTGCTGATCGCCTACGCGGCACTCCCACTGTTGGCCGCCATCTGGCTGCTACGCCGGAGAGATGCCTGAAATGCACCGCGGACCCTCCATTGGTACGGCAGACAGGATCCGCCTGCCGCACCATCAGGAAGTCAGAAGCTTCAGACCTCGACCACCACGGGAATGATCATCGGCCGACGGCGATAGGTGTCGCTAACCCAACGCCCGACCGTGCGCCGGACCACCCGGCGGATCTCCTGAATGTCGATCACACCGTCAGCGGCCTTCTCCTCGAGGGCCCGCTGGATCTGCGGAATGAACTGCTCGAACTGCATGGGGTCGATGCCGGACCCACGCGCGTGAATCTCGGGCCCCGCAGTGAGCTTGCCCGTGTTCGAGTCCACCACGACGACTACGGATATAAATCCTTCGTCGCCTAGGATCCTGCGGTCTTTCAGCGATGTGTCCGTGATCTCCCCTACGGAGGTGCCGTCCACGTAGACGTACCCCGCGTGTACCGCACCGACGATCTTCGCCCTGCCATCGACCAGGTCCACCACGACTCCGTCCTCGGCGATCACAATGTGATCGTCGGGGACGCCGGTGAGGGCGGCGAGCTTGGCGTGGGCACGCAGGTGCCGCCACTCGCCGTGCACAGGCATGAAGTTCGAGGGGCGGGTCAGGTTGAGGACGTAGAGGAGCTCGCCCGCGGCCGCGTGGCCGGAGACGTGCACCTTGGCGTTGCCCTTGTGGACCACGCGGGCGCCCCACCTGGTCAAACCGTTGATCACCTTGTTGACCGCGGTCTCGTTCCCGGGCACCAGCGACGAGGCCAGCAGCACGGTGTCGCCCTTGGCGATGCGGATCGGATGATCGCGGTTGGCCATCCTGGACAGCGCCGCCATCGGCTCGCCCTGCGACCCGGTGCAGATCAGCACCACGTCCTGCGGCGGCCACTCCTCGATGTCGCGCGAGTCGACGATCAGCTCCGGCGGCACTTTGAGATAGCCGAGGTCGCGGGCCACGCCCATGTTGCGCACCATGGATCGGCCGACCAGCGCGACCTTGCGGCGGTGCTTGGCGGCGGCGTCCATGACCTGCTGGATGCGGTGCACGTGCGAGGCGAAGCTGGCCACGATGACCCGCTGCTCGGAGGTGCGGATCACCTCGTCGATGACCGGCGCGATCTCCCGCTCGCTGGTGACGAAGCCCGGCACCTCGGAGTTGGTGGAGTCGGACATCAGCAGGTCGACGCCCTCGGTGCCGAGCCTGGCGAAGCCGCCGAGGTCGGTGAGACGCCCGTCGCTCGGCAACTGGTCCATGCGGAAGTCGCCGGTGTGCAGGACGATGCCGGCCGGAGTTCTGATCGCCACGGCCAGGGCATCGGGGATCGAGTGGTTGACCGCGAGGAACTCGCAGTCGAAAGGCCCGAAGACGTGCCGTTCGCCCTCGACGACCTCGTGCTTGGTCGGCTGGATCCGGTGCTCGGTGAGCTTGGCCTCGATCAGGGCCAGCGTGAGCCTGGATCCGATGAGCGGGATGTCGCGCCGCTCGCGCAGCAGATACGGCACCGCCCCGATGTGGTCCTCATGGGCGTGCGTCAGCACCACGGCCTCGACGTCGTCGAGCCGGTCCCTGATGTATTCGAAGTCGGGCAGGATGAGGTCGACGCCCGGCTGCTCGGGGTCGGGGAACAACACCCCACAGTCGACGATCAGCAGGCGGCCGTCGTATTCGAAGACGGCCATGTTTCTGCCGATCTCCCCCAGCCCGCCGAGCGCGACGATGCGCAGGCCGCCTTCAGGCAGTGTCGGCGGGGGGCCAAGCTCAGGATGCGGATGGCTCATGCCTCGCCCCCACAGTGAAATCGTGTGCTCAAAACTCCCGGTTCCTCCCCGTTCTCATGCGTCTGTCAACTTCACCCCGCCGGCTACCAGGCAAGCACGCAGCTCGGCGATTTGCTTCTCTGTGGCGTCCACGAGCGGCAGCCGTACCGGACCGACCGGCACGCCGACCATGCTCAGCGCCGCCTTTGCCATGATCGCGCCCCCGGCGCGCAGCATGATCCCGTCCACCACGGGGGCCACCTGGCTGTGTATCGCGAGGGCCTGGGCGACGTCGCCGTTCTTGTGCAGGCGGATCATACGCGACAACTGGGCACCCACCACGTGCCCGACGACGCTGACGAACCCGGCCGCGCCGAGCGAGAGCCAGGCGAGGTTGAGCAGGTCGTCGCCGGAGTAGAAGGCGAGGTTTGTGGCCGTCATCACCTGACTGCCGGC
The DNA here is from genome assembly GCF_052245935.1 of Nonomuraea sp. 3N208. Lineage (NCBI taxonomy): Bacteria > Bacillati > Actinomycetota > Actinomycetes > Streptosporangiales > Streptosporangiaceae > Nonomuraea > Nonomuraea sp. 3N208. The sequence continues at coordinate 181,118 of NZ_JBQQBR010000008.1, read as the reverse complement.
GAACAGGTCGCCCTTGGCATCCTTCACGGCCACGATGCGCTCGTGCTGTGCGAGCCTGATCAGGGTCTCCGTCTTGATCGGTACACCGCTCCGCCCCGGAATGTCGTACAGCATCACGGGGAGGTCGGTCGCGTCGGCGACGGCGGAGAAGTGCCTGTACAACCCCTCCTGCGGGGGCTTGTTGTAGTACGGCGTCACCACGAGCAGCCCGTGTGCGCCGGCACGCGCCGCCTGCTTCGCGAGCTCGACACTATGGCGGGTGTCGTTGGTGCCCGCGCCGGCCACCACGGTCGCGCGATCGCCGACCGCGTCGAGGACGGCGCTGACGATGCGCTGCTTCTCCTCGTCCGAGGTGGTGGGCGACTCACCGGTCGTCCCATTCACGATCAAACCGTCGTTGCCCTGCTCATCCACCAGATAGGTGGCAAGACTGCGCACAGCGACGTAATCGACCTCGCCGTCGGGGGTGAACGGCGTGACCATCGCGGTCAGCATGCGGCCGAAAGGTGCGTCCGTGGTTCCAGTTGGCGATGCCATAGTGCGAACGCTACCTGGATTCGGAAATCCATTGGACGCCGCCACCCCGCTTTGCCTGCCTGGAGCCGCTCATTGGCCCCCTTCTCCGGCATTTCGCCGCCCGCTTCGCCAACGACGTACCCTCAGCCCACCCCTCAACCATCGACCCTCGTGGCCGCGCGCCGCCACGCACACTTCCAAGATCAAGTAACGGCAGCGTTCGGCCAACCATACGTACGTAATGGACCCCATCCGCGGACGGAGCCCTACCTGAGCAGTTCGATCTGATATCTGATGAAGCCCCGGTTCTCGCCCACTTTGTCGTACAGACGGCGAGCCGTGCTGTTCGACTCATGGGTGTTCCAGTACACGCGTGAGCAGCCGCGCTCCCGCGCCCACCCGCTCACGGTTTCGATCAACGCCCCCGCCACACCCCTGCCGCGCACGTCCGGCGCAGTGAACAAGTCCTGCAGGTAGCAGACGTCGACGTCAGGCGCCGATGTGTTGCCATGAGTGAGGAAATGCGTGATCCCGACAAGCCTCCCATCCAGCCTCGCCCCGAGGGCATGCAGCCGAGCGTCCGCCTGGAACTCCGCCCATGCCCGGTCGTACATCTCGTCCGGCTCGCTCCGCTCGTAGAAGTCGATGTACGCGCGGAACAGGCCTTCCCAGGCGTTCCGATCGGATGGAAGGAGTTTGCCGATAGTGATCACTAGGCCTCCCCAGGCAGGGCGCAAGGTTGAATAAGACCGCCACAACGTAGGAGAGAACGGCCCTCCGCACTACGGCCACTCTGCGGCGATCCGGGCTGACCACTTGCCCACCGCGCCTCCGGGCGAATCCCGCCACCGTGACGGGCCGCCGCATGCCCCACAACCGATCACCCAAGACCTCCGGCCCCGGGACCCCATCGCCAGCCGAAGGGCGGACATTGGAAGAGGTCGCCGATATGTGCTCGGGGGTACACACATCGACGACCTCTACCGGAGAATCGGCACCCCTTACATCTGCGTTACAGGGTTTCTCGGATAATTTTCCACCATGGCAAAGTTGGGGCTCCAACTACCATCGATGACGGTCGGTTACCTGCCGAATACGGCAACATAGGGCAACGCCTCACACGAACCCCCAGGGATGGACTAGTGGCCACCTCAGATCCGGTCTACCTGCGTGTCGTCGAAGACATCCGGCGACAGATAACCGACGGCAGCCTTCCCCCGGGCGCGCCCATTCCCTCGCGCGCGCAGCTGACCCGCAAGTATCAGGTCGGCGAGACCGCTGCCCGTCATGCTCTACGCGTGCTGGCGGGCGAGGGCCTCATCATCGGCCGCGTCGGCTCCGGCCATTACGTCAGGGAACGCCCCGACCTGACAACGTTGCACCGATGGCGTTACCTCGATCACCCCACCCCGTTCGCGGCCGACCTGCAGTCACAGGGCAGACGCGTGACCTGGGATTGGCACAGCGAGCCGATCGACGCGGGACCCGACATCGCCAGACGGCTCCGTCTCAAAGAGACGACCCCGCTCACGAAAACCCGGTACGTCTACCGGGCCGACGGCAGACCCCTCCAGCTCGCCACTTCCTATGAGCCGCTGGAGTTCGCCGCTCACTCCGAGGAACGGCGGAGCCTGGTCGCGAGAATGTACGCGCACGGCATCAAGATCACCGAGGTCGTGGAGAGCGTGCACACCCGCGTGCCGCGGCCCGCCGAGAGCGACGCGCTGGACCTCGCGGCGGGCGTACATGTGCTGCATGTCGAACGCACCCATTGGGCGGGTGATCGCCCCGTAGAGACGAGCGACATCGTCATCCCGGGCGACCGATTCCGGGTCACGTACAGCATGCCCGTCTAAAACGGAAGGCTCCGGGTAGGCCCGCCTCCCCGCCCGGAGCCTCCGCCCCGTCCACCCGAGTCCGCTTCCCCGCCCATCCGACGAGAACCACCCAGCGGCCTGTCACCCGTCCGGCCAGAACCCGCATCCCACCGAAGCGGATCTCCGCGACAGCGGGATAACGCTGGAGCCGCCCACCCGTACGAGCGCCTCTCCATCGACTGCACGCAGCGTCATCGGTCGGGCTACTCCGCCATCGAAAAGATGATCTTGCTGCGACTGTGGCCATCCGCGAAGTCCTGGTAGGCCTGCGCCGCGTCGGGGAGCGGATATCGGCAACTGACCGCGTCGGGCAGCGTCCCGTCGATCGCCCGGAGGCAAGGGCCGGCAATGTGTCGCCACCTGTAGTCGCTCCCCGCCTCAGGCGGACTGGTATCGACCCTGCTGGAAGGCATGCTCGTCCAGGCGCTCACGTGATGGCCGGACTACGGACGCCCGATGCCGCCCGCGGAAATCGCCAACCAGACAGGCCGTCTGGCCACCGCCCTCATCACCGAGGCCGGCAACTTTCCCTCGCGACCAGGACGGCTACCCCATTTGCACCGAATGCGCAGGTCAGAGATTGTCGGAGCGCGTTGATACAACGGTCGCGGAGGTTGCCGATGCGACTCAAGGACCTGTCCAAACACGACCGACCCCGCGAACGGCTCATGTCCAACGGCGCGACCGCCCTGGCAGACAGGGAGCTGCTGGCCGTGCTGCTCGGCTCGGGATTCCGCGGCTCGAGCGCCCTCGACCTGGCCACCCAAGTGATCGACCACTGCGGAGACTTGGACGGGCTCGGCCGCGCCGACCCGCATCGGCTGCTGACCGTGCCGGGCGTCGGCCCGGCCAAGGCCGCGAGGGTCACCGCGGCCTTCCATCTCGCGCGGCGGGCGAAGGCCTGGCCCGAGCGGGAGCGCATCACCAACACGACCGACCTGGCCAACCAATGCGCCGCGCTCCTGCACGGCCATAGCCAGGAGCGCCTCGTCATGGTGGTGTGCGACACCGGCGGCCGCGTATTGAAACGCTCGGTCGTGACCGAGGGCGGCGCCGACCACACGGCGATGCCGATCCGAGAGATGATCACGGAGGTTCTCACCGCGGGCGGCGCGATCTTCGGCCTCGCCCACAACCACCCGAGCGGCTCCCTCGATCCGAGCGCCGCCGATGTAGAGGCGACGTCACGCCTCATCGAGGCCGCGGAAACAGTCGGCCTGCGACTCCTCGACCACCTGATCATCACAGACGCCGCTTGGAGACGTATCCCCATCTAAACCCATTCCACCCACCCACCGAACATCAAAGGGAATGATCCGTGCATAGCGCCGAACAGCAGTTTTCCAAGCACAGCCCATGAGAACCTAATGGCGCGGGTAGGCCGATACGGACGTCAGCCGGCCATTACTCGTCGTGGCGTGGTCCTGTGCCTCCTGGCAGGCTCGGGGCCAGGTCCACGCTTCCGCGCCAACCCCAGGCGGGGCGTATTTCGGTCGCGTCGGCGGTTCCCTTTGGCCGGGGCGCTTCGCCTGGGGTTGCGCGAAAGCACACAGTGCGTGAAGAACAGCGGCTTCACGCGCTTTGGCAGGGGTGCCCGCATGCGGCAAATCTGTGCAGTTGCCCCAATCCGGCCCCCTGCCACTCCTCATCCCCCTAATCGAGATAAACGGCGCTTGGCCGAATTCACGGTCAATCGACACACCTTATCTACCTTTGCCTGAAATTTGGATGAGGCTCCGAGATGGTGACTGGCCAAGAATAAGCCATCGGTCAGATTTTATTGCGAGAAAACTCTGGCGACGTCACGATTCCTACGGCCATCACAGATCACCTTCGACCTTGAATCGTTGCTATTCGAAGAGTTCATGCGATGGCCAGTCTGGCTCTGGTCTTCCAAAACCGGCGCCACCAGCACGGACGTGGACCGCTGCTGGCAGGCATTCCTGCGCAGATTCGACCTGGAGCACACCTACCGATTCTGGAAACAAACCCTCGGCTGGACCCGGCCCAAGGTCCGCGCCGCCCAAGCCGCCGACCGCTGGACCTGGCTGCTCATCATCGCCCACACCCAGCTGCGTCTGGGGCGCCAGCTGACCGAGGACCTGCGTCATCCGTGGGAGAAACCGGCCTCGTTAGGTCAGCTCACTCCCGCCCGGGTCCGGCGCGGGTTTCGGAACCTGCTTCCGGCACTCGCCCAGCCGGCCAGTGCACCCAAACCCTCCATGGCCGGCCCCGGACGCCCATCCGGCATCCCCAACCGTCGGCTCGCCACCCGCTACGACGTCGGCAAAACCGTCAAACGTGGCCGCACCCTCGCAGCACTACAACAACCCGGAGGATAAAGAACAAGCTGAGGTCGGGTCGCCCGAGGGGATCTCACCCTTGGGCGACCCGACCTCAGGCTTGAGCGCCCCAGCCCGTACGCCGCCCTCGCGAACGATCTCGTCGAGTGTGGCCAGGGTGACGAAGAGGAGGTCATAGAAGATCCGTAGGCCGTGGGGAGAGGTGCACCGGCAGGCGCGGCGCTCTGAGACACCCCTGCCGGGAACAGACAGGCGCAGCCTGGAGAACCTGTCCAAGTGAACGGGCACGGCATGGAGGCCGCGAACCCGTGAAACATGGCTTTGTGCAGCGCCCTCAGATCCCTTGATCACAAAGCCACGCATCCCGGCTCGGCGGCAGCAAGAGAGCCGGGGGACAGCGATCAGCAGGCCAAGCCCTCCACCAAGCTGGTCCACACGATCAAACACTTGGCGTACCGGGTCGGCGCGTTCTCGTCGATCACGGTCTTATCGCCGATTCGGCGGACTCTACGGATGAAGAAGAGGCCGCCGGCCTGGCACAGCTCATAGAACGTTGGCTGACAGTCGCACGTGTAGTCCCGAACCCGTACGCGCTCGTGACGCGGCGCCACGGGATACCACTTCACCACTGTGCTGGGGGCACGCAACACCGGCACGTGAACTCCGAGACACCGGTCCTCTGGGATCGAAGAACGTTGAGGCATGCGCTGATGCTACGTCTGGTTGTCTTCTTCTGTCTACTCATAAAGAGCGCTCTGTCTAAGTGGACAGCATGATATGAGCCTCGTTGTACCTCTTGGCCTATGTTGCCTATGTGCTCGACTACGACGGGGACACCCACATCTACATCCAGATCGCCGACATCCTCCGGCACCGGGTCTCTGGACTCTCGTCCGGCCACCCCGTGCCCAGCGAGGCCGACATCCAGCAGGAGTTCGGGGTCGCCAGGACCACCGCCAGACGAGCTATTCACGTACTGCGCGAGGAAGGGCTCGTCTACACCGTTCAGGGCGAAGGGGCTTTCGTCGGCACACCCGAGGAAGCCCCGCGTAAGAAGCGGAAAGTCCCGTTCTACCAGCAAATCGCGACAGACATCGCCGAACAGATCAAGGCCGGAGAATTCCAGGTGCGACGCCCCATACCGGGCGAGTCGGCGCTGGTGGAGCAGTACGGCGTCGCCCGCGAAACCGTGCGGCGGGCCATGGCGCTGTTGCGGGAGCAGGGCTGGATCTACACCGTCGCCCAGCGAGGCAGTTACGTCGCCCCACGGGAGTCGTGGCCCCAGGTCTAAGTTTACTCATCTGCTTGTATCGACACGTCTAGGATATGAGCATGCTCGACCGTGGTGGGCCCATACCGCTCTACATCCAGGTCGCCGAGCTGATCCAGGAACAGATCACCAGCGGCGAGTTGCGACCCGGCGAAGCCGTGCTGAGCGAGGCGGCCATGGAAGCGGAGTTCGACATCGCACGCACCACCGCGCGAAACGTGGCGCGAGAGCTCCGCAGGCGTCAACTCGTTCATACCGTGCAAGGCGAGGGCACGTTTGTCGGACCGCCCGGTGTGCCGCGTGTGAACCTGGCGAGAGCCATGTATGTGACCATCGCCGACGACATCGCCGCTCGGATCAGACGCGGCGAGTTCCGGCCGAACCGGGCCATCCCGAGCGAGAAGGTGTTGATGCGGTGGCACGGGGTTGCCAAGGTCACCGCCCGTCAGGCGGTCGCTCGTCTGCGGGAGCAGGGGTGGGTTTTCACCGTCCCGTACCGCGGCACCTACGTGTCAGATCCAGAGAAGTGGCCCGACGAATAACCCCAATCATCGACAACGCGGAACCACAGGCAGACCACCCTGGAGGAGTCGTCCACCGTATGGCTCTGGCGGGCCCAGTAGCGGCTGTGGCCTTCTCGCCAGTCTTCGACCGAGCGGTTCCCTCCGTCCGCCGCCCTCCGTCCGCCGCCCTCCGCCCTCCGCCTGGGCGAACTCCCACGTGACCCGAGGGCGAGCTGCCCGGCGGTGGCGGTTTTCTAGCCCGCCAGGACCAGGTGGGCCAGGCGGGTGCGGAGGCGCCGGGCGTACCGAATTCGAGGACTCTGAGCCCGTCGATGCGAGGCCGCATGGCGGCCAATCCTAGAAGACCGGGATGATCTCTTCCGGATCGATGAACTCGACCGGTACGCCTTCCAGGTCCAGTTCGGGAATGGCAGGGAAGGCGATACCCCAGCGTTCCACGATGGCGCGGATCTTGGCCATGGCAACGCGCCAGTTCTCGGCCTGTTCCTCGTACGACAAGACGCCCAGTCCCGCGTCCCTGGCGTGGTTCATAAGGACGCGGTGGTTGGGGAGGAAGTAGGGCGGCAGTTCCCAGAAGCCCCCGGGAGGCTCCCAGAGGATCATGCTGAGGAAGACGAAGCCGGCTCTGAGCTGGCGGGTGATGAGGGTCCGGGTCTCGTCCGTCAGCCCCGGCCACTCATTTTCCAGAATGGTCATGCAAATCTGGAGATGGCGGGACTCGTCGCGGCCGATGCGCTGGAACATCTCGCTGAAGACCGGATGCTGGGTGCCTGACGCCATGCCCCTGAACAGCGTCGAGGCGGCCATCTCGCCCATCATGAAACTGGTGAAGAGCACCGGGAGCGAGTATTTGCCCACGGCCGACGTATAGCCGTTCCAGTAGCGGCCGCCGTTGTGGTAGAGCCAGCCGATGTTGTTGTGTGCGGCCGATTCGAGGTCGTCCGACGGGGTCCAGTTGAGTGGGCCGCCCGGCCAGAGTTTGGCTATGGTGCGCTGGCAGCACTCCTCGTGGTTCATCTCGTCGCGAGTGATGGAGAAGAAGCACTTCCTGACCGGGTCCTCTTCGTGTTTCTCGAAGGCCTGGATCGTGGCGCGGGCGAAAACGGCCGGTCCCGAGGCGTCGAAGTTGGCCAGGACGGCGAACCAGTACATGATCCCGAGGCGCTGCTCCCGGGTGAAGTCCTCCGCGTTGAGGCCATCCCAGGAGAGGTCGGCCGGGTTCCAGACCATGCGCTTGGACTTCTCGTAGATCGCGGCGAGCTTCTCCGTCTCGACGCGCCATTCCATGGGATAGATGTTGGGCTGCGGGATTTCCGGCGCAGGCCAGAAGCCGCCCTCTGGGATCGTGAGGTCCGCCATTGTTGTGACACCTCCTCCCCCAATCCTGCGGGGCGGCGTCACGGCTTTCAAGTACGGGCGCGCTGGGTGATGGCCACGCAGACGAGCACGGCCAGTGCCGCGGCCACGGTGACCAGGCCGAATCTCTCGCCCATGAGGAACCAGGCCAAGAGGAGGGTCAGGAGGGGCTGGGTGAGCTGGGTCTGGCCGGCTCTGGCGATGCCGCCCTTGGCCAGGCCCGCGTACCAAGGGAAGAAGCCCAGGAACATGGAGATGACCGCTACGTACGCGAAGCCCGCTATCGCGTGGGGTGTAAAGGTGGTGGGAGTGGTCACGGCGAGAAAGGCCGTTATCGGGGCCGTCAGGGGGAGGGAGAGGACAAGGGTGTGGGAGATCACCTGCCAGCCCGGACGGTCGCGGGACAGGCGGCCGCCTTCCGTGTAGCCGATCGCGGCTGAGATCAGGGCGGCGAGGAGGAGCAGATCAGGCCAGGATGCGCTGCCCTGGTGCTGGGTGAGGGTGAACGTGGTGATGGCGACGGCGCCGGCCGCGCACGCTGCCCAGAAGAGAGGGCGGGGGCGTTCGCCTGCTCTGAGTACCGCGCAGACCGCTGTGGCGGCGGGGAGGAGTGCGATGACCACGGCGGCGTGGGCGGTGCTCGCCCCCAGGGCCAAGGCCAGGCCACTGAACACGGGGAAGCCGAACACCACGCCGAGGGAGATCAGAGCGTACGCGGGCCAGAGGGGTCTTGGCGGGAGGAGTGGGGTGTTGGTGGCTTTCAGGCAGATCAGGGCCAGCACGCCGGCGATGGCGGCTCGGCCGATCGCGACCAGCCAGGGGTCGAAGCCCTCCATGGCGTAGACGGTCGCCGGGAACGAGCCGGAGAAGGCCAAGACGCCAAGGAACGCCAGGGCCGTGCCTCGACGACGGTGACGGCGGCTGTCGTGGGTGGGTTCGCTGCGGGGCTGAGCGTCGTCGAGACTGTCGCGCGACTCCGCCTCATCGTGGCCGCTGCGGACCTGCGCCTCGTCGTACGTGTCGCGGGGCTGCGCGCCATGGGGGCTGGTGCGGGGTTGCGCGTCATCAGGGCCGGTGCGGGGTTGCGCGTCGCGGGGTAGCCGGACTGTGCGGTGGCGCGGGAAAGCGTCGCGTCGCTGGCGGCCGTCGTGGAGTGAGACAGCGAAGACGGGGGCGGGGAGAGCGTGGCCGGCCGCTGAAGCAGGGCCCGCGGCCTGGGCTGCGCCGGCATTCGCGGCGGGCCCGGCGGTCGGAGCGGCGGGGCTATGGCGCGAGACCGCTACTCCATCGGAGACGGTAGCGCTATTCTCATCCTTCATGAACAACGATAGCAGTATCGCTCAGATCGCCGCGATGCTGCGCGAGGAGGCCGCCCGCCTCGGCCCCGGCGCGCGACTCCCGTCCAGCCGGCAGATCATGCGCAGACACAACGTCAGCCCCGTCACCGTGTCCCGCGCCATCGGCCAGCTGGCGGCCGAGGGCAGGGTCGTCACCAAGCCGGGCAGCGGCGCGTTCGTGGCGCAGCAGCATCAGGTCACGGCGGGGCAGGACACCGCCGACCTGTCCTGGCAGACGGTCGCGCTCGGGGACCGGGTGGTCGACGACGGGCCCGTCGTCGAGTTGCTGGCGTCGGCCCCCGAGGGAGTGGTGCCGCTGACCGGTGGCTATCTGCACCCCGGCCTGCGGCCGGACAAGCAGCTGGGGGCCGCGGCGGCGCGGGCGGTACGGCGGCCGGACGCCTGGGCCAAGCCGCCCCTGACGGGACTCCCCGAGCTGCGACGGTGGTTCGCGGCCCAGACGGGCGGCGACGTGACCGCGGCCGACGCGTTGATCGTCAGCGGCGGCCAGGCGGCGCTCACGCACGCGTTCAGGGCCCTGGCGGCCCCTGATACGCCAGTGCTGGTCGAGACCCCCACCTACCCCGGGGCGCTGGCGGCGGCCAAGGCGGCCGGGCTGCGCGCGACGGCCGTGCCCATGGACAGGGATGGCGTACGGCCGGAGCTGCTGGCCGAGGCGTTCGCCGTCACCGGCGCGCGGGTGTTCTTCTGCCAGCCCACGTTGCACAACCCGACCGGCGCTACCCTGCTCGTCGAACGCAGGGAGCAAGTGCTGCAGGTGGCAAGGGCGGCGGGGGCGTTCGTGGTCGAGGACGACTATGCCCGTTACCTGACCGAGCACGCTCCTGCGTCGCTGGCGTCCATGGATCAGCACGGGACCGTCGTCAATGTGGGCTCGCTGACGAAGATCCTTTCGCCGAGCATGCGGGTGGCCGCGGTGATCGCTCGCGGACCGGCCGCGCATCGGCTGCGGGCCAGCCAGCTCGTGGAGTCGTTCTTCGTGGCGCGACCCTTGCAGGAGACGGCGCTGGAGTTCGTCGGGTCGCCGGCCTGGCGGCGGCATCTGACGGCGGTGCACGCCGAGCTCAGGACACGGCGCGACGCGCTCGCGGCAGCGCTCGCCGCACGCATGCCCGAGGCGGAGCTCCACCTGCTGCCCATCGGCGGGATGCACCTGTGGGTGCGTCTGCCGGCCGAGGTCGACGAGAACGCCTTCGTCGAGGCCGCCCGGCGGAACGGCGTGCTGGTGAGCCCGGGGAGGATGTACTACCCGTCGGAACCGCCCGGCCCGCGGATCAGGGTGACGCACATGGCGGCCACTCATCTGCCGGAGCTGCACGAAGGGGTACGCCGCCTCGCCGAGGCCCTGACGCAGGTCCGGTGAACGCCGCGACTGCGATCAACCTCCGCCGACTCGACGTCTGGCTCACCGGCACACCCCTGGGAACCACCCGGAGCTCCCATTTCACACGACTCGACCTGCAGCTCACCGCGTGATCAGCCATTGGGCAACGGAGTCGTGAAGGCCGAGGCCTTCTGCGGACCTTCGGTAAAGTGGCGGGCATGTCGTTCTCCGCGGGGCTCATCCGAGACTTCGTGAACACCTACGACGTCGAATCCGACACCGACGACCTCTCCTCCCCCGCCGATCTCTTCGTCTGGCTGCGCGAACGCGACCTCATAGCCCCCCGAGACCGCGCCACCGACGACGACCTCCACACCGCCCATACCCTCCGCGAGGCCCTCAGGGCGGCTCTCAGGCGCGAGCGAGCCCACTTCCCCGACCTCCCGCTTCAGGTGAGCGCCCAGGCGGACGGCGGCCCGGATCTGGTGCCGGCGGGCAGCGGCGTACGAGGCGGTCTGGCCAGGATCGCGGCCGCGGCGGTGGGGGCGGGGTGGGACCGGCTCAAGGTGTGCGCGGAGGGGACCTGTCAGTGGGCGTTCATCGACTCTTCGAAGAATCGTTCCCGCTCGTGGTGTTCTATGCGGGTATGCGGCAACCGCACCAAGACACGCGCTTACCGGGCGAGGAAGCGGGGTTCGCGTCGTCTCCAAGTGTCAAACACCGATACGGTGTAACTCGTGCCTTGTGGCACGTACGGCAGGCGAAGGAGCGGGCCGAGATGGCAGACGTAGGCGTCCGGGCGGCCCGGCGCGAGGATGTGCTCCAGGTTGCGAATTGCCAGATTCGCGCCTGGCGCTACGGCTATCGGGAGTTCCTCCCCGAGGGGCCGCTTGAGCAGATGACCGGCCCGGCAGCGGAGAAGATGTGGCTGCGGCAGTGGGACGAGGCGATCGTCGCCCCGCCCACCCCCATGCATCGCGTGCTGGTGGCGGTGGAGACCATCCTCGACACTGAGGGTTTCCCGGCGCTCGGCGCGGGCGGCAGCGCCGCCCTCGTCACCCCTCGCGGCGGCGAGCGCGTGGTGGGCCTGGCGTCCCACGCCCCCGCCGAGGACCCCGACCTCGACCCCAGCGTGGTGGCCGAGATGCTGACCCTGCTGGTCGATCCCGACTTCGTCCGCAGGGGCCACGGCAGCCGCCTGCTCAACGCCACCGTCGACTACCTGCGCGACGACGGTTTCCGGCAGATCGTCACCTGGGTGTTCGCCGACAACCACGCGGTGCTCGGCTTCCTCGAGTCGGCCGGCTGGGGCGAGGACATGGCCGAACGCGTCCTGGACATGGGCCGCCCGATCAGGATGGTCCGCCTCACGACGGACATCAGTTAATGGCCACTCCCGCACAGTGGATTGCCGGCGCACGGCCGCGCACGCTTCCCAACGCCATCGTGCCCGTCATGGTCGGCACCGGCGTGGCGATCGGCGAGGGTGGCTTCGTGTGGTGGCGGGCGCTCCTGGCGCTGTTCGTGGCCCTTTCTCTGCAGATCGGCGTCAACTACGCCAACGACTACAGCGACGGCATCCGGGGCACCGACGACCAGCGGGTCGGCCCGATGCGGCTCGTAGGCTCACGCGCGGCCACGCCCCGGGAGGTGCTGATCGCCGCCTTGGGCAGTTTCGCCGTCGCGGCGATGCTGGGGCTGGTCCTGGTGCTGGTCACGCAGGCATGGTGGGTGTTGCTGGTGGGAGCGGCGGCGATCGCGGCCGCCTGGTTCTACACCGGTGGCAATCGCCCGTACGGCTACCGCGGGCTGGGCGAACTGGCCGTGTTCGTGTTCTTCGGCATCGTGCCCGTGGTCGGGACCGCGTATGTCCAGACAGAATCGCTGAGCTGGGCCGCGTTCCTCGCCTCGATCCCGGTGGGGCTGCTGTCGTGCTCCATGCTCGTCGTGAACAACCTGCGTGACGTGGGGACCGACGGGCAGGCCGGCAAACGCACGCTGGCGGTCGTGCTGGGGGCCGAGCGCACCCGGGCGCTGTACGTGGTGTGCCAGGTGGTGCCGTTCGTGGTGGCGCTGGCGATGGTGCCGATCACACCGTGGGCGGCGCTCGTGCTGCTGGCGGTGCCGCTGGCGATCACTCCGATCAAGACAGTGCTGAGCAAGGCCGTGGGTCCTGCCCTGATTGCGGTGCTGCAGCAGACGGGCAAGCTGCAGATGGCGTACGGTCTGCTGTTCGCCGTGGGTCTCGCAATCATCTTCTGACGAACGCCCGTCCTTCGACGAGCGCCGATCCCCTGACGACCGTCGCGGACGGCGGCACGAGACGCTAGCGTATGAATCCCTTACTAGGGCAGTTTTTAGTCAAGTGGTCCGGAGAAGTGGCCCGCCGTCGCACCTAGCGCGAGGGATCTAATTGAACCGGCCAAGCGCGCCCACGGACATCGAGGAGTTCGAACACGCACTCGCTGAGTGCGTCAGCATCGCCACCCGCGCGATGCCCGATTCCCCGATGGTCAGTATCGCGCTGCCCGCCGAGCACGGCCTGCGTACCGTCGCCTGCTCGCACGAGCGTGCCGAGTTGCTCGATGGGCTGCAGTCGACCGCCGGTCAAGGGCCTTGCCTCGACGCGCTGGACACCGGAGAGCCGGTGACGGCCACGGACCTGGGCGCGGACTCCCGCTGGCGCCGCTTCGCGGCCGAGTCCGGCCTGCTCAGCCTGCACTCGGAGCCGCTGAAATCCGAGGGCAGGATGCTGGGCGTCCTCACGCTCTACTCGGGCCAGTGCGGCGGCTTCAGCGAGGCGACCCGGGTCGCCGTCCGCGTGACCGCCGGCCATATCGGCGTGTTGTTCCGTACGGCGGTCGACGCGGCCCGCATGCGGGAGGTCGCCGCGCAGCTCAAGGAGGCGCTCACCACGCGCGCGATCATCGACCAGGCCCTCGGCATCGTCATGGCGCAGCGCCGGTGCACCTCCCACCAGGCGTTCGAGGTGCTCCGGCACGTCTCCCAGGACAGGAACGTCAAGCTGCACCAGGTCGCGGCCACGATCGTGGAGAAGGTGACCGGAGAGGCCCCGCAGCGCTCCCGTTTCGAGGACCCGCCACCGCGCAAGGTGGGCCAGGCGTAATCAGCCCGGCAAGACGATCGGCGTTTTCGGCGCCTGGGGATCCGGAAAATCCACCCTGCTGAAAATGGTGGACGAGCGGCTCCTGGACCGGCACGGCGACGAGTTCGTCCGCGTGCATTTCAACCCCTGGGTGCACCGCCGCGAGCCGCAGATGCTGCTCCCCCTCTTGAACGCCCTGCACACCGAGAGGACGCTCATCATGCGCTACCCACCTAGTGCCCGTTTAGGACCGTCGCTATCCCGGTGGGTAGTGCTTGGCGCGGCCCGCCTCGGCTAGCAGGCGCGGCTCATCACCACACGCGGCGCGACCTCGATGCCCAGCTCACGCTCGTGCTCCACCAGCGCCTGCAGCTCCGGGCCCCACTCCTCCTCGGGCAGCACGGTGAAGCCGTGGCGCGCGTACCAGGGCGCATTCCACGGCACGTCCCGATACGTCGTCAGCGTCACGTGCGGCGCGCCGGCCGCACCTGCGTGGTCGATCACCGCGGCCACCAGCCGCCCGCCGATGCCTTGGCGCATGTTGTCAGGATGGACCGCCAGCTGCTCGAGATGCAGGTTGCCGTCCACCCATCCGACCAGCGCGAACCCGGCCAGCGGTGCCCCCTCGACCAGCACGTTCCCCGGGTCGTCCACTTCCTCGATCATGGTGGTGCCGGGCGGGAACGTGATGCCCACCTGCTCGAACAGCCGATCCGCGGCCAACTCGATCGCCACCAGCCCGGCGAGCTCGCCGGCCTTCGCCCATCGCACCATGCCGACACGATCTCATGTTTCGAGCGGATCTCGCCGCTCGTATTAGTGTTGATGATCGTAGGCCCGGCTGTGCGGAGCCGGGACCCTCTCCTCACGACGTGCCCACGACCCACCAGGTGGTGGGCACGTCGTGCGGCCACATCGGGGCCGCAGCAGATCCCCCTCAGGACCGCCTCAGAGGTCGAGCAGCGGCTCCAGGCCCACGGTGAGGCCGGGCAGCTCGCGCACTCTGCGCACGCCCAGCAGCACGCCGGGCGTGAACGCCGACCTGCTCATCGTGTCGTGCCTGATCGTGAGGATCTCGCCGTCGCCGCCCAGCAGCACCTCCTGGTGGGCGATGAGCCCGGACAGGCGCACCGAGTGCACGCGCACCTCGCTCACGTCGGCGCCGCGGGCGCCGTCCAGCGCGGTGCTGGTCGCGTCGGGCATCGGGGCGGAGCCGGCCTTGGCACGCGCCTCGGCCACCAGCTGCGCGGTACGGGTGGCGGTGCCGGACGGGGCGTCGGCCTTGTTGGGGTGGTGCAGCTCGATGATCTCGACCGACTCGAAGTGACGCGCCGCCTGCTGCGCGAAGTGCATCATGAGCACGGCCGCGATGCCGAAGTTGGGGGCGATCAGGCAGTTGGTGCCCGGGGAGTCCGCCAGCCACCCGCGTACGGTGGCCAGCCGCCCCTCGTCGAACCCGGTCGTGCCCACCACTGGATGCACGCCGTGCGCGATGGCCCATTCGAGGTTGCCCATGACCACGTCGGGGTGGGTGAAGTCGACCACCACCTCCGCGCCTTCGAGGCCTTCGATGGAGTCGTCCTTGTCGAGCGCGGCCACCAGCTCCATGTCGCTGGCCGCCTCGACCGCCTTGCACACCTCGGAGCCCACGCGACCGCGGGCGCCGAGCACACCTACCTTGATCACACGCCCAACCCTATCCCAACGGGAAACGGCCGACGGTTTCGCCCACCGTCCGTGCCGCCGCCGCTGTCACACCGACGCCCGGCCGGACGCATCACGCACCCCACCACGCCGCGTCAGGCGCCCACGCAACCTCAGGGCACGCCCGTCAGGGATAACCGCTGGAAGGGACTGGACGCGCAAGCCTGCTCAAGGGCGGAAGCGCACCTGTGGCGAGCCGCAGCACACGGCCCGCCCGAGGTGCAGTGTGGCGGCGGACCGCTGCATGCGGCCCGCCACGATGACGGCCGGCTCAGCGGATGGAGTCGGTGAAGTCCTTGTCGCCGTACGGGCCGATCACGGCGAGCGTGAGCGGCCGGTTGAGCACATCCCTGGCGATCTCGGAGATCTCGTCGGGAGTGACGGCCTCGATGCGGGACAGCACCTCGTCCACCGACATGAGCTCCTCGTAGACCAGCTCGTTCTTGCCGATCCGCGACATGCGCGAGCCCGTGTCCTCCAGGCCGAGCACGAGCCCACCGCGCATCTGCCCCTTGCCACGCATGATCTCGTCGGCGCCCAGCCCCAGGTCCACCACCCTGGTCAGCTCGTCCCGGCAGATCTTCAGCACGTCGTCGATCTTCGACGGCAGGCAGCCGACGTAGATGCCGAACTGACCGGTGTCGGCGTACGCCGAGGTGTAGCTGTAGGCGGAGTATGCCAGGCCGCGCTTCTCCCTGATCTCCTGGAACAGCCTGGACGACATGCCGCCGCCCAGCGCGGAGTTGAGCACGCCCAGCGCGAACCTGCGATCGTCGGTACGCGACAGGCCGGTCGTGCCGAGCACCAGGTTGGCCTGCTCGGTAGGCCGGTCGAGCACCCTGACGCCGGAGCGCGAGCCGGCGCCCGGGCCGCTGGTGCGCGGCGGGGCGAACTCGGCGGGGCCGCTCAGGGCGCCCGCCCGCTCGTACGCCCTGGTGACCAGCTCGACGACTTCCTCGTGCCGTATGTTGCCGGCCACCGACACCACCGTGCGGCGGGGCCGGTAGTAGCGGTGGTAGTACTCGGCTATCCGGTCGCGCCCGAGCGCGTTGATCGACTCGACCGTGCCCAGGATGGGCCGGCCGATCGGCGAGTCACCGTAGAGCTCGGCAGCGAACTGCTCGTGCACCACGTCAGAGGGGTCGTCGTCGTGCATGGCGATCTCCTCGAGGATCACGCCACGTTCGGACTCGACGTCCTCGTCGGTCACCAGAGAGCTGGTCACCACGTCGGCGAGCACGTCGACCGCGACCCGCAGGTCCTCGTCGAGCACGCGGGCGTAGTAGCAGGTGTATTCCTTGGCGGTGAAGGCGTTGATCTCACCGCCAATGCCCTCGATGGAGGCGGAGATCTCCATGGCGTCGCGCGTCGGAGTGCCCTTGAACAGCAGGTGTTCGAGGAAGTGGGTGGCCCCCATGTGCTCGGAGGCCTCGTCACGCGAGCCGATGCCGACCCACATGCCGACCGCGACGCTGCGCACGGTCGGCATGGTCTCGGTCACCACGCGTAGGCCACCCGGAAGGACAGTGCGCCTTACCACCCCGGCTCCGTCCTTGCCGGGGTGGAGCGTGGTGGTACTCACGAGTTCCGGTCGTCCCCCTCGCCGCCGCCGTTACCACGGGTGCGGACGCGCGTACGGGTGCGGCGGGGCCGCTCGGACCTGTCCTCGCCCGCGGCAGCGGACTCCTCCGGCTCCGGCGCCTCGTCGCCACCCTCGGCGGCCTTCGCCTCCTTGTCGGCGGCCTCCTTCTCGATGACCTCGACCGGCACCAGCGAGAGCTTGCCGCGACCGTCGATCTCGGCGATCTCGACCTGAACCTTCTCGCCGACGCTCATCACGTCCTCGACGTTCTCGATGCGCTTGCCGCCGTGCAGCTTGCGGATCTGCGAGACGTGCAGCAGGCCGTCCTTGCCCGGCATGAGCGAGATGAACGCGCCGAAGGCCGCGATCTTGACGACCGTGCCCAGGTAGCGCTCGCCGACCTCCGGCATGTGCGGGTTGGCGATGGCGTTGATCGCCGACCGCGCGGCCTCGGCGGCCGGGCCGTCGGTGGCGCCGATGTAGATCGTGCCGTCGTCCTCGATGGTGATCTCGGCGCCTGTGTCGTCCTGGATCTGGTTGATCATCTTGCCCTTCGGGCCGATGACCTCGCCGATCTTGTCGACCGGGACCTTGATGGTGATGATGCGCGGCGCGGTCGGGTTCATCTCCGCCGGAGAGGCGATCGCCTCCTGCATCACGTCGAGGATCGCCAGACGGGCGCCCTTGGCCTGCTTGAGGGCGGCGGCCAGCACGCTGGCCGGGATGCCGTCGAGCTTGGTGTCGAGCTGCAGGGCGGTGATGACGTCCTTGGTGCCGGCGACCTTGAAGTCCATGTCGCCCATGGCGTCCTCGGCGCCGAGGATGTCGGTCAGCGTGACGTACGCGTCGCCCTCGCCGATCAGGCCCATCGCGATGCCCGCGACCATCTCCTTGAGCGGCACACCGGCGTCGAGCAGCGCCATCGTGGACGCGCACACCGAGCCCATCGACGTGGAGCCGTTGGAGCCGAGCGCCTCAGAGACCTGGCGGATGGCGTACGGGAACTCCTCGCGCGTGGGAAGCACCGGGATCAGTGCCCGCTCGGCGAGCGCGCCGTGGCCGATCTCGCGCCGCTTGGGCGAGCCCACCCGGCCGGTCTCGCCGGTGGAGTAGGGCGGGAAGTTGTAGTTGTGCATGTAGCGCTTGGTGCGCTCAGGGTTGAGCGTGTCGATGTTCTGCTCCATGCGCAGCATGTTGAGCGTAGTGATGCCCATGATCTGGGTCTCGCCGCGCTCGAACAACGCCGAGCCGTGCACCCGCGGCACCACGTGGACCTCGGCCGACAAGGCGCGGATGTCCTTGGTGCCGCGGCCGTCGATGCGCACGCCTTCCTTGACGACCCGCTCACGCATGAGCTTCTTCATCACGGAGCGGAACGCGGCGCCGATCTCCTTCTCGCGTCCTTCGAAGTCGGCCAGGAGCTTCTCGGCGGCCAGCGCCTTGATCTTCTCCAGCTCGTTCTCGCGCTCCTGCTTACCGGCGATGGTCAGCGCGGTGGCCAGCTCGTTCTTGATCGCCGCTTCGACCGCGGCGTAGGCGTCCTCCTGGTACTCCAGGAAGACCGGGTATTCGGCCGTCTCCTTCGCCGCGACCTGCGCGATGCGCGCCTGCGCCTCGCACAGCACCTTGATGAAGGGCTTCGAGGCCTCCAGGCCCTGCGCGACGGTCTCCTCGGTGGGCGCGACGGCGCCCTCGGCGACCAGCTTGAGCGTGTCTCTGGTGGACTCGGCCTCGACCATCATGATCGCGACATCGCCGTCGTCGAGCACCCGGCCCGCCACGACCATGTCGAACGTGGCCGACTCCAGCTCGTGGTGCGTCGGGAACGCCACCCACTGGCCCTCGATCAGCGCGACGCGCACGCCGCCGATCGGGCCCGAGAACGGCAGGCCCGCCAGCTGCGTCGACAGGGACGCGGCGTTGATGGCGACCACGTCGTAGAGGTGGTCGGGGTTGAGCGCCATGATCGTGGCCACGACCTGAATCTCGTTGCGCAGGCCCTTGACGAAGGACGGGCGCAGCGGCCGGTCGATCAGGCGACAGGTGAGGATGGCGTCCTCGGAGGGACGGCCCTCACGGCGGAAGAACGAGCCGGGGATGCGCCCCGCGGCATACATTCGCTCCTCGACGTCCACCGTCAGCGGGAAGAAGTCGAACTGCTCCTTCGGAGCCTTGGACGCGGTGGTGGCCGACAACACCATCGTGTCGTTGTCGAGATATGCGACGGCGGACCCGGCCGCCTGACGCGCGAGCCGTCCGGTCTCGAACCGGATCGTGCGCGTGCCGAATGAACCGTTGTCTATGACGGCTTCAGCAGTGTGGACACCCTCCACGGGGGACCTCCTTGTGGTCGGTCTCCCGCGCCCTTTTCTCACCGGCACCCTCGTTAGGTGCAGCGCCGGTCTTCGATCGAAGCGCCCGGTTGAATGTCACAGTCAGACGTGCTGTCACCCACCGGAAGCCACTACCGAGGACCGGCCCGCAGGCGTCGCGGGTCGCATGGTGCTGAGCGGACGCGGGGGCTGTGTGTCTCGGAATCTTCAGTTGTAAGGCGGTGGAGCCGTTTCACGTCCCCGCGCGCCTGCTTCATATGGGCTCTACCCATATGAAGAAGGGAGCGGCGCGCGCCGCTCCCTTTCCATGTTATCGGCGCAGACCGAGCCGCTCGATAAGCGAACGGTAGCGCTGGATGTCGACCTTCTGCAGGTACTTCAGCAGGCGGCGCCGGCGACCGACGAGCAGAAGCAGGCCACGACGGCTGTGGTGGTCGTGCTTGTGCGTCTTCAGGTGCTCGGTGAGCTCGCTGATGCGCTTGCTCAGCAGCGCGATCTGCACCTCGGGCGACCCGGTGTCACCCTCGGTCGTCGCGTATTCGCCGATGATGGTCTTCTTGGCAGCGGTGTCGAGGGACACGGCTCTCCTTCAATCTACGGGCACGCGCTAATGTGTCGAAAGCGCGAACGACCGTGCGTGCCTACAGTCGCCGCATGAAGGCCGTCATGGGCAGCGCACAGCGCCGCCGTTACATAGCCGACATGCAAGGTTACCACCTAGGGCCGGGTGCTCGGGTGTTCCCGCCCGGCACCGGACGTGTGGCGCGCGACCAGCCGCCGGTAGGCGCGGGGAGCGGACTCCTCCAGTGCCCGTGCGCGCCGTAAGCCCACGACTGAAACCACGGAAGCCAGTGCCCGTGCGCGCCGTAACGGCGGCGCGCCACTGACCGGTCAGAGGCCGTTCCCCTGGACAGACGCAAGCCGTCGACGGCGGTTGGCCAACCACGGCAACGCGTAAAAGAAAGAAATAGGGTTATCTTGTGAGTCGCCGGGTGGCGTCGACGTCGGCGTGGATCTGGGCGATGAGAGCGTCGATCGACTCGAAGCGGGTGTTGCCGCGCAGGCGGGCGGCGAAGTCCACCGCCACGTGCACCCCGTACAGCTCCAGGTCGTCCCGGTCCAGCGCGTACGCTTCCACCGTCCGCGGCACGCCCTCGAACGTCGGATTCGTGCCGACCGAGATCGCCGCCGGCCACCGCTCCCCCGCGTACAGGGCAGGCAGGTTGGCCATGGGCACGCACTCCAGCCAGCCCGCGTAAACCCCGTCGGCGGGGATCGCCGTGTGCTGCTGCGTCTCGACGTTCGCGGTCGGAAAGCCCAGCTGCCGCCCCCGCTGGTAGCCGCGGACGACCACGCCTTCAACCCGGTGCGGCCGCCCGAGCGCCGCCGCCGCGCCCTCGACGTCGCCGGCCACGATGCGCTCGCGGATGGCGGTGGACGAGACGCCGTCGAGCATGGGCACGACCTCTACCTCGAAGTCGTATTTATCGCCCAGCGTCCGCAATGTCTCGGCGTCGCCGCTCGCACCCTCCCCGAACACGAAATCCTCTCCTACCACCACGACGGCGGCCCGCGCCCGTTCGCCCAGCACCGATTGCGCGAAGTCCGCCGGACTGGTCCGCGACAACTCGAGCGTGAACTCCACCACGTCGATCTCGTCCACCCCCAGCCCGCTCAGCAGCTCGGCCCTGCGCCTGGGGTTCGTCAGCCGCTGCGGATGCGACCCGGGCCGCACGACCTCGTCGGGATGCGGCTCGAACGTGACGGCGACCGCACGCAGCCCCTGCTCCCTGGCAACGGCGACGGCCCGCTCGACAACCCGCTGGTGCCCGCGGTGGACCCCGTCGTACACGCCGATGGTGACGACAGACCTTCCCGAACCCTGCACGCTAGGCCCCATTCGCTCGTGGCGGATCAATCCCCCACAAGCCTGCCACGCGCGTCACGGTTCCCTGCAACCGAGGGGGATAGGATCGGACATCATGCCTCGATACGCGCTTCTGATCCTGCCTGCCTTCAACCGGGTCTACGGTGAGAGCTCCGTCCGGCTGACGAGGAGCGAGCTGGCGGTCTTCAGCACGCGGGCACTGCAGGGTGAAGTGCTGGGCAGCGAGGAGACCACGATCGGCGGCGTGCCGTACGTGACGTTCGACACGGCGGAACCGCTCACCCAGCCGGATATTTCGCTTTTGTCCAATCTTTCCTCGGTTTACGCAATTTTTGGGACCGAGGGCGAGCTGCTCAGGCCGCTCTGGATGCAGCCGCTCGACCGGCTGAGCAGCGACTTGATCACCATCCAGAAATACGCCGGCAAGACCAACGAGCACTTCACCAAGCTGCTGCTCAACGTCACCGCGCTGGCCGGGGACAAGGGGCTGGGCGAGCGGCTGTCGGTGTTCGACCCGCTGAGCGGCCGGGGCACGACCCTCAACCAGGCCCTCATGTACGGCTACGACGCCTACGGGATCGACGTCGACGGCAAGGACTTCGAGGCGTACTCCGGCTTCATCAAGACCTGGCTGCGTAACAAGCGGCTCAAGCACACCGCCGAGACCGTGCCGGTACGCCGCGAGCGGGCCCTGGCCGGGCGGCGGCTGAACGTCACGTTCGGGCTGTCGAAGGAGGCGGTCAAGGCGGGTGACGTACACCACCTGACCATGGTCAACGCCGACACCCTCAAGAGCCGCGAGTTCTTCAAGCCCCGCTCGTTCGACGTCCTGGTGACCGACGCCCCCTATGGGGTCCAGCACGGCAGCAAGGGCGGCTCCGGCCTGTCCCGCAGCCCTCTGGAGCTGTTGCGCCAGGCGGTGCCCGTCTGGGCCGAGCTGCTGCGTCCTGGCGGTGCGATGGGCATCGCCTGGAACACCTACGGCGGCAAGAGCTCCGACCTCGCGGAGATCCTCACCGCGGCCGGTCTCCAGGTGATGGACTACCCCGACTTCGAGCACTGGGTGGATCAGGCGATCGTCCGCGACATCATCGTCGCCCACAAACCCGCCTGAGGCATCGCGGCCCGCCCGGTGTGGCCCGCCCGGTGCGCCTGCCCGAAGGGGCCGAGGTCGGCGGAGGTCCCCTCTGGGGCCAGGCCGGATCCGAGAGCGGCTGACGTACAACGGACGCAGCCAGCGCGGGAAGGGGACTAGCCCGCGAAGACGGCGATGGGCTTGGCGGTCCTGCCCTGCTCCTCGACCAGCGCGAGCAGCTCCCCCTCCGGCCCGAACACGCCGATCGGGCCCTTCCCGAGGCCGGTCGCGGGCAGCCGCCCGCCGTGCGCGACGACGCGGGCCTCCTCAGCCGTCACGTCCCTGCGCGGGAACGCCGCCGCCACCGCCTCCCCGATCGGCAGGATCACACATTCCTCGGCAAGCTGCTCGATGCTCCTGGCCAGCGACAGGTCATAAGGGCCCACCCGGGTGCGCCGCAGCCGCGTCAGATGCCCACCTACCCCGAGCGAAGCGCCCAGGTCGCGGGCCAGCGCGCGGATGTAGGTGCCGCTGGAGCAGGTCACGACCGCGTCCACGTCCACCACGTCGTCGTGGGCCCTGATGTCCAGCACGTCGAACGCCCGCACGGTCACGGGCCTGGCCGACAGCTCGACCTCCTCGCCCGCCCGGGCCATCTTGTAGGCCCGCTGGCCGTTCACCTTGATGGCGCTGACCTGGGGCGGGATCTGCATGATCTCCCCGGTCAGCGTGGCGACGCCCTTGTGGATCTCGGCCATCGTCACGCCGGCCGCCGAGGCGGTGGCGGTCACCTCGCCCTCGGCGTCGTCGGTGTTGGTGCTGACGCCGAGCCTGATCGTGGTGTCGTAGACCTTCTCGGTCAGCGTCAGGTGCCCGAGCAGCCTGGTCGCCTTCTCCACGCCGATCACCAGCACGCCCGTCGCCATCGGGTCGAGCGTGCCGGCGTGCCCCACGCGGCGGGTGCCTGCGATGCGCCGCATCTTGGCCACCACGTCGTGAGACGTCCAATCGGCCGGCTTGTCGACGATGATCAGACCGCTCTCGGCCATCAAGCCATCCCCTGCCCTCGTACGAACGCCATTCCGCCTGGTCCGGTGGCAGTCACGCCATCCCCAGCTCGCGTTTGAAGGCGGCCATGGTCTCCTCCACGGTGGCGTGCGAGGTGTAGCCGGCCGCGTTGTGATGCCCGCCGCCGCCCAGGGCAGCGGACGCGGATCCCACGTCGACGGTGCCCTTGGACCGGATGGACACCTGCCAGGCGCCCTGGTCGTCCTCCTTGAGCACGACCGCCACCTCGGCCTCGTCAGTGCGCCGCACGATGTCGATGATGCCCTCAAGCTCGGCATACGGCAGCCCGTATGCGGCCCGGTCCACCCGCGTCACGTACGTCCACACCAGCCCGCCCTCCAGCGTCACCCGGTCGAGGGCGGCCGCCAGCACCTTGAGGTAGCTGAACGGCGAGCGGTCCCACAGCTCGCGCGCGATCTCGTCGGTACGCAGCCCCGTCGCCACGAGCCTGGCCGCCATCTGGTGAACGGCCGGCGTGGTCGAGGAGTGGCGGAACGAGCCGGTGTCGGTCACCAGGCCCGCGTACAGGCACGTGGCGATGTCCCGGTCGAGCCGCCCGCCCAGCCGGTAGATGAGCTGTTCGGCCAGCATCGCGGTGGCGGCGGCTTTGGCGTCGATGAGCCCGAGCGTGCCGAACCCGGCGTTGGACGGGTGGTGGTCCACCACGATGACCTCGCGCGCCCTGGCGGTGTTGTCGCCGAGCGGACCCAGCCGTTCGAACGTCGAGGAGTCGAACGAGATCACCAGCTCCGGCGCGGCCGGGTATTCCTCCGGCGGCACCAGCATCTCCTGCCCGGGCAGGAACCGCAGCAGCCGCGGCACCGCGAACGGCCGGTCGCCGAACGACGCCACGACCCGCTTGCCCATCGACCGCAGCACGAAGGCCACGGCCAGCATCGAGCCGAGCGCGTCGCCGTCGGGCGTCACGTGGCAGACCAACGCGACCTCGTCGGCCTGCCCGATCAGGTGCAGCGCCCGGTTCCAGGCGCTCTCCGGTATCGCGCCACCGCCGACGCCGTTGCGGGACTCGACCCGTGCCGGCCGGTCGGCCCGGTCTCGTACGTCGGGCGTCACGCCGACTCGTCCTCGTCCTCGCCCTCGTCGGGCTTCCTGTAAGGATCCGCCTCGCCCGCGTACGCGGCGCTCTGGGCCTGCCGCGCGACCTCGGCGTCCCGCTCCCGGGCGGCGTTGATGAGGTCGTCGAGGTGGCGGGCACTGTCGGGCAGCGGGTCGTGTTTGAAGGCGAGCGTCGGGGCGAAGCGCACGCCGGTCTGGCGGCCGACCTCAGAGCGGAGGATCCCCTTGGCGCTCTCCAGGGCTGCCGCGCTGTCGGCGCGCTCGGCCTCAGAGCCGAACACCGTGTAGAAGACCGTCGCCTCACGCAGGTCAGCGGTGACGCGTGTGTCTGTCACGGTGACGAAGCCCAAGCGTGGATCCTTGATCCGGCGCTCCAGCATCTCGGCGACGATCTGCTGGATGCGGTCGGCGAGCTTGCGCGCTCGTGCGGCATCCACCATGTTCGCTCCCCCTCACGCACGACCTGGCCGTGCTGTCGTTCAATCTTCGTCGTGGTAGAGCCGCTGCCTGGCCGACAGCAGCTCGATCTCAGGGCGGAAGGCCACCATCCGCTCGCAGGCGTCCATCACCTCTTTGCAGTTACCCGCGGAGGCGGAGATGACTGCGACGCCGATCTCAGCCCTGCGATGCAGGTCGAGATGACCGGTCTCGGCCACCGCGATGCTGGGATAACGTCGCTGCAGCTCGGCGATCAGAGGCCGGACGGCAGAGCGCTTCTGCTTCAGCGAACGCACGTCGCCGAGCAGGATGTCCAGGGTCAGAGCACCCACATACATCGTTGGCTACCACCGCTTGGACTGGTGTGGTGGACGCACGACCGGCCTGCTGCGGTGGGGACCAGGCCAGGACGTGCGAGAGGCGCCCGGCGGATGTCCCGCCGGGCGCCATGCCGCGCGTCAGTCTCGCGGCTTCTCCCGCATCTCGAAGGTTTCGATGGTGTCGCCTTCCTTGATGTCGCTGTAGCCGACGCCGATGCCGCACTCGAAGCCCTCGCGGACTTCGGTGACATCGTCCTTCTCCCGCCGCAGCGAGGAGACGGTGAGGTTGTCGGCCACGACGACGCCGTCGCGGATGAGGCGCGCCTTGCTGTTGCGCACGATCCTGCCCGAGCGGACCACCGAACCGGCGATGTTGCCGATCTTCGGCACCTTGAAGATCGCGCGGATCTCGGCGGTGCCCAGCTGGACCTCTTCGTATTCGGGCTTGAGCATGCCCTTGAGCGCCGCTTCGATCTCCTCGATCGCCTGGTAGATGACCGAGTAGTAGCGGATGTCGACGCCCTCGCGCTCGGCCAGGTCGCGCGCCCGAGGCTCGGGGCGGACGTTGAAGCCGATGATGACCGCGTTGTCGTCGGCGACGGCCAGGTTGACGTCGTACTCGGTGATCGCGCCGACCGCGCGGTGCAGGACACGGAGCCTGACCTCGTCGCCGACATCGATCTTGAGCAGAGCGTCTTCCAGCGCCTCCACCGAACCGGACACGTCACCCTTGATGATGAGCTTGAGCTCGTCGACGCGGCCCTTCTCGAGGTCGCTGAACAGCTCCTCGAGGGTGCGGCGACGGCTCGACTTCGCCATGTCGGCGCTGCGCTTGCGCGCCGCGCGCTGCTGGGCGATCTGGCGGGCCATCCGGTCGTCGGTGACGACGATGAAGTTGTCACCGGCGCTCGGCACTGCCGTCAGACCCATCACCAGGACCGGACGGGACGGCGTGGCCTCTTCGACCGCGTCGCCGTTGTCGTCGAGCATCGCGCGGACGCGGCCGAAGGCCTCGCCACACACGATCGAGTCGCCGACCCGCAGCGTGCCGCGCTGGACCAGGACGGTCGCGACGGGGCCGCGGCCCTTGTCGAGGTGTGCCTCGATCGCGATGCCCTGAGCATCCATCGTCGGGTTGGCCCGCAGGTCGAGCTCGGCGTCGGCGGTCAGCAGGATGGCCTCGAGCAGGTTCTCGATGCCGGTGACGTTCTTCGCCGAGATGTCGACGAACAACGTGGAACCGCCGAATTCCTCGGCCACCAGACCGTATTCGGTGAGCTGGGCCCGCACCTTGTTGGGGTCCGCGCCTTCCTTGTCGATCTTGTTGACCGCGACCACAACCGGCACGTCGGCCGCCTGGGCGTGGTTGAGCGCCTCGATCGTCTGCGGCTTCACACCGTCGTCGGCCGCGACCACCAGCACCGCGATGTCGGTGGACTTGGCGCCTCGGGCACGCATGGCGGTGAACGCCTCGTGACCCGGGGTGTCGATGAAGGTGATCTTCCGGTCTTCGCCCTCGTGCTCGGCGGACACCTGGTAAGCGCCGATGTGCTGGGTGATGCCACCCGCCTCGCGCGCCACCACGTTGGTCTTGCGGATGGCGTCGAGCAGCTTGGTCTTACCGTGGTCGACGTGACCCATGACGGTCACGACCGGCGGACGCGCGGCCAGGTCGGCCTCGTCGCCCTCGTCCTCGCCGAACTCGATGTCGAAGGCCTCGAGAAGCTCGCGGTCCTCCTCCTCCGGGCTGACGACCTGGATGTTGTAGTCCAGCTCGGCGCCGAGCAGCTGCAGCGTCTCCTCGTTGACCGACTGGGTCGCGGTCACCATCTCGCCGAGGTGCAGCATGATCTGCACGAGCGCAGCGGGGTTAGCGCCGATGCGGTCGGCGAAGTCGGACAGCGACGCGCCGCGCGGCAGGCGGATCGTCGCGCCGTTGCCGCGAGCGACCTGCACGCCGCCGATCGCCGGCGCCGACATGTTGTCGAACTCCTGGCGCCTCTGGCGCTTGGACTTGCGGCCACGAGCGGGACGGCCGCCGGGACGCCCGAAGGCTCCCGCGGTGCCACCGCCACGGCCACGGCCACCGGCGCCAGGACGACCACCGAAGCCGCCACCGCCACCGGGTCCACCGGTGCCGGTGCGCTGACCGGTGCCGGCGCCACCACCGGGACGGCCGGCGAAGCCGCCGCCACCGCCGCCGGGACGGCCACCGCCGCCACCGCCACCGGGACGACCGCCGCCGCCACCGCCACCGGGACGGCCACCGCCGCCACCACCGCCGGGACGGCCACCGCCGCCACCGCCGCCACCGCCGCCGCCGGGACCGCTGGGACGGCCCTGGGGCATCATCATCGGGTTAGGACGCGGGCCACCGGGACGGGGACCGCCTGCTCCGGGACCCGGACGCGAACCGCCGGAGGGCGGGCCGGGCCGCGGCCCAGGAGCGGGCCTGCCCTCGCCGCCTCCACGGCTCTGCGGCGGACGCGGCATCGCGCCGTCACGCGGCGGGCCGTCGCGGCGCTCGCGCTGGCCGGGGCCACCGCCGTCGCGCTGGTGACCACCCGGCCGCGGCGGCCGGGCCTGGCCCATGCCGCTGGCGGTCGACGAGAACGGGTTGTTGCCCGGACGCGGGCCACGCGGACCCGGCTTCGGTCCCGGACCGGGACGCGGACCGCCGCCACCTGCAGGCGCGCCGGAACGCGGGGCCTGCGTGGAACCGCCGCCTCCAGGACCCGGACGAGGACCTGGGCCGGGCTTGGGACCCGGGCGAGGGGCGGGACTGGGCCGCGGACTCGGAGTCGGCCGAGCAGGGGCGCCGCTCTCGAAGCGAGCCTGCGGAGCCGGAGGCGTCTCACTGCGCGGAGCCTGAGGCTGCTGCTGCTGCTGCTGGGGCATGGGCACCGGCGGGCGCGGCTGACCGCCGCCCGCGGGACCCGGACGCGGAGCGGGACCCGGCTTGGGACCCGGACCCGGACGCGGAACAGTTGGAACCGGCGCCTGTGCGGTGCCGTTGCCGGCCTGGCTGTCTGCCGGCCGGGGAACAGCCTTCGGCGGCTGCTGTCTGTGGGACGGCTGTCCGCCGCCCCTAGAGGGCCCACCCTTGGATGCGCCCAGAGCTTCGGTGAGCCTGCGGACCACCGGCGCTTCGATGGTCGAGGACGCCGATCGGACGAACTCTCCCATCTCTTGGAGCTTGGCCATGACGACCTTGCTCTCTACGCCGAACTCCTTAGCGAGCTCGTATACCCGGACCTTCGCCACTGCACTCCCTTACTCGGCCCGGGAGGCTGGCTGTGCCGTCCGGACCGTCGCTACCTTGACGTCTTCATCGCCGCGTGCTCATCAGGCGCTCATAGCAATCTGACTCCGCCCATCAACTCGGCGTCCTACATGACATTTCGTGGTTCTCCTTCCAGGTGCGCCCGCACGGGCGACAGGTCGAGCGGTCCCGGCACGCGAAACGCGCGCGGAATCGCCCGGCGACGCTCGGCGAGCTCCAGACAGCTCAAGGACGGATGCAGCGATGCACCGCGGCCAGGAAGCCGTCCTCGCAGGTCAGGGACCACATGATCCTCAACCCGCACCAGGCGGAGCAGCTCGGTCTTAGCCGTGCGAACCCTGCAGCCCACACACGTGCGCTGTGGGGCCGCTTGGCCACCATATTCCAGCTTACCGTGTTGACGCATCTACGGAACCGGCGGCATCTTCCGCTTGGGTGTCGGGCCGGATGTCGATCCGCCATCCCGTGAGCCGTGCGGCCAGCCGGGCGTTCTGCCCCTCTTTCCCGATGGCCAGCGACAGCTGGTAGTCGGGAACGATGACTCGAGCGACACGCCCCTCCAAATCGAGAACCTCGACGTGGGAAACGCGTGCGGGCGACAGAGCATTCCCGACGAACTCCGCCGGATCCTCCGACCAGTCGATGATGTCGATCTTCTCGCCGTGCAGCTCGGTCATCACGTTGCGCACGCGCGAGCCCATCGGGCCGATGCACGCGCCCTTGGCGTTGACGCCGGGCTTGCGCGACCTGACTGCGATCTTCGTACGGTGTCCGGCCTCGCGCGCCACCGCGGCGATCTCCACGGTGCCGTCGGCGATCTCCGGGACCTCCAGCGCGAACAGCTTCTTCACCAGCCCGGGATGCGTGCGCGACAGGCTGACCGAGGGGCCCTTGTGGCCCTTCTTCACCTGCACCACGTAGGCGCGGATGCGCTCTCCGTGCACGTATTCCTCGCCGGGCACCTGCTCGGCGTGCGGCAGCACGGCCTCGATCTTGCCCAGGTCGACCAGCACCACGCGCGGGTCCTTGCCCTGCTGGATGACTCCGGAGACCAGCTCGCCCTCGCGGCTGGCGTACTCGCCGAAGTTGATCTCGTCTTCGGCGTCGCGCAGCTGCTGCAGGATGACCTGCTTCGCGGTGGTGGCGGCGATCCTGCTGAAGTTGTTGGGCGTGTCGTCGAACTCCCTGACAACCTCGCCCTCCTCGTCGAGCTCGGCCGCCCAGATCGTCACGTGACCGCTGCTCCTGTCGAGCTGGGCACGCGCCTTGGAGGCCGCACCCTCGGTCCGGAAGTACGCGATCAGCAGCGCGTCCTCGATCGCCTTGACCACCAGGTCGAAGGAGATGTCCTTTTCACGTTCCAGGCTGCGCAGG
Source organism: Nonomuraea sp. 3N208 (assembly GCF_052245935.1). NCBI lineage: Bacteria > Bacillati > Actinomycetota > Actinomycetes > Streptosporangiales > Streptosporangiaceae > Nonomuraea > Nonomuraea sp. 3N208. The sequence goes on along the minus strand of NZ_JBQQBR010000008.1, from coordinate 151,342 downwards.
ACGCTCATGTCGATGTCCACGGCGGCTCCCCCTTAGCCTTCGTCGCCGTCGACGTCGTCGATTCGGCGGAACTCCACCTGCACCCGTCCCCGGGTCAGGTCTTCGTAATCAAGCCGGCGCGCGGCGCCCGCGACGTCGAGGTCGACGCCGCTCTCGTCCGCGGCCAGGATCCGGCCCTCCACCTCGGTGCCGTCTCTCATCTCGGCCTTCACCAGGCGTTTGGCCGCACGCCGCCAGTGGCGCGGCTCGGTGAGAGGGCGGTCGACACCAGGCGAGGAGACCTCCAGCGTGTAAGCCGCGTGGCCCATCGAGTCGTCGTCGTCCAACGCCGCAGAGACGGCCTGGCTCACGTCGGCCACGTCGTCGAGGCTCACGCCGCCGTCGCGATCGACGATCACGCGCAGCAGCCGTCGCTTGCCTGCCTGGGTGACGGTGATGTCCTCCAGGTCGAGACCCTCCGCGCTGACCACGGGCTCCAGGAGCTTTATCAGGTGGTCGCGGGGTGATGCGCTGCCCATATCGACCTCCCCTATTGTCATGTCTCAGCCGGGCGGACCTCGCCTCTGGCTCTCCGCCGCCTGGCTGCGCAGCCAGCGACGACAGTTGACACCCTATCCGTACGAGGGCACGGAAAGAGCGCCACTCGGCACGCTCGAGTGGCGAGCGTCGCGTACAGCGATCGCGGGCATGAGCCCGTACGATGCTATCCGGGTCCCGTATTCCTGGAGGTTCCTGTCCGTGCGTCCGCGTCACCTCTCCCGGCGGGTCTTGCTGGCGAGCGGAGCGGCCGCTCTCACCGCCTGCAACGCTTCCGGCCCGCCGCCGCAGCCGCCCGCGCAGGCTCCGGACTCCCCCGAGACGCGTCTGGTGAAAGAGTTGATCGCCGAGAAGGAGCGTACGATCGCGCTCTACTCATCCATGATCGCGAGCGGGGCGCGCAAACTGGTCCCCTTCAGGGATCGTCACCAGGCCCATCTGAACGCGCTGCGCAAGCACGTCGCGACCAGCTCCTCCGCGTCATCGTCCGGTGCGGCCTCCGCATCGCCGCCCCCCGCCGCCTCGGCGTCCGGCACCGTCACCGCCTCGGCGTCGTCGTCCCCCACGGCCACCGCCACACCGGAAGTGTCGCTGGCGCGGCTGCGCAGCCTGGAGCGTAAGGCGGCCGCGCTGCGGGCGCGCCAGCTCGCGACCGTCTCGCCCGGGATGGCCCAGCTCATCGCCAGCATCGGCGCCTGCGAGGCCGCCCACGCCATCGCCCTGCCGAGGTCGCTGTGAACGCCGACGACGTCGAGAAGCTGCGCAAGGCGCTGGCGGCCGAGCATGCGGTGCTGTTCGCGTACGGGCTGCTGGGCGCGCGGACGTCCGGGTCGCTGCGGGACAGGATGAGTGCGGCCTTCGACGCCCACCGGGCGCGCCGTGACCAGCTGCGCGGGTTGATCACGACGCGCGGCGGCCGGCCGGTCGAGCCCGACGCGTCCTACGCGCTGCCGTTCTTCCCCTCCAACGCCACGCTGGCGGCCAAACTGGCCGTGCACCTGGAGAACGGTGTCACGGCCGCCTACCTGGAGCTGGCGGCCGCACAGGACATGTCGCTGCGCCGCTACGCCGCACTGGCCATGCAGGAGGCGGTCACCCGTGCCTATGCCTTCCGCCCCGCCCAGCCGCCCGCGTTCCCCGGCATGCCCGTCGCGGCACAGCACGGAGATTGAAGTGATCTCCTCCGGTGAACGGAGGAGATTCCCTCCTACCTTGCGGTGAAGGACCCGTACCACTCCGCGCCAGGTGCCCTTGGTGGCGGTCGGCACGTCGGAGAGGACCAGGGGCCCCTGGCCGGTGTGCACGGTGAGGCGTGATCGGGCGGACCGTGCAGGTTCTACGCGCAGAGGCGCCGACCGGGTCCCTACGTGCGGGATCCGGTGTGCGCCAGTGCTCGGGCGGGGTGTCAGGCGATGGTGGCGGTGACGCGGTCGGCGGCCTCCGCCAGCGGGATCTCCGACTTCTCGCCCGAGACCCGGTCCCGGAGCTCCACCACACCCTGCGACAGTCCGCGCCCGACCACCACAATGGTCGGCACCCCCAGCAGCTCGGCGTCCTTGAACTTGACGCCGGGCGACACCTGCGGCCGGTCGTCCACCAGGACACGCACGCCGCGCGAGGACAGCTCGCCGGCCAGCTTCAGGGCAGCCTCCACCTGGTTTTCCTTGCCGGTCCCGACGATGTGCACGTCGGCGGGCGCGACCTCGCGGGGCCACACCAGGCCGAGCGGGTCGTAGGCCTGCTCGGCGATGACCGCCACGGCGCGTGAGACGCCGATGCCGTACGAGCCCATCGTGATGCGGATCGGCTTGCCGTCCGGGCCGAGCGCGTCGAGGCCGGCGGCGTCGGCGTATTTACGGCCGAGCTGGAAGATGTGGCCGATCTCGATGCCGCGGTCGATGGACAGCTCCGCGCCGCAGCGAGGGCAGGGGTCGCCGGCGCGCACCTCGGCGGCCTCGATCGTGCCGTCAGGGGTGAAGTCGCGGCCTGCGACCACGTTGGCGGCGTGTTTACCCGGCTCGTTGGCGCCGGTCACCCAGGAGGTGCCGGTGGCCACGCGCGGGTCGACGAGGTAGCGGATGCCCAGCTCTCGCAGGACCTGCGGCCCGATGTAGCCGCGGACGAGCCCGGGGTGCCTGGCGAAGTCGGCGGCCTCGAAGATGGCGGGCTCGCCGGGCGCCAGCGCTGCCTCCAGGCGCTTGAAGTCCACCTCGCGGTCGCCGGGCACGCCGATCACCAGCGTCTCGATCTTGTCCGAGCCGGGCGTGGTGATCTTGACGACGACGTTCTTCAACGTGTCGGCGGCGGTGACGGACAGGCCGTGATGCTCGTTGACGTACGAGACGAGCGTCTCGATGGTCGGAGTATCCGGAGTGTCCATGACCCGCAGAGCCGGCACGTCCTCGTACGAGCGGGCGGCGGGGGCGGGCGTGGTGACGGCTTCGGCGTTGGCCGCGTACCCGCAGGAATGGCAGGCCACGAACGTGTCCTCGCCGGTCGGCGTGGGCGCGAGGAACTCCTCCGACGCCGACCCGCCCATCGCCCCCGACTGCGCGAACACGATCTTGTAGCGGATGCCGAGCCGGTCGAAGGTCCGGATGTACGCCTCGCGGTGCTGCTCGTAGGAACGCTTGAGCCCGTCGTCGTCGAGGTCGAAGGAGTAGGAGTCCTTCATGAGGAACTCGCGGCCCCGCAGGATGCCTGCACGCGGCCGGGCCTCGTCGCGGTATTTGGTCTGGATCTGGTAAAGCGTGACCGGATAGTCCTTGTAGGAGGAGTATTCGCCCTTGACCATGTCGGTGAAGAGCTCCTCGTGCGTGGGCCCGAGGAGGTAGTCGGCGCCCTTGCGGTCCTGGAGCCTGAACAGCGTGTCGCCGTATTCGGTCCAGCGGCCGGTGGCCTCGTAGTATTCGCGGGGCAGCAGGGCGGGGAAGAGCACCTCCTGGGCGCCCATCCGGTTCATCTCCTCGCGGACGATCCTGGTGACGTTTTCCAGGACGAGCTTGCCGAGGGGCAGCCAGGAGTAGATGCCCGGCGCCACGCGGCGGACGTAGCCGGCGCGGACCAGGAGCTTGTGGCTCGGCACTTCCGCGTCTGCCGGGTCGTCCCGCAGGGTGCGAAGAAACAACGACGACATGCGCAGCAACACGGCTACTCCTTGCTCGAACCTCGGTCTGGAGGATTACAGGCTATCGAGTCGGAGCAGCGGCTCGCTCGGTGTTAAACCTCCACCCCTGCGTCGTCAGACCGCCAAGGGTATCCAGCCGGAGACGAAGGCGGCCAGGCAGACCGTGAACACGCCGACGAAGACCGCCGACAGGGCGAGCGCGCGGACCCGGGCGCGGGCGTTCCTGCGCAGGACAAGCACCAGTGCGACCGACAGCAGCCCGACGACCAGTGCAGGCAGGGGCCAGAACGACTGCTCGCTGCCGATGAAGCCAGGTGTCGCCCGGTCCACGACGTCCGCGATCAGCGCCGCGCCGACCGCGCCTGCCGCCAGGTCGCCCCAGGCGTCGTTCCTGCGGGTGACGTACGCCAGCAGGCCCAGGCCGACAAGGAGGGCGAGCATCCAGTTGAGCCCGGCGGCGCTGCCGCCGATGACGTCGAAGGCCACGTCGCCGCGGAGCGCTCCGGCGCCCATGGCGGCTACCAGCGTGGACACGGCCGCCAGGAACGTGGTCAGCAACGCCCATCCGAACCCCGACGCGGTGACCCCGACGACCAGGGACAAGGCAAGGTACGCGTACGGCTCGTAGACTTGGCCGAGCCATTCGGGGCCGCGGCCGGAGATGAGCATGCCGATGAGGCCGATCAGCAATCCTCCTGAGAAAGCCGCGACCAGATGGCGTTCGATGCCGCGCTGCCGCCGGTCGTATTCGGCGAAGTCGGCGTACTCGATGGCGGTGTTGTTCATCTCCATTCCCTGGTCAAACCCTCCCCCGGAGACCTATAGGGCAGACCGCCATCAGATTATGCGACCGTACAGAAAAGGCAAATTTCGGTCATTCCTTTACCAAGACAAGCAATCGCTTGGTTAGCATGAGTCCGTGTCGCTTCCCGATGAGCTCCGCGCCGTTGTCCGCGACTACCTCGCCGGCCGCCCAGGTGCATCCTGGGAGGAGTTCGCGCGGGACGTAGGCATCGCGGGACTGCTCGCACCCGAGGAGCACGGGGGCGCGGGATGCGGGCCGGCCGAAATGGCGGCCGTGGCGGAGGAGCTGGGCCGGGTCCTGTCGCCGCATCCGTTCCTGCAGTCGGCGGTGATGGCCGTCGAGGCCGCCGCCGCGTGCGGGGCGTCCGACCTCCTGGCGGCGCTGGCCGAAGGGGCCGCGACCGCGACCGTGGTGCTGCCGGGTGACGGCGAGCTGCGGCTGGAGGGGGACCTGCTCGCGGGGGTGGTGCCGTACGCGCTGGAGGGCGAGCTGGTGCTGCTCTACGTCGACGGGCTGCTGGTCGAGGCCGTGCCCACGCGGCGGGAGCCGTACCCGACGATGGACGAGAGCAGGCCGCTGACGCGGCTGACCTTCGACCGCGAGCCGGCACGACCGCTCGGCGACGGCGGGTCATGGACCCGGGTGCGGGACCTCGGCATCGCGGCGCTGGCCGCCGAGCAGGTGGGCGGGGCGCAACGCTGCCTGGAGATGGCGGTCGAGCACGCCAAGCGGCGGCACCAGTTCGGGCGGCCGATCGGATCCTTCCAGGCGATCAAGCACAAGCTGGCCGACGTGCTGCTGCTCGTGGAGTCGGCCAGATCGGCGGCCTTGGCGGCGGCGCGGGACGGGATGTTCGCGGCGATCGCGGGGTCGTATTGCACGGAGGCCTATCTGGCGGCGGCGGGCGAGAACATCCAGGTCCACGGCGGGATCGGGATCACGTGGGAGCACCCGGCGCACCGGTACCTCAAGCGGGCCACGTCCGACGCGCAGCTCTTCTGCCCGCCCCAGGCCCACCGCGCCCGGCTGGCGGGGCACGTCTTCGGGCCACCCGCCTGATCCCGGCCACCGGCCTTGCCGAAGTCAGTGTGATGTTCGGGTGGAGGTCCTTTGCAGGAGGAACGTCGGTGGCCATGGCGTGAGGCCACCCCTTCGAAGGACCCGGACGCCCGTGGCATGGGGTCGGCCGCAGAGGAGGGGTGTGCCCACGGCAGGAGGCCGGCCGCAGCGGAGGGGTGCCCACGACATGGGGCTGGCCGCAGCGGAGGGTTGTGCCCACGGCATGGGGGCGGCCGTGGAGGGTGGGCGGCCTGAGTGGGTCAGCCGCCCAGGAGTTCCTCCCAAGGGTGGCGGGTGTTGGTGCGGCGGCTGGTGTCGAGGGCCTCGGCCAGGCGCCAGAAGCCGGGCCGGGAGCGTACGGTGGCCCGGCCCATCGGGTCGACCGCGCGCAACTCGAACCGCACGCCCATCACGTCGAGCACGGCCGAGCCGTCGCTGCCCGGACCCGCCTCGGTGACGAGCGAGCCTTCGTAGTCGGGGTCTCGCACCTGCTCGGCCAGTAGTAAGGCCACCTCCGACGCGTACGGCCCGTCGCGCCACTCGATGTGCCAGCTGTGATCGGCCCCCCGCCACCAGGTCAGGTCGCGGCACGACTCGATGAAGTCCGCCTCGGTCGCCAGCGCGGCCATGACCCGGCCGAACGCCTCGTACCGGCGGGCACTCGTGAGCGAGAGGCCGTCGTCGCCGTGATCGGGGACCGTCGCGTCCTTCGGCCGCCTCAGCGCGTGCTTTCGCTTCACAGGCATCCACTCTGATCGCGCCCGTGCCCTTCCCGCAAGTGTTCGCTGCTGATACGCTCTACCAAGCGAGCGCTTGGTTTCCTACTGTGCCGGAGGCGCGATGACGTCCCTACGGATCAGCCTGGGGTACGAACTGGAGGTCCGCGGGCGCGCCCGCGAAGTCGAGCAACAGGCGTTCCACAACGTGGTCGACCAGGTCGTTCTGGGCGACCGGCTGGGCTTCGACACCGCCTGGTTCGTCGAGCACCACTTCACCAGAGGCTTCTCCCACTCCTCCGCCCCTGACCTGGTCCTGGCCGCCATCTCCCAGCGAACCGAGCGCATCCACCTCGGGCTCGGAGTGGTGCTGCTGCCGTTCCAGTCCCCGATCCGCACGGCCGAGCGCGTCGCCACGCTGGACGTGCTGAGCGGCGGCAGGGTGGAGTTCGGAACGGGACGCGGGGCCTCGCCACTGGAGTACCAGGCGTTCCAGCGGCCATTCGAGAAGTCCCGGCAGATCTGGGAGGACTCGCTGGAGGCCACGCTGGCCATCTGGCGGGCCGACGGCGAGCCGATCAGCCGGTCGAACGAGTTCTTCGAGATCCCCGACGTGGCCGTCTATCCGCGGCCGGTCCAGGAGCCTCATCCGCCGGTGTGGGTGGCCTCCACCTCCCTGGAGGGGTATCTGGCGGCGGCCAAGCACGGATACAACCTGCTCGGCATGACGATGCTCAAGGGCATCGACGACGTCGCCGCCGACATCGCGCGGTACCGGGAGTGCCTGAGCGAGCACGGCTTCGACCCGTCCAGCCGCCGGGTCGCCCTCATGATCCCCTGGTTCGCCGCCCCCACGCGGGACGAGGCCAATGCCACGGCCGCCGACGCCGTCCTGTGGTACATCCGCCGCCAGGTCAACCTCGTCACCCCGCCCGACTACTACGACGCCCGCCACGCCACGCACCGCGTGCTCGGCCAGCTCGCCGCCGGACTGCCGCCCGACGAGGCCATGGCCACGCTGCGCGAGCACCTGATGGTGGTGGTCGACGACGTGGAGGGCTCGCGCAAGGCCCTGGCCAGGATCGCCGAGGCCGGCGCCACGGATCTCATCATCCAGGCCCAGGTCGGCGGGCTGGCGCACGAGCAGGTGTGCGAGTCGATGACGCTGTTCATGACCGAGGTGGTGCGCTGATGGCACGCTGGCTGACCCGCGACGATCTCGGGGCCGCCGCGCGTACCGCCGAAGGGCTCCTGCTCGTCTCTCCTGATGTGTCGAGCGTCTTCCCGCTGAGCCAGGACGACCGTACGGCCGCCGCCGGGCTGACCGCGGCGGCGCTGCGGGCGGCCGGGGTCGGCGACCGGGACCGCGTGGCGGTGGCACTCGCCCAACCCGCGGGTGCGCTGTGGACCGCCGCCGCGGCCGACGTGGCGCAGGCCGCCGCCGACGTGGGGCCGCGCGGCCGGATGCGGCTGCACCACGCGCTGTCCGCGCTGCGCGCCACCACGCTGGTGGCCACCCCCACGGGCGCGATGGACTTCCTGGCCCGCCTGCACCTGGAGTTCCTCCTGGACCCGCTGGACCTCGGGCTCAGGAACATCGTCCTGACCGGCGAGATCGCCTCGAAACGCACGCTCGGCCATCTGGCCGGCGAGTTCGCGGCGCGAGTCACGGAGGTGTACGCGAGCCCGTTCGGCGGCACGGCACTGGCCTGGCGGGCGGCCGAGGAGGACCCGCTCACGCCGCTGGCGGACGGCGTGCTGGGGCTGGCGGCGCTCGCCAAGGACGCCGACCCCGACGCGCATGCGGAGCTGGCCGAGCTGGTCGTCACCCCGCAGGGGCACTCGACGCTCGGCGACGCCGTGCTCAGGACCGGACAGGTGGCCGGGGCCGGCGACGGCATTCCGGCGCCCGCGCACACCGTGGGCGAGCACGTACTGGTCAGAGGCGTATGGCTGGCCTTGCCGCGGGTCGAGAAGGCGCTGTCGAAGATCGACGGCGTGGCCGGCTGGGACCTGCAGATCAGCAGGCAGGGCACGCTGGACGCGGCCGTGCTCACCGTGACGTTCAACCGGGAGAGCCTGGTCGGCAACCCCATGTGGCGCTCGAGGATCCAGCAGGCGATCCGGGCGCTGACCCCCATCTCGATCACCGTAGAGATCGCCCAGGACGTCGCCGACACGCCGCGCCCCGCCACGGTGACCGACCTGCGCGGCCACCACCTGGGCCGGGATCGAGCTCTCATCACCTGAGGGGGACCGATGACGCCGGACTGGGGGACGCTCCCCCGCATGCTGCGCGACCAGGCGGCGCACCACCCCGACGCCATGGTGATCGCCGAGGGTGGCACACGGGTGACGTTGACGGAGCTGCGGGCGGCGGCCGCCAAGGTCGCCCGCGGCCTCATCGCCCTCGGCGTCGAGCCCGGCGACCGGGTGGCGATGTGGGGGCTGAACTCGGCGTACTGGGTGGCGCATGCTCTCGGGATCTGGGACTCGGGAGCGGCCATCGTGCCGCTGTCGTCACGGTTCAAGGGCATCGAGGCCGCCCAGCTCATCGAGAAGACCGGCGCGAAGGTGCTGATCACTGGCAAGGGGCCCACGGCCGTCCCGCTCGCCGGGCTGCTGCCGCCGCTGCCCGGCCTGCGTCACACGATCGTCCCCCCGGCGTCGGAGCTGCGCGCCCTCGCGGCGCGGGTGACGGCGCGGGAGGCCGAGGAACGGGCGCTCGCCGTCCGTCCCGGGGACCTGTGCGAGATCATGTCCACGTCGGGCACCACCGGCACGCCCAAGGGCGTCATGCTGGACCATGCCCAGGTCCTGCGCGGCTACTGGGACTGGTCCGAGATCGTCACGCTGAACGAGCACGACCGCTATCCGGTCATCGCGCCGTTCAGCCACGGGTTCGGGCTTAACGCCGGGCTCGTCGCCTGCGTCATGCGCCGGGCCACGATGGTGCCGATCCCGATCTTCACCCCGGACGCCCTCATGTCCCTCATCTCGGCCGAGCGCGTCACCATCCTGGCCGGGCCGCCCACGTTGTTCCACCGGATCCTCGACGAGCTGGACCGCGGGTCCTGGGACGTGTCGTCGCTGCGCGTGGCCATCTGCGGAGCCGCCGCCGTGCCGGCGACACTGATCACGCGGCTGGTCGAGCGGGTCGGCCTGGAGCGGATGATCAACGCGTACGGGCTGATGGAGGGCACGGTCGTCTCCATGACCAGGGCCGGCGACCCCATCGAGGTCGTCGCCAACACCACAGGCAGGCCCGTGCCGGGCATCGAGGTCAAGATCGTCGATGACGACGGCAAGGAGGTCGCGACCGGCGAGCGCGGCGAGATCCTCCAGCGCGGCTACGGCGTGATGCGCGGCTACTGGAACGAGCCCCAGCGGACGGCCGAGGCCGTGGACGCCGGCGGCTGGCTGCACACGGGCGACGTCGGCGTGCTGGACGAGCAGGGCAACCTCGCGATCGTGGACCGCAAGAAGGAGCTCTACATCGTCAACGGCTTCAACGTCTCGCCCGCCGAGGTCGAGTCGCTCCTGTTGCGTGAAGGGTCGCTGGCCCAGGCCGCGGTCGTCGGCGTGCCCGACCGGGCCACGGGCGAGGCCGGCGTGGCGTACGTGGTCCCGCGGCCCGGCGCGAGCGTCGACCCCGCCGGCCTGATCGCGTGGGCGCGGGCCAACATGTCCAACTACAAGATTCCCAAACGGGTCGTCGTGGTGGACGCCCTGCCGGTCAACGTCAACGGCAAGATCGACAAACTTGCCCTCCGTGATCGGGCGAAGCAGGCGCCGGGCGAGTAGGTTGGAAGTGCGCCCACTGCCCCAGGAGCTGCCATGTTGCGCCTGCTGGCCGGTGCGGCCGCACGTACATTCGGGGCGCGCGCGGCCGTCGTCACCGGCGCCACTTCACTGACCTTCGCCGACCTCGACCGGCTCTCCGATCAGGTGGCCGCCGGGCTCGCCCATCGCGGGGTCCGGATCGGCGATGTCGTGGTCCTGGCGCTCCCCGACGGGCCCGAGTTCGTGATCTGCTACGTCGCCGCCGCGAAGATCGGGGCGGTGACCGCGGGCATCGGGACGGATCGTGTGGAGCTGCTGACCATGCTGGACCCTGCCATCATCATCACCGTTCCGCGGGTGCTGCCGCCGCTGCCCGGGCTCGACGTGGTGACGCTGCCCGTCGAGGGACGCGTACGGCAGTCCTACGACCCCGCGCGGCTGGCCGGCCTGTGCCGGGCCGAGCCGCCACCGCCGCCGTTCCCGCCCGACCCCGGCCGCCCGGTGGTGATCACGTTCACCTCGGGGCGGACCGGGCCGCCCAAGGCCGTGTTGTTCGGCAACCGCCAGCTCGAGGCGATCCGGACCCACGGGGCCGGCGATCGCTGGGGCACGGGCGACGCCCGGCTGGTGCCGCATCCGCTCGGGCGCCTCGGGTTCGCCACCCGGCTGCCGATCTTTCTCCAGACCGGGCGAACTTGCCACGTCCTGCCCGCGTGGAGTGAGGACGCCGCGATGCGGGTGCTGCGCGAACACCGGATCGGCGTGTTGCAGGGCAGCCCGCTCCAGCTCTCGCGCATCCTCGACTGCGGCGGGGACCTGCCCGACCTGACCCTCATCCTGTCCAGCGGCGCGCCCGCCCCGCCCGAGCTGATCAGGGCGCTGCGCGACAAGTACGGCGTGCCGGTCTGCAACCGATACATCTGCACCGAGGCGGGGCTCGGGCTCGGGACACGGCCCGACGACCCACCCGAGGACGCGGAGGTGAGCGTCGGCAGGCCACGCGGCGGGGTGGACGTGTCCATCCGGGACGAAGACGGTCATGAGCTGCCTCATGACGTGCAAGGTGAGGTGCTTCTCCGCTCGGACGCGGTCATGAGCGGCTACGTTGGCAACAACACCGAGCAAGCGGTTTTCTCCAAGGACGGGTTCGTTCGCACGGGCGACCGGGGATACATCGATCGCACCGGCCGGTTGCATCTGGTGGGACGGGTGTCTTAGGAGGCGGCGTGGCGTTGCGTGTGGCGGTCATCGGGTCGGGCCCCGCCGGGATCTATACGGCTGAGGCACTGGTCAAGCTGTCCGTGGAGGCCGTGCGGGTCGATGTGCTCGAGCGCCTGCCGACCCCGTACGGGCTGGTCAGGTACGGCGTCGCACCCGACCACACGTCGATCAAGTCGATCGCCAACTACTTGCGGAGGGTGCTGGAGCTGCCCGAGGTCCGCTTCCTCGGCGGCGTCACGCTCGGCACGCACGTCTCCGTCGATGACCTGCTCGGCCGCTATGACGCGGTCGTCTACTGCACGGGGGCGATGGTCGACAGGAAGCTCGGCATCCCCGGCGAGGACCTGCCGGGGAGCGTGGCGGCGACCGACTTCGTCAACTGGTACTGCGGGCATCCCGACGTCGACCCCGGCATGTTCACGCTCGACACCTCCGAGATCGCGGTGATCGGGGTCGGGAACGTGGCCGTGGACGTCGTCCGCGTCCTGGCCAAGACCGCCGACGAGCTGCGCTCCACCGACGTGCCGCACGACGTGCTGCAGCGCCTGTCGGAAAGCCAGGTGAAGGCCATTCACATGGTGGGCCGCCGGGGCCCAGAGCACGCCAAGTTCACACTCAAGGAGCTGCGCGAGCTGGGCGATCTGGCCAACGCCGACGTCTGCGTACGTCCCGAAGAGGCCGTCGTGCTCGGCGGCGACTTCCCGCGCCAGGTCCAGGGCAACATCAAGGTTCTGCAGTCGTGGGCCGCGCGCGAGCCCGTCGGCCGGCCGCGCCGGCTCGACGTGCGGTTCTGGCTGCGGCCCGTGGAGATCCTCGGCGCCGAGCGGGTGGAGGGGCTCAAGCTCGAACGCACCCGGCTGTCGGAGGAGGGCCGCGTGGTGGGCACGGGCGAGTTCGAGACGCTGCCGGTCGGGATGGTGTTGCGGTCGGTCGGCTACCAGAGCGTGCCGCTGCCCGGGGTGCCGTTCTCCGAGCGGACCATGACCGTGCCGAACGAGGCCGGGCGGGTACGCGCCCGCGAATACGTGGCAGGCTGGCTCAAGCGCGGGCCTACCGGGGTCATCGGCACTAACAAGTCCGATGCGGCGGAGACGGTCCGCACGCTCCTCTCCGACCTGGAAGGGCGCGAACGTGTTGATGGCGGCGAGTCGATCGACGCGCTGCTGGCAGAGCGGGGGGTGCAGCCGGTGACCTACGAAGAGTGGCTGGCGATCGAGGCGGCAGAAGCCGAGCTGGCCAGGTCCCTCGGCCGCGGCGAACGCGTCAAGCTCGTCGGGCTGGAGGCCATGCTCCGGGCGTGCCGTGACTGACGAGCGTACGAGTGCGGGTGCCGGGTCCGGCGCCGTGCCACCCGGCTTCACCGAGGTCTACCGGGCTCAGCAGGCCCGTTTTCCGATGCCCGAGCCGGGGTGGCAGCCGGTCCACACGGTCTACGTGCCTGCCGACCGGTTCTCCGCCCACACGGTGGCCGACTGGCGCGATCACGCGTTGTCCCTGGTCAAGATGCATCTGGGTGGTCCTGACGAGCTGGCCGAGGTGTTCGGCGTACCCGGACGGCTCGCCGCGGCCGTACACGAGCAGGTCCTGCGCAAGCTCGCGCACGAACCGATCGAGGACCTGCGCGTCGACTTCGAGGACGGCTACGGCGTGCGGCCCGACCCGGTCGAGGACGGGCACGTGGAGCAGGCCGCCGGGGCGGTGGCCGCGCTGCACGCCGCCGGGGCGTTGCCGCGGCGGTGGGGGCCGCGGGTGAAGTCGTTCGCGGACGGGGATCCTGGGCGGTCCGTGCGCACGCTGCGCGGATTCGTCACGGGTGTGGTCGAGCGGGCCGGGGAGCTGCCCGCCGGGTTCACGGTGACGTTCCCGAAGGTGCTGATGGAGGAGTACCTGACGCAGTTCGCGGGCGTGCTCGAGCGGCTGGAGGCCGAGGCCGGCGGGCGGCTGCGGTTCGAGATGCAGGTGGAGGCCCCGCAGACGCTGCCCTTCCTGCGTGCCGAACTGGCCGAGTCCCTGGGCGGACGGCTGGCGGCGGCGCACTTCGGCGTGTTCGACTACACGGCCGCGCTCGGGCTGCCGCCGCACGAGCAGCGGCTCGACCATCCGGCCTGCGACCACGCCCGGCACGTCATGCAGACCGCGTTCGCCGGAACGGGCGTGGAGCTGTCCGACGGCTCGCTCGCCGCCTCGCCTGCCTCCGATCGCGCGGCCGACGTGCACGCGCTGTGGCGGCGGCACGCCGAGCTGGTACGGCACTCGCTGCGGCACGGCTTCTACCAGGGCTGGGACATGCACCCGTCGCACCTGGTGAGCCGGTTCGCCACCCTCTACGCCTTCCACCTGGCGAACTATGACTCCTATCGGGAGCGGGTGAGCGCGTGGGAGGAGCAGCGGGACGCGGGAGGCGGGGTGATGGACGAGCCCGCCACGATCCGCACCCTCGCCGCCGCCCTCCGGCGCGCCGATGCCGCCCTGCCTTAGCGGGTCAGTCGCGTTCGACCATCGCTCGCCATTGGCGTACCAGGCGCCACTCGACCGGGTCCGACCAGCCGGCCCGGACCGCGGATCCCACGTGGAACGCCCGGATGCCGTAGTCGAGCAGCGCGGGCACGTGTGCCGGACGCAGGCCGCCGCCGGCCAGGATGATCGAACCGTCACCTGCCTCGGCCCGGGTCTTTAACACCGGCAAGCCGTCACCGACGCCGGCGGGGGATCCGGACGTGAGCACGGTGGCGAGGTTGGGCAGCAAGCGCACGGCGCGCCAGGACGCCTGGATGTTGGCCGCGTGATCGACGGCTCTGTGGAAGGTCCACGGCAAGGGGGACACAGCGTGGATCAGCGCTTCGGTGGCCACGAGATCGACGGCTCCAGCGCTGTCGAGAAACCCGAACACGAACCCTGCCGCCCCGGCCTGCGCCAGCGCCTTGGCGTCGCGCCCCAGCCGCGCCAAGGCGTCGGGGTCGGCGGCGAAGTTGGCGTCGCAGCGGAGCATCACCATCTGGGGAAGCGGGCACTCCGCGGCGATCGCGGCAACCGTCTCCGGGGAGGGGGTCAGCCCGTCGGCCGCCATGTCGGCGACGACCTCCAGCCGGTCGGCTCCGCCCTGTTCGGCGGCCACGGCGTCGCGCACGTTGAGCGCGATCACCTCGAGCAGGGATCCGGTCATGCAGGAGAGGCTATATGGTGCTCTGCACCTTTCCGCCGCGAAAACCCCAAAGGCCCCACCGCTCCGCGGGGCATCGGGGGGACGGCGCCCGGCCGCAGCGTTGAGGTCATTTGAGACGGAGCGTCCATCGACCGCAGGCATCCTCCGTGGCGGCCGCCTCTGGGACGGTCTGAGGCCTTCAGCCGGCGCGTCGGACGGCCGTGGGCGCACCTCTTACAGGGGGCGCGGGCACGCTCCCGTCAGGGACGCGCTGAGGCGTTCGGAGAGGTGGCATGAAAGGCGGAGCGCGCATCCCTGCCGGTGGCCAGGGGTCCTTGAGGACGTGGCGCCCAGCCTCTCAGGGGATCGGCCCGGCCTCGGGGGTTCGAGGCCGGGCCGGTTGAGGGTTAGGCGGTGATCAGCTCCGCGATGGTCAGGTCGCGGAAGGACGTCGTCGGGAGATCCTCCGATGGGCGCTGAAAGAGGGCGCCGGAGGAGCGATGGGACAGGTCAACGGTGCGGACGTGGTGGAAGCCGCGGCCACGGTAGTACGACTGCAGGCGCGGGTTCGCCTTGGCGCAGTCGAGCCGGAGCCACGGCAACCCCGCGGCGAACGCCGAGGCGCTGGCCCAGTCGAGGAGGGCGTCGCCGAGGCCGCTGCCCGACCACGGCCGGGCCACGGCCAGCTTGTGGATGTAGAGCGCGGCCCCGGGGTCGTCGCCCGGAGCCCAGAACTCAGGATCGGCGTGATCGTCGAGGGCAATGGTGGCGACCGGCGGTGCCGACTCGTCGGGGTCGAGGTATCGAAGCTCGTCGTCGAGTACGAACAGCACCCGCTCCTCTATGAGCGGCTCGATCCGCTCAGGGCCGAACCCGTTGCGGGGCCACTGCCGCACCCCTTGCGCATAGAGCCACTCGGCGGTATCCGCCAGCAGCGTGAGTACGCCGGGAAGGTCCTCAGGTTCCGCCCGGCGGAGCGCGAGCGGATGAAGCAGGGTGTTTGTGTGCATAATACAACTCCCGTTGCGTTGGGTTCCTACGCGAGCGCACAGCGTAATGACGCGATGTCGCGTAGGGGCGAAATGGGGCCTTAACCCGATATACATGGATAAATGGCGATTTGGGGGAGTATGCACGACTCCCCCAGGCCAGCGAGGCGGCTATTTCTCGCTGCACCCGGCCGGCGGGATCACCCCTTCATCCGAGCCCACTAGCGGCGATCGAGCTCGTATCTGATCAAATGTTTGTCGGCGGGCAGCACCGACACAGCGACACGCACTGGCATGTCGGCCCCGTCGAAACCAACTCGGACATACACCATGACTGGCGTGCCGAGCTCGAGTTGGAGGCGCTCTGCCTCCTCTTGGTTGGGCATGCGGGCCCAGATGTCGTCGACGACGCGCACCTGCGCATGACCCAGTTCTTCCAGCACCCGGTTCGCCCCTCGCGCGATGTCTCCGGGCCTGGCGATCTCGGAATCGGCAACCAGTTCACGGGGGAAGTAGGAATCGTTGGTGTTGTACGGCTGGCCGTCCACGAAACGCAGACGGCGTCTCACCACCGCCAATTCCCCATCCGCCAACTCCAGCCTGCTGGCGATCTCCTCGACCGGAGACACGGTCAGCACCTCGATGTACTGGCTTGGCGCACGGCCTTCCTGTGCCACGGCGTAGGCGAATGCCTCCCGCAGCTCCCCACGGGGTTGCTTCTCCAGCTCACGTTGGGGATAGATGAGCAGCGGCCGCCGGTCCCTGACCACGGTTCCGCGCCGCGGCGTGCGCGTGACGAGCCCTTCATTGACGAGCTCTCCGAGGGCCAACCGTACGGTGTTTCTGCTCACCCCATGGTCTTCCATGAGCTGTGCCTCGGTCGGCAGCTGTGCCCCGGGGCCGAGGACACCCGAGTAGATGGCTCGACGCAATTCCGCAGCCACCTGCTGATACAGCACCGACCTTGCCACTTTCACCCCTTTTGTTCCAACAATTTAGACGATCTGGTTCTAGCAGGCCACAACCCCTTGACCGAACCCCCTCGATCGGCCCATCATCCATTCGTTGGTACAAATCCATCTAAAGGCCGGTGAGGGGGTGAAGGCCAGTGTTGCCGGTCCGCACAGGTACGCCGTACCTGCCCTGGCATAACCCTGGTGAAGCAACACGTTTACTGCGTTACGCGTTGACGCGCCAGGGGTTCACCCACACCTACCAGAGCAATCGGCATGGCACGCCCATGCAATCGGTGTCGACAGAGCTGACCGTGCGGTGCAATGACGGATCCTTTGTCTGGAATGAGGAGGGTGGCGCCCCCGTCACGCACCCCATTGATGACCCGGTTGGTGCAGCTCAACGCATCGCCGCACGTTACCGGCAGCAGGAGCTTTCACACTCCCCCATCGACTCCGTGTGCGATCACACGGCCTAGGACTCCATCCCTCGCCGGAGTCCTGGCGCCGCCGCTCACGGGGCAGGAAGCGCGTCCTGGCGGGTCCCCCACGCCCGCCAGGGCGCGCTTTCCTCTGAGGGACCAGCCAATGGATCTCTTCCTCTTCCGCCCGCCCGGCGGCCCGCGCGGCCGCGCATCGGTGAGCACGAACATCCGGACTGCAGGCGCGATCGCCACCCGTGGCCGCGTGGCCACGCCGGTCACCGAGCCCAATCCGCTCACGTCCGCCGCCAAGATCAAGCCGTCCGCGTTGACGTCTACTGCCTCATCATCAACCCTCGGAGTCCGTACTGGGGGCAGCTTCGCCATGGTGGGACTGATGGGGTTCGTGGGTACGAATCCATTTCCCGGATCAAGGTCAATCAGCGGGAGGATTCGCGCTGGGGTGGATGAGCATCCGGGCTCCCGGCCGGCGTCCAGTTCACCAGCGTCAGGGTCTCGTCGATCCGGTCATACGACGCCCGCACCCGCTCGCCCGGCTCGGGGGGCCGCTCGCCGTGCCAGTTCCCGTACACCAGGCATCCCGGCACCGCCGCCAGCCGCACCATCACGACCACGAACGGCTCCCGCACGCCAGGCACGAACGCCTGGTGGTTCACGATCCAGCTCTCGACCCGCCCCTCCGGCTCCACTTCCTGCCAATGCCACGCCTCCGTCCGGCACGCCGGGCAGAACGCCCTGGCCGGGAAGCGCGTCGTGCCGCACGTGTCGCATCGCTGCACGGCGAACTCGTGTCTGGCGATCCGCTCCCACCATTCCCGCGAGTCACGGTCGGGCTCGGGCCGGTAGGCCATCACGACCTCCTGAGGATCAGGGCGGAGGTGGCGGGCAGGATGTAGCCGGGCTGGGCCGTGGAAAGCGCCACCTCCGCGCCCGGCACCTGGCGGTCCCCCGCGTCGCCTCTGAGCTGGGATACCGCCTCCGCGATGTGGTTGACGCCGTGGACGTAGCCTTCCGAGAGGAAACCCCCGTGGGTGTTCACCGGCAGCGGGCCGTCCAGGGCCGTGGCGCCCGAGGCCACGTACGGGCCGCCCTCGCCTTTGCCGCAGAACCCGTAGTCCTCCAGCTGGACGATCACCGAGTACGTGAAGCAGTCGTAGATCTCGGCCACGTCGATGTCCCCCGGCCCGAGCCCGGCCTGCGCGTACAGGCGCGGGGCCAGGGTGGCGGCCGCGGTCACGGTGGGGTCGGCGTCAGGACCCGACAGGTGGGACGTGCCGCCGCCCCAGGCCGCGGCCGAGATCAGGACCGGCGGGCGGCGCAACGAGCGGGCGCGTTCCGCCGTGGTGACGACCACGGCGCAGGCCCCGTCGGTCTCCAGACAGCAGTCCAGGAGGCGGAAGGGCTCGGCGATCCACCGGCTGGCGAGGTAGTCGTCCAGCGTGATGGGGGTGCGCACGAGCGCCCGCGGATTCTTGGCGGCGTTGGCGCGCTGGGTGACGGCCAGGTGCCCGAAGTGCTCGGCCTTGGTGCCGTACTTCAGCATGTGGGCGCGGGCGTACATCGCATACTGCTGCGGCGGCGCGACGTACCCGTACGGCGCCTGGTACTGCACCTCCGGGCTCGCCGGCACCCCCCGGCCGGTGCCGCCCATGCGGAACTCGGAGCGGGCGTTGATGGCCCGGTAGCAGACGACCGTCTCGGCCAGCCCGGCCGCGACCGCCAGCGCGGCCTGGCCGACCACGGCGTGGGAGACGCTGCCGCCGCCGAACTGGTCCAGGTGCCAGGCCAGGTCCTGAAGTCCCAGAGCCGGGCCCACCAGGGTGGGCGGGGCGGAGTCGCCGACACGGTGCGTCGCCAGGCCGTCGACGTCGTCCGCCGTCAGTCCGGCGTCCTCCAGGGCGGCCAGCACGGCGCGGCAGGCCAGCGTCAGGGTGCTGACGCCGGAGTCCTTGGTGAAGGGGGTGTATCCGACGCCCGCGATCGCGGTCGCGTCCCGAAAATCAAGCAAGCGCTTGGGCACATACGCAACGCTATGCC
The DNA here is from genome assembly GCF_052245935.1 of Nonomuraea sp. 3N208. Taxonomy (NCBI): domain Bacteria; kingdom Bacillati; phylum Actinomycetota; class Actinomycetes; order Streptosporangiales; family Streptosporangiaceae; genus Nonomuraea; species Nonomuraea sp. 3N208. Next base: position 132,530 of record NZ_JBQQBR010000008.1, on the reverse strand, counting down.
GGACATTTCACGCATGTCAACGCAGGTATGGCGACACAGGACCGCACAGCGCAGGACCCCAACCCGTGCGGCATTCGACTTGACATGTTTCCCCGGTCCCCCTAGCGTCCAAGCAAGCGCTTGGTAAGATAGGGCGCAGCCGGTGGACTAGGAGGCGGACCCATGAGCACACACGCTGCCCGGCTCGTGGCGGCGGACGGCTGCCGCAGCCTTCCGACGCCGCATCAGCGCAGGATTCGCAACGGAGCCGCCATGCCGACGGGCCCGAACTCACAGAGCGCCAACGGCCATCTGGACAGCCTGCGCTTCCGGCAGGTGCTCGGCAGGTTCGCGACGGGCGTGGTGGCGATCACGGCGCTCGACCCGCTGAACGGCCGGCCCTGCGGCCTGGCCGCGAACTCCTTCACCTCGGTCTCGCTCAACCCGCCCCTCGTGGCGTTCTGCGTGGCGCACACCAGCACCAGCTGGCCCAGGGTACGCGGCGCGAAGATCGTCACCGTGAACGTGCTGGCCGAGCACCAGCAAGAGGTGTGCGCCCAGATGGCGACCAAGGGCGGCGACAAGTTCGCGGGGCTGGAGTGGACCGGCTCACCCGGCGGCAACCCCGTGCTCGAAGGCGCGCTGGCGTGGATCGACTGCGCGGTAGAGGCCGAGCACCCGGCGGGCGACCACATGATCGTGGTGGCGCGGGTGCTGCAGCTCGACACGCACGCCGAGGGCGGGCCGCTGGTGTTCTTCCGCGGCGGCTATGGGGGGTTCGTTGACGCTTCCTGAGCTGGGCGAGACCCCTGGCTTCCGCGAGGAGGCCAGGGCCTGGCTGGAGGAGGCGCTCAGCGGCGAGTTCGCCTCAGCTCGAGGGCTCGGCGGCCCTGGGCGCGAGCACGAAGGGCACGAGCTGCGACTGGCCTGGGAGCGCCACCTCGGCAAGAACGGCTGGACCTGCCTCGGCTGGCCGGAGCGGTACGGCGGGCGCGCCGCCTCGCTGGAGGACCAGGTGGCCTTCTTCGAGGAGTACGCCAGGGCCGACGCCCCTGCCCGGGTCGGCCACATCGGCGAGGGCCTGATCGGGCCCACCATTCTCGAATTCGGCACCGACGAGCAGCAGGCCCGGTTCCTGCCGCCGATCCAGCGGGGCGAGGAGCTGTGGTGCCAGGGGTACTCCGAGCCCGAGGCCGGCTCCGACCTGGCCGGTGTCCAGACGAAGGCGCAGCTGGAAGACGGCCACTGGGTGGTCACCGGGCAGAAGGTCTGGACCTCGCTGGCCCACGTGGCCGACTGGTGCTTCGTGTTGTGCCGTACCGAGCCGGGCTCGCAGCGGCACCGCGGGCTGTCGTACCTGCTGGTCCCCATGCGCCAGCCCGGCGTCACCGTGCGGCCGATCATGCAGCTGACCGGGACGTCGGAGTTCAACGAGGTGTTCTTCGACGGCGCGCGCACGGCGGCGGACAACGTGCTGGGCGCGCCCGGCGACGGCTGGCGGGTCGCGATGGCCACGCTCGGCCACGAGCGCGGCGCGTCCACGCTCGGGCAGCAGATCGGCTTCCGGCGTGAGCTGGCCAAGGTGATCGAGACGGCGAAGCGGACCGGCGCGGCCGATGATCCGGTGCTGCGTGACCGCCTCGTGCGGTCGTGGCTCGAGCTGGAGATCATGCGGCTCAACGCGCTCAGGATGGTGCGCCCCGACCCGGGGCCTGAGGTGTCGATCGCGAAGCTGTACTGGTCGGAGTGGCATCGCCGGCTCGGCGAGCTGGCACAGGCCGTGCAGGGGAAGGCCGGGCTGGTGGGCGAGCCGAACGACCTGCAGCGGCTCTACCTGTTCAGCCGGGCCGACACGATCTATGCCGGTTCCAGCGAGATCCAGCGGAACATCATCGCCGAGCGCACTCTGGGACTGCCACGGTGATGGGAGAGGCGATGACCCCGGCGTACCCCAAGGCACACGGCCTGCTCGACGGCAAGGTGACGCTGGTGACGGCGGCCGCGGGCGCGGGCATCGGCTATGCCACCGCCCGCCGCTGTGCCGAGGAAGGCGCCACGATCGTGGTCTCGGACAGGCACGAGCGCCGCCTGGCCGCCGCCGCCGAGGCGCTGACCGAGCTCACCGGCGTCAAGCCGCTCGCCGTCCCGTGCGACGTGACGTCGGAGGCCCAGGTGCTGGCACTGTTCGACGCGGTGGTCGAGGCGCACGGCCGGCTCGACGTGGTGGTCAACAACGCCGGACTCGGCGGTACGGCGCCGCTGGCCGAGATGACCGACGACCAGTGGCACGCGGTCATCGACGTCACCCTGACCGGTACCATGCGCTGCACCAGGGCCGCGCTGCAGCACATGATCGGCCAGGGCTCCGGCGTCATCGTGAACAACGCCTCGGTGATCGGGTGGCGGGCGCAGCGCGGGCAGGCACACTATGCCGCCGCCAAGGCGGGGGTGATGGCGCTGACCAGGTGTGTGGCGCTGGAGGCGGCCGAGCACGGCGTTCGGGTCAACGCGGTGGCGCCGTCGCTGGCCGTGCATCCGTTCCTGGCGAAGGTGACCAGCGAGGAGCTGCTGGCGGAGCTGACGGCCAAGGAGGCGTTCGGGCGGTCGGCGGAGCCGTGGGAGGTGGCGAACGTGATCGTCTTCCTGGCCAGCGACTACTCGTCGTACATGACCGGCGAGGTGGTCTCGGTCTCCTCCCAGCACCCCTGACCGGCCCCTGTCAGGGAAAGATCAGGCTAGGCGGCAAGGGGTTCCGGATCTACTGTCCGGAATATGGGCCCACGCTCCTCGTTCCTGCTCGATGTCCTCATGACGGAGTTCGGCGAGTCGATCAAGCAAGACCCCGCCGCATTTAGGCGGAAATTTCGGAAAATGGCCGCCTCCCCCTTCGCCTTCTACCGAGGCAGCGCGTGCCTGTTCTACGCGGACATGGCCGGCACGTACGCCGACGACGCCCACCTCGACGCCCCCACCAGCCGCGTCTGGATCCACGGCGACCTGCACGCGGAGAACTTCGGCACGTACATGAACGCCTCCGGCGTGCTCGTCTTCAACGTCAACGACTTCGACGAGGCGTACGTGGGCCCGTACATCTGGGACCTCAAACGCTTCGCCGCCAGCGTGGCGCTGATCGGGTACGCCAAGGCGCTGTCCGACGACACCATCGGCACGCTGGTGACCGACTTCGCCGGGGCGTACCTGGAGGAGCTGGACGCCATCGCGTCCGGCGGGGACGACGCAATCGGCGCGCTCACCTTGGACACCACCACGGGCGTGCTGCACCGGGTGCTGCAGACGGCCCGGCTCAACACGCGGGTGGCGCTGCTGGACGTGGAGACCGTGATCGACGACTACGACCGGCGCTTCGCGCTCATGGAGGGCCGGGCGGCGGTGGACGCGGCGACCAGGGACGCCGTGCTGGCCTCGTTCGAGGAGTACCTGGCCACGCTGCCCACGCAGGCGAACCCGGTCGAGCACGTGATCAAGGACGTGGCGCTGCGTAAGGGCGTGGGCATCGGGTCGGCGGGGCTGCCGTCGTACAACCTGCTGCTGGAAGGCCGTTCGCAGGCGTTGGAGAACGACGTCATCCTCTACATGAAGCAGGCGGCGGTGCCCGCCGTGGCGCGGCATGTGATCGACGAGAAGGTGGTCTCCTACTTCCTGCATCAGGGGCATCGCACGGCGGAGTCGCAGCGGGCGCTGCAGGCGTACGCCGATGCCTGGCTGGGGTACACGACGCTCGGCGGGGTCGGGCAGCTCGTGGCGGAGGTGTCGCCGTACTCCGCCGATCTGGACTGGGACGACGTGAACGAGCCGGACGAGCTGCGCTCGATCATGCGGGACCTGGGGCGGGCGGTGGCGCGCATGCACTCGGTGGCCGACGACGAGTCCACCCACGACCTCGTCGACTTCTCGACGGAGGAGGCGATCATGGCGGTGATCGACGGCGACAGGTCCGGATTTATCGGGGTTTTGGTGGATTTTGCTCACCGTTATGGGGCACAGGCCCGGGAAGACCACCAAAGGTTCGTCGATTTGTTCCGCAACGGCCGCCTACCTGGCGTCTGACCCGCGGGCGGGAGCGGAGGAATCCCCCGTGCGACATCTGATCGGGCTGCTGCTGGGGACCGAGGAGGACTGGCCGTCGGCGTTCGAGACCGTGTTGCGGCGACTCGGGCCGATCAAGGACGTGGGCGAGTTCGACGTGGAACGGGTCACGATCGAGCCGTTCGGCCTGCGAGCCGAACCGCGGCACGCGCTGGTGATCGACCGGCTGGCGTACTGGTACTACCACCCGCGCGAGTGGCTCAAGAAGATCTCCATGATGGACGACGTCTATCTGCTCAACAGCCCGTTCACGTTCCAGTCGATGGAGAAGCACGCCGCGTACTGCGCGATGATGCGGCTCGGGCTGAAGGTGCCGGAGACGGTGCTGGTGCCGTACAAGAACCCGCCCGACAACGCCAGGTACGCCTACACCGCGGCCCGCTACAACCGGCCTTTCGACCTGGACGAGGTGGCCGAGCGGATCGGATACCCGCTGTTCATGAAGCCGTACGACGGCGGGGCCTGGCGCGGCGTGTCCCTGGTGCGCGACCGGGACGAGCTGCACCGGGCCTACGACGCGAGCGGCGAGATGCTCATGCACCTCCAGCAGGCCATCCAGGGGTACGACGCGTTCGCCAGGTCGCTGTCGATCGGGCCCGAGACGATGGTGATGCGGTTCAGGCCCGAGGAGCCGATGCACGCCAGGTACGTCGTCGACCACGAGTTCCTGTCGCCGGCCGCCGGCGAGGAGGTGGTGACGATCGGGCGGCTGGTGAACGCGTTCTTCCGGTGGGAGTTCAACTCCTGCGAGACCCTGGTCAAGGGCTCCGACGTGCATCCCATCGACTATGCCAACGCCTGCCCCGACGTGGCGCTGACGAGCCTGCACTACTACTTCCCCTGGGCGATCAAGACGCTGGTGAAATGGTGCGTCTTCTGCGTGGCCACCCGGCGCAGACCCCGGATCGACCTGGAGACGCACGACTACTTCGCGGTCACCGGGACGTACGAGGAACGGCTGGCGGAGTATCGCCGGCTGGCCGACCGGTATTTCGAGACCGAGCGTTACCACGAGTTCTGCCGGACCCATCTGGGGCACCTCGACGAGGTGGTGCTCGAGTGGGTGGCCGGGCCGGAGTTCGACCGGCTGCTGGTGGACACGGTGAAGGCCACGTATCCGGCGCACGAGCACGATCGGTTCGTCGAGCACTTCAGGGGGCTGCTGCGGCTCTGGGTGAAGGACCAGGGCTAGCGCGCGGCGCGAGCCAGGCCGGATCCGGCCTGGCTCGCTGGAGGGGGCTCGCGGAGTGATCAGTCGACGATGTCGTCGATGCTCGCGCGGCTGCCGCCGCTCGCCGTGACGGCGTTGCCGTTGACGTTGTTGATGCTGCGCGCGTCGTTGCCGCTCACGTTGACGTTGACGACGTTGCCGAAGTTGTTGCCGGACTGGGACGAGGACCGGTTGGAGCTGGAGTTGCCCGCGTTGACGTCCGCGTACGCGGCGGCGGGCAGGAGCGCCGCGCCGGCCGTAACCGCGGCGATGAGGCCGGCCACGCAGAACTTCTTCACCATGTCGATGTCCTTTCGGTCAGCCGAAGATGTACGTCACCGTGATGCCGCCGTGCGTGGCGGTCGAGGCGATGCCGTTGACGTTGTTGACGTTGGTCGAGGCGCCCTGGCCGCGGTTGACGGCCGAGACGTCGCCGAAGTTGTTTCCTGACTGGGACGAGCCGCTGTTGCCGCTCCAGTTGTAGGACCAGGATCGGTCGCCACAATGGTCGGACCAGCTGTCAGCGTGCACGGGGACAGCAGGGAGCACGCCACTCGCGACCGCTGCCACCATGGTCGCGGCGGCGCACACTCTTCGGATCACTTCCGCTCCTTCGCTCTCAGGGCCTTTCACCTTCGTTGGCCCTTGGAGATCAAGGCCGATGCGAGCCTATAACTCTGCGTTGTCATTTGGTAGCTCAAAGTAATCAGAATATTGTTCGGCGCATACGCTGACACGGGATGTCAGCGACCCGGGCATAACGTCCCCGCATGATCTACGAGCTGCGGCAGTACACGATGCGCCCGGAGCGGCGCGACACGCTCATCGAGCTGTTCGAGCGGGAGTTCATCGAGACACAGGAGGCGGCAGGCATGCGGATCGCAGGGACCTTCCGCAACCCGGACGCGCCCGACATGTTCCCCTGGCTGCGGGCCTTCCCCGACATGCCGGCGCGGAAGGCGGCGCTGGAGGCCTTCTACGGCGGGCCCGTGTGGCAGGCCAACCGCGACGCCGCCAACGCCACGCTGATCGACTCCGACGACGTGCTGCTCCTGCGCGCCCTGGCGGAGCCGCCCGCGTGGGAGCGGCCGCCCGCCGGCGCGGCAGAGCTCCCCCCGTCGATGTACGTCGCCACGATCTGCCACGTCGAGGACGGCTTCGCCGGCTTCTTCGACTCGGAGGTCGCCCCGGTGCTGGCCGAGGCCGGGGTGCCGGTGGTGGCCCGGTTCGAGACCGAGCACGCGGAGAACACCTTTCCGCGCCTGCCGGTCCGTACCGGGGAGAAGGTATTCGTCTGGTTCGCCCGCTTCGACACGCCGGAGGACGAGCGGGAGGTGGACCTGCCGATGTTGAAGTCGCGCCTGACCGCGCCCCCGCAGCGGCTGCGCCTGCGTCCCACCGCCCGGTCCGCCATGCGCTGAGTACGCCCAGGGACCCACCCCCTGACCAAGGTGTGGGCGAAAGCTGGGGTTTTCCCTAGGCGGGCCCCTGAATCTGCGGGTACGCCGGACATCTACGCTCCAATGGCGGCAGATCTCAGCGGAGGGCCCTGGATGGACGTGCATGAGATCAGAAGACGGCACGAGGACGAGCTCCTCGCCATCCCGAACGTCACCGGCGTCTCCACCGGTAAGGGCGACGCGGACGAGGACGTGATCGTCGTCTACGTGACCCGCATGGTCTCGTCCGGAATCCCGGCCGAGCTGGACGGCGTACCCGTCAAGGTCATGGAGATCGGGACCCCCACGGCCCAGTGAGCATCACCGCACCCGGAACTCCTTCCATGTAGGAGGTGGTTGGCCGTGAGCCAGCCGGAACTGATGCGCGGATCCCAGGGATATCGCCTGTCCGACGCCGCCAAGGAGCAGGCGGCCCAGACACTGATGGAACCCGAGACGCGGCCGAGCAACGTGGTGGGGTTCGGCCAGGGCGTCAAGTGGACGAACGGTGAGCCGACCGGAGAGCCGGCGCTGCTCGTCTTCGTGTCGCAGAAGCTCCCGCCCACCATGCTCAGGGAGCAGGACCTGCTGCCCCGGCGCATGGACGACGGGACGACCGTCGACGTGGTGAGGGTCGGCCACGTCGTCGCCGAGCAGCAGATGGGCTCTCCTCAGACGATGAGCGCCCCCGCCGCCCAGTACATGGGCGCTCCCGCGATCCCGCGCGGCGACGGGGCGGCGGCCGAGGCCGGCGCGCAGGTGCTCATCCGGCGGATGCGGCCCTGCCCGTCCGGCTTCTCCATCGGCAACGTGCAGGTCACGGCGGGAACGATGGGCAGCGTCGTCTACGACTTCCTGCCTGGCGCCACCATCGATCCGCCCGCGCCTGGGCTGGGCATCCCCTCGCGGTTCTACGTGCTCAGCAACAACCACGTCCTGGCCGACTCCAACCGCGCCCCCGCGGGCAGCGCGATCGTGCAGCCCGGCCGGTTCGACGGCGGTGTCGACCCGCAGGACCGGATCGCCATCCTGTCCAGGTTCATCCCCATCGACCTCACCCCCGCCATCCCGCTGACCAGCCACAACAACATCGTGGACGCCGCGATCGGCGAGGTGCAGTTCCAGGAGGCCACCAGGGAGACCTACTTCAGCTGCGCGCCCAGGGGCTGGCGACGCAAGGCCAACGTCTCCGTCGGCGACCTGGTCAAGAAGGTGGGGCGGACGACGAACCTGACACTCGGCCGCATCATCGCGGTGGACGCCACGATCGACGTGAGCTACGGGTTCGGCGTCGGCCGCTTCCGCGACCAGATCGTCACCACCGCGATGTCGGCGGGCGGCGACTCGGGCTCGCTCGTCACGAGCCTGGACAACGTGGCCATGGGCCTGCTCTTCGCCGGCTCGGTCCAGGTCACCATCGTCAACCACATCGAGCACGTCCGTAGCCTGCTCCGCGTCGAGATCGCCGAGACGCTCCTTTAACCGCTGAGACGCCGCAGCGGTGCGGCGTCGGAGGAGAGAAGCACAATGCCTCAGTCAACCAAGGCGCCCGACCGGGCCTTTTACGACGCCACCGGAGGACAGGCCAAGTCCTTCGCGGAGTCCGTCGCCGCGCAGAAGAGCGCCACCATCAACGCCTACGTGGAGCTGCGTAACGGGTCGGCGATCTTCGTCATCGACCTCGAGATCGACCCGAACACCTACCCGTTCCAGGTCGTCAGCGGCACCATCAAGTCGGGGATCTGCGGCGCGCCGTGGGCCGTCACCAGCGGCCACTTCGGTGAGCAGCTCCTGCTGAACGCCACCAGGAAGGGCCAGGGCAGTTGCGCCAGCACCATCACCGTGGTGGGAGAGCAGCAGGATCCGCTGTCATGGCGGGGGACGTACGGGTTCGACGGCACCGCCTCGGCGTTCCGGCACACGACGATCTTCCACGCCTGGTCGCTCAGTCCGTGAGGTCACCGGCCAGGTGGCGCCAGTACGGGATCTCGCCGCCGCCGTCCACCCGTACCTCCGCGCCCGTCACGTAGCCGGGCGCGGACAGCCACAGGCACGCCCTGGCCACGTCCTCCGGCGTGGCCAGGCGGCCGGCCGGGATCGCCGCGCCCAGCCGCCCGTCTCCGTGCTCGCCGTAGTGGCCCGCCGCGCTCTCCGTGGCGGCGAGGCCGACGACGACCGTGTTGACCCGCACGTCGGGAGCCCACTCGGCGGCCAGGCAGCGGGCCAGGTGGTGCAGTCCCGCCTTGGCGGCGCCGTACGCGGAGGTGCCGGGCGAGGGACGGGTGCCGCTGGAGCTGCCGATCATCACGATGGCCCCGCGGGCGGCGGCGAGCAGTGGGTAGGCGTACTGCGCGACCAGGAGCGGGGCCGTCAGGTTGAGCTCGATGACGCGGGCGTGCAGGCGCGGCGAGGTGCCTTCAAGCGGCGCGTACGGCGAGCCGCCCGCGTTGTTGACCACCACGTCGAGCCGGTCGAACCCGGCCACGAGCCGCTCGACGTCCTCGGGGGCCCGCACGTCGGCCCGCACGAAGCGGAGCTCGCCGTTCGCGGGCGGCGTGCGGGCGCAGACGGTGACGTCCGCGCCCGCCTTCTGGAAGGCCCGCGCGATCCCCGCGCCGATGCCCTTGGTCCCACCCGTCACCAGGACCGACTTGCCCGAGTAGTCGTAAGTCACGGTCACGGGTGCTAACGTACCAAGCAAGCGTTAGGTGCAGCTAGCAGGGAGCGTTATGGGAATTTCGCTTCGGGCCGGGCCGATCACCGAGGTCGTCGTCGACGTGCCGCCGGTGAACGCGCTGACCGTGCGGGGCTGGGAGGAGCTGGCCGAGGCCCTGCGGACTGCCGGGGACGACCCCGAGACCAGGGTGGTCGTGTTGCGGGCCGAGGGACGCGGGTTCAACGCCGGGGTCGACATCAAGGAGCTGCGGGACGCCGAGGGGTACGAGGCCCTGGTCGGGGTCAACCGGGCCTGTTACGCGGCGTTCGCGGCCGTCTACGAGTGCGCGGTGCCGGTCGTGGCGGCGGTGCACGGGCACTGCCTGGGCGGCGGCGTCGGGCTGGCCGGAAACGCCGACATCGTGGTGGCCGCCGACGACGCCTACTTCGGGCTGCCCGAGGTGGACCGGGGCGCACTGGGCGCGGCCACGCACCTGGCCAGGCTGGTGCCGCAGCACCTGATGCGGGCCATGGTCTACACATGCAGGAATGTCACCGCCGCCGAGTTGCACACGTTCGGGTCGGTGCTCGAGGTCGTGCCCCGCGACAAGCTGCGGGACGTGGCGTTGGAGGTGGCCGGGCAGATCGCCGCCAAGGACCCGTACGTCATCCGCCGCGCCAAGGAGTCGCTCAACGGCATCGACCCCGTGGACGTCAAGCGCAGCTACCGCTTCGAGCAGGGCTTCACCTTCGAGCTGAACCTCATGGGCGCCGGCGACCGGCACAGGGAGCGATTCACGTGACCAAGGTGATGTCCGCCGAGCAGGTCGCGGACGCGCTGGAGAGCGGGATGACGGTCGGGATCGGCGGCTGGGGCTCGCGCCGCAAGCCCATGGCCCTGGTGTCGGCGATCCTCCGCTCCCCCGTCCGGGATCTCACGATCGTCTCGTACGGCGGCCCGGACGTCGGCATGTTGTGCGCGGCCGGGAAGGTACGCAAGGTCGTGGCCCCGTTCGTCACGCTCGACACCATCCCGCTCGAGCCCCATTTCCGGCGGGCCAGGCAGGCGGGAGAGATCGAGTTCGCCGAGTACGACGAGGGGATGTTCATGTTCGGGCTGCTGGCGGGGGCGCACCGGCTGCCGTTCCTGCCCACGCGGGCGGGGATGGGGTCGGACGTGATGCGGGTCAACCCGGGGCTGCGGACGGTGCGGTCGCCGTACGAGGACGGGGAGGAGCTGGTCGCGGTCCCGGCCCTGACCATGGACGTGGCGCTGGTGCACATGAACCGGGCCGACGTCCGGGGCAACGCCCAATACCTGGGGCCTGATCCGTACTTCGACGACCTCTACGCCAAGGCGGCGGCGCGCTGCTACGTCTCGTGCGAGCGCATCGTGGACACCGCCGACCTGCTGAAGGAAGGGCCGGTGCAGTCGCTGCTGATCAGCCGGTCGATGGTGACGGGCGTGGTGGAGGCGCCCGGCGGTGCCGGGTTCACCTCGTGCGAGCCGGACTACGGGCGCGACGAGGAGCGGCAGCGGCGTTATGTGGAGACGGGTGTCGATGAGCAGCAGGGCTGATGTCTGCGTGGTGGCGTGCGCGGAGGCGTTCAGGGGTGACGGGGAGATCCTGGCGGCCGGGATCGGCGGGGCGGTCACGGTGCTGGGGGCGCGGCTGGCACGGCTGACGTTCGAGCCTGACCTGCTCACGAACGACGGCGTCTGCCTGCTCACCGGAGACGTGCCGGGGCTGGGGCAGGCGCCCGAAGTGGTCGAGGGATGGCTGCCGTTCAGAGACCACCTGTGGCTGATGTTGAACGGACGGCGGCACGTCATGCTCGGCGCGAGCCAGATCGACCGGTACGGCAACACGAACATCTCCTGCATCGGCGACTGGGCCCAGCCCAAGACGCAGTTGCTGGGAGTGCGGGGCGCGCCGGGCAACACGCGGTGCGACCCGACGAGCTACTGGATCCCCCGGCACAGCCCTCGGGTCTTCGTGCCTCACGTGGACATGGTCAGCGGAATCGGGACCGATCGGGGCGCGTTCGAGTTGCGGCGCGTCGTGACGAACCTGGCCGTGCTGGACTTCCGCACCCCTGACGGGTCGATGCGGCTCGCGTCCGTGCATCCCGGGGTGACGGTCGACGACGTGGTGGCGGCAACCGGCTTCGACCTTGTGATCGACGAGGACGTCCCGGTGACGCGGGCGCCGGACCCCGAGGAACTGCTGGTCCTGGACCGGCTCGACCCCTCCAGGAGCCGCGACCGCGAGGTGGCGGCGTGAGGACCGCGCTGACGTCCCTGGTCGGCTGCCGGTATCCGATCGTGCAGACCGGGATGGGGTACGTCGCGGGCGCGCGGCTGGCGGCGGCCACCTCGCAGGCAGGCGGGCTGGGGGTGATCGGCGCCGCCACCATGTCGGTGGCCGAGATGACCGAGGCCATCCGGCGGGTGAAGGAGCGCACGGACGCGCCGTTCGGGGTGAACATCCGCTCGGACGCCGACGACGCGGCCGAGCGGGTCGAGGTGATGGTGCGCGAGGGCGTACGGGTGGCGTCGTTCGCCCAGGCGCCCAGGCGGGAGCTGATCGCCCGCCTCAAGGACGCAGGAGTGGTGACGATCCCCTCCGTGGGGGCCCGCCGGCACGCGGAGAAGGTGGCCGCGTGGGGCGTGGACGCGGTCATCGTCCAGGGCGGCGAAGGCGGCGGCCACACCGGGCCGGTCGCCACCACCCTGCTGCTCCCCCAAGTCGTGGACGCCGTGGACATCCCGGTGATCGCGGCCGGCGGCTTCTTCGACGGGCGTGGGCTGGTGGCGGCGCTGGCGTACGGGGCCTCCGGGATCGCCATGGGCACCCGGTTCCTGCTGACCAGCGACTCGCCGGTGCCCGACGAGGTGAAGAAGTTCTACCTGGCGGCGCGGGAGACCGTGGTGACGGCCAAGGTGGACGGGGTGCCGCATCGGGTGCTGAGCACGCCGTTCGTGGCCTCGCTCGAACGTTCCCGTCTGGCCAGGGCCGTGGTGAACGGGGCCAGGTTCAAGCGGTTGTCAGGGCTGTCGTGGGGGGCTCTCATCCGGGAGGGGCGGCGGATGCGGCGCGGGCGGGAGCTGACCTGGGCGCAGGTGCTGCAGGCGGCGAACACGCCGGTGCTGTTGCGGGCGGCGATGGTGGAGGGGCGGGTGGATCTCGGGGTGATGGCGTCGGGGCAGGTGGTGGGGGTGATCGACGACCTGCCGTCGTGCCGTGACCTGATCGACCGCATCATGGCGGAGGCCGACGCCGTCCTGTCCCACCTCGATCGCCGCTAGTCGAAGATCGGGATCAGCTCGCTCGTGAACCGGCGCGGATCGATGATCGAGACAGCGTCGGCGGTCGCCGCTCTACACCGGCCAGACCCCCACGATGTCCTCCGGCCCCCAGTGCACGTCGACAGGTCCAACTCCGGCGGCCATCCCCGAACGGGAGACCACCACAGTCCCGGTCTGTCCGGGAACCACCCCAGGAACCTGAGCCGACGCTTCGAACATCGCACGCAGCGCGTGTCCATCGAACTCGCCGTCGAGCCATTTCACCGACCCGGTGAAGAACACCTGCCGAGCCACCGGCCCGCGATCGGCGCCGACCAGGTCCACCTCGGGATTGAACGACCGGTTCCACCAGCCGCCCACCACTGTGGTCTCGGGCCAGGGAAGCTCGTCCGCGGCCATGGCCAGCGAGTCGCGGATCAACGGCTCCACAGCCCGCCCCCGCCAGGCCGACCAGCGCCGTTCCACACCCCGGAAGCCCACCTCGGGCCTGCCCCTGCGGCTCTCTTCATGCGCCTGACGCAAGGCTGCCAGGTAGAGCCGGAGGTTGGAGTCCGCAACATGGTAGAGGGCGGGCTTGCCCGGCCTGGTCGACAGTGGCTCATTCATCGCCACGACCCGCCTGTCGTGCGTGAGCTTGTGCAGGATCGGTGAGAGAGTGCCCGAGACGAGCGCGCCGCCCGGGCCGCCGGCGGTCGCCGCGATGTTCGCCTGGGTGCGGTCTCCGCTGCCGATGGCTTCCAGGACACGGTGCGCGATGTCCGGCGAGGGGAACTCCGCCATGAGTGTGGCCTCAGGAACGGCGAACAGCGGCGAGACGGGCTCGGCCGACTCCTGGCGGATGAAGTCCAGTGCGGGCATGCCGTGCGGCCAGCCGCGCAGGATCCCTGGCAGACCGCCGCTCACCAACTGGGCGTCGATCGCGTCGGCGCCGCTCAGTCCGGTCGACCGCGCGGTCTCAGCGGGATTCAACGGCCCGAGGATCATCGGATCCGCCCTGCCGTAGAAGGGCCGGTCGTACGAGGTGAGGCGCTCCATCATGTGCAGATCACTACCGAGCAGCAGCAGCACGACGGGGCGCCTGGACAGCAGCCGATCCCAGGCCACCTGCAGCGACCCGTCGAAGGTCGGATCCTGCTCGGCCAGCCAAGGTAGCTCGTCCAACACCACGATCGACGGCGTGGCGGGCAGAACGGACGCCAAGATCTTGAACGCCTCGAACCAATTCCCCGACTCGAGCAATGAGACCAGTCCAGGGTCCTCGGGAAGGGATGACTCGGCCAGCTCCCGGCAGAACCGGCTCACGGAGTCGACCGGCGCGGCCCCCTTGATCGCCGAGAAGAAGAAGTATGGCATGGCCGCCTCGTCGCAGAACTCTTGCACCAGCCGCGACTTCCCCACCTGCCTCCGTCCCCGGATGGCCAGCGAGGTCCCGTGGACCTCTCTCCTCACCTGGTCCAGCCGCCTGTGGAGAAAGGCCAGCTCAACGGATCTGCCTATGAAACCGAAACCTGCCACCTTGACTGCTCCTATGTAGATTCAATCTATGTAGATTTAATCTACATAGCTTCATCTCCAGACGACAATCGACAGGGCCGGCGGTGGTGAACTGCTCGATCTCGATCGCGGCACGGTCTCCTGCGCACGGGCCCTACATCGGGGAACGTGGCGGCGCTGAGAGAGTCCAGTGCCACGCAGCCGACCAACCATCCGTGACGGCGGGAGGCCTGGTCGCCGGGGAGCTGGGTCTGCGATTCCAACCTCCGCATGGCAGGAATCTGATGATCTGATCGAACGCGCTGTCGAAAGTGTCGAGATACCCTGCTGCTGCCCCAGGTCGTGGACGCGGTGGACACGAGTCCCTGCCCCGCAACGGCATCCATGCAAAGTCGAGCAAGTCGACGCGCGCTGGATCCACGTCGTGATCATATAGCTCCTGGAAAAGTTGGGGAGTGAGGACGGCGCCGCTGGTGCCGCGGCTCCTCCGGTCAGACGGGAGTGGGCTCAATGCGTGTGGTGGAACTACCGGTCGGCGAGGAAGGCCACGTCGTCAAGGTGGAAATTCGGGACAGGGACGGGGATGCACCGGTCCGTGTCGGCCGGGCCGGGCACGTGGTCGCCCGCGCGTCCCGGTCGTTCGGCGAGATGCTCGACACCATTCAGCCAGTGGCCGAGAAGTTCGTCGCTAGTTTCGGAGAACTGGCGCAGGCACCGGACGAGATCACCGTGGAGTTCGGGGTCGCACTCTCCGCTGAGGCGGACGTGGTGATCGCCAGCACCGCCACGGACGCCAACTTCTCCGTGACTTTGTCATGGAAAGGCAAAGTGTGAGGCTCGGTCCCTGACCATACTCGCGTTAGGAGCCTCATGTGAGACCTGACGCTGAAAGATCACGGAGTCGTGATGCCACGCAATGGGGATGATGCGCTCAGCCGCGCCACACTGCGTGTCCGCGGTCCCGATCCGAATGGTCCGATCGTCGGTGCGGGCTTTCTGATCGAGGCCGATAAGGCCATCACGTGCGCACATGTGGTCTCCGCCGCGCTAGGGCTGAAAGGAGCCGAAAAGCCCTCTCTGGATGACCGGATCACTCTGGAGTTGCCGTTCATCCGGTCTGAGGCGACCCCGGTCGCGAAGGCCTATATCGAGATCGAGAACTGGGTCCCCCCTGCCGACGACGACAGCGGAGACATCGCCGTGCTGCGGCTGGAAACCGAGATGCCCGGCGCCCTTCCGCTCCAGATGGTGGATGCCGATGACCTCTGGTATCACCGGGTGCGCGTACCGGGCTTTCCCGAAGGACTGGCCGGCGGGGTCTGGCACGTTGGGCAGGTGCGCGGGCCTACAGCGCCAGGATGGATACAGCTTTCGCCGGAAAGCCCGTCTGACGTCCCCCTCACCGGAGGCTTCAGTGGCAGCCCGGTCTGGGATGAGGAATTCGGCGGTGTGGTCGGCATGGTGGTGGCCGCTCAGCCTGACGGGGCGCGGCAAGGCTTTTTCCTCCCCACGCGCACATTGATAGCCGCTGTGCCACTGCCGGTAGATCCTCAACCGCCGTTCCGGGGGCTGTCCACTTTCTCCGAAGACGATGAGAAGGTCTTTTTCGGACGGGAGGTCGAGGCCGAGGAAGTCGCACGTCTCGTCCACAAGCAACCACAGGTCACGTTGGTCGGACCGTCAGGGTGCGGTAAGTCCTCGCTGGCGCTGGCGGGCGTGGTGCCGTTGTTGCGGCGGGCTGCTTACGAGGTCGTTGTTGTCCGCCCGTCCGCCGGACGTTCCTTGATATCCGCGCTCAGCGCCGAACTGTCCGCACTCTTGCATCCCGGTCTGACAGGTGCAGAGGCGCTGTCAAAGGCGAGAGGTGTGCGGGCGGAGCTGGGACAGGAGGGACTGGGCGAGATCGCAGCGTTGGTCCTGCGCGGCTCCCAGAGGAAGCAGTTGCTCATCGTCGTCGACCAGGCTGAGGAACTGCTCGGCTGCCCGCTCGAGGAGGCGCAGGCCGCCGCAGAAGTGCTGTTCCCTGCCCGGCCGCTGGATGACGTGCGCGTACTGCTCACGTTGCGGGCCGATTTCCTGGAAGCGGGGTTGTCCCATCCCGCGCTGGGGAGCGCGCTGAGCCGCGCCGTCTACGCGCTCACACCAATGCACCGCGAGCAGTTGAAGGAGGTCATCGAGCGACCGCTCGAAGGGATTCCGGCGGTGGGCTACGACCCGATGCTCGTCGAGACGATATTGGACGACGCCGGGAACCAGCAGGGCGCACTCCCACTGCTGGGCTTCGTGTTGGAGAAGCTGTGGCAGAAGCGGTCGCAAGGGCAGATCTCCTTCGCCGCCTACGGGGAACTCGGCGGCGTACGCGGGGCGCTGGCCAAAGAGGCCGAGAGAATCTGGCAGGAATGCGTTCCGGAATCGGACGCGACCGCGGGGCGGGCACTGCTGACCCAACTCGTGGGGGTGTCGCCAGGCAGCGGGGCGCCCCTGCGGCGGGTGGTGCGACGTTCGGAGGTGGCGGAGGATTGGTGGCGGATCGCTCAGGTGCTCGCGGGCCGGCGCCTGCTCGTGGTGGGCAGCAACGAGGACGAGGGCGAGACCGTGGAGCTGGCCCACGAGGCGCTGATCCTCGAATGGCCACGACTTGCCGAGTTGGTAACGGCGGACCGCAACCGCAGTTTCCTGGAATGGCGTGCCGTGCTGGACGAAGACATCAAGCGTTGGGAGCAGCACGACAAGGCCGTGGAGTGGCTGCCCAGGTCCGGCGCACTGGCGGAGGCCGAGAGGTGGTTGACCGAGCGACGGGCGTATCTGAGCGCGGCGGAGCTTCACTATCTGGAACTGGGACGCCGACGTGAACGCTTCAGGTCGCTTTGGAAACGTGCCGGGTGGGTGGGGGCTGTAGCGTTGCTGACGGTGCTGGCCGTCCTGACGACAAGCGTGATCGTCCTGGGACAGGTTAGCGACGATCGGGCGGCCGAGGCGCGGTCGAGAGGGCTGGCGAGAACAGCGGCCGACTTGGCCAGCCGCGATCCCCGGCTGTCGGCGATGCTGGCGATCGAGGCGGTTCGTTCGTCGCCGACCTGGGAGGCACGTAACCAGGTGCTCCAGCGGTATGTCGAACATCGGGACACGACGGCAATCGCGTCGGGGGCGCTGGGCTTGTTGGCCGAGGCGGACGCAAGTGCCGATGGACGAGTGGTTCTCGTCACCACGGATTCGGGTACGGCGACGCTCTACGTCCGTTCAGCGAACGGCGATTACCGGCTCCAGCACCTGCCCTACAAAGGGGTCGCCAGTCAGCCCGCCGTGTCGCCCGACGGCATCCTCATCGCGTATGCCGTCGAGGACGGCAGCATGGTCTGGCACAGCGTCGATCCGGGTAACCGATGGCCGTTGGACGACGGGCACACGCTTTCGCGGCAGAATCGCGAAAAACCTGAAGGCTTCCCCGCTCAGGGAGCCGACATCATACAGTCCGGCGACGATGGGTGGATCGCGACCACTGGGCCGGGCACAGTGGTGCTGCAGTCCCTGGGCGTGACGGCTCCCGAACAGGCGTGGACGCTCGACTTCGCCGCGGAGTCGGTCCGTTTCGGCCCTAATGAAAGGACCGTCGTCGCGCTCAGCGACGGTGAGCTATGGGTGCTCACGAGCGTGGGCAAGCCATTGTGGAGCAAGGTGAACCTCAAGCGGCTCGGCAGGGCGGACGGCCTCCGTGTCTCGGGCGACGGCACGAGCGCAGTGGTCTGCACAAACTCGAACGACAAAGTCCGTCAAAGCGCCACGTACACGGCGTTGCGATTGCCCGACGGGACACGGCAGGGGCGGTATCGACGTGCGATTCCCTGCCGAGACTTCGCTGTGGACGACTCCGGGCGACACGGCATGATCGTGGGACCGCACGGCTGGGAACTGGTCGACCTGCGGCAGGGTTCGCGCCTTTCCTCAACATGGATCGAGGCGCACGAGGATCCGGGCCCGATCGCCCTGGTCGACGTGCCGGACTCCCCGGCATTGATGACCATGTCGCGTGACACCGTGGTTCTTACCTCGCTGAGAAACCGGGAAGAACGGTCCGGCGAGCCGGAGTTGCTGTCCAACGGGCGCTGGATGATCGCTCAGGCCGAGGGCGGCAAGAAACTCCGCGTGAGCGAAACGGGCGGGGAACAGCGGACGATCGCCGAGGTGGACCGGGCCACGACCGCGTCTGGCCTGGACGTCCACGGCAACCCCTTGGTGAGCCATGACGAGCGTTATGTCGCCGACCCGGTGGCCGCCAACGAGGTGGTCGTACGTGCTCTCCCCTCGCTCCGCACCGTCACCCAAGTCACCTCGGCCCTGCCGCCTCGCGACAGCGCGGGGAACATGGAGCAACTGGACTACTTCTTCCTCAAGAACGGCGATCTGCTGACGCGCGCGGGGAGACGGTTGGAACGCTGGGATGTCAAGACAGGACAGCGCAAGAGCGGTTTTGATCTGACGGGCCCCGGTTCCACCGTTGGGGAAATACAAGCCAGCCCATGGAACCCAGACCACCTCCTGGTAGCCGTGAGAGAGCGGGGCTACATTCATACCGTCGATCTGGGGACCGGAAAGGAGGTCACCGGGCGGCGGATGCAGATGGGGTCGGGCACCATTGAGGGATTCACCTTCGACTCTAGTAGCAGGTACCTGCTGGTGTTCCGTAGTGGCGGACTGCCGGAGGTATGGCTCAGCCAACCACTGAAGAAGCTGCTCGGCCCGCTGCGATCGGTTTCGGAGAACGGTCTCGGTGCCAATGAGAGGACGTTCTCAATGTTCGTCGAGCAACAGCACAAGCTGTTCCTGATCAGCGACAAGGAGATCCACATCTACGGGCTGGACGTTGCCGAAGACCGTGACGGGCACGATGGGGTGACGTATGAGGGCACATACACTTTCAGCCTGGTGCAGGAGTTCTTGGACGTCTCAGCGGACGGCAGAACGCTTCTCCGATTGAGAGCCGGGGACGGGGCGGAAGGGTACGTCACCGATGTGTTGCCGCTGGACGTGACGGCGTGGGAGCGGCGAGTGTGCGAGGTGCTGGGGCGCGACCTGACCGACGATGACCGCAAGCAGGTGCCGGTCGAATTGCCGGCCCAGATCTGCCTTGGATGAGGGCACGCTGACTCGATCGTGGTGTTGTCCCCGTCCAGCCCGTCGATCGCGGCGAGGATCTGGTCGGCGTCGGAGAGCACATGGAATCCTCATCACTACGAGGAGGCCGATCGCTCCAAGACCACGAACGATCCAACCATCCTGGCAACGGCGGATCGGGGGGGCGAACTCATGTTCGCGGCGCTAGCGCCCCGGATCGGCTGGCACGCATCCATCGATGAGAACACGTACTCCCTGCTGCTGTTCGAGCCGGACAACCCAAACGGATCGTGGGCAGCTTGCGACAAGGAATCCGGGACCGACACCTACCAGGTCACCCAGTACGGCGAACGCCACCTGTGGGATGAGCTGTCCGACGCCTATCTCGGGTGGGTGGCGCTCGGCAGCCCACACTACGAACGATTCGGGCTGACCGTTGGCCCTGAAGGCACGCACCTGTGGCTCGATCACCCCAACGGGCCGAACTGGAAGCTACCGGCACCTTCCAGCGTGCTCGAGGGTCACTGAAAGATCCAATCCTGCCTATCGATCGACCGCATCGTCCCGACCGGCAAGGGAGCCGCCATGCGTACTGTGATCGACATAGACGCAGATCTCTTCGATGAGGCTGCCGAAGAACTCGGCACCAAGGGTCGCGAGGCCACCGTCACCGCTGCCCTGGAGCATTTCGCCCGCCGTCACCGGCAGCGCGAGGCTGTAGCCGCGATCCTGTCGATGGACCTCGACCGCAGCGCCGACGCCTGGCGGCCGCCTGTCAATTGAGGGCCTTGGAACTGGCCTCCTACGGCCGTCCTTCGGATAGCGCACCCTGTACGGGATGCAGGAGCTAAAGGACAGTGATGCCGCGGGCGGCGAGGATGGCGTTGGCCTGGGTCTGGTTGATGATGGCGCCGGCGAAGGCCCGCAGCTTGGAGTCATCCGGCTGCCCCAGGTCGGCGCCCCGCAAGTCCGCCTTGGCGAACTTCGTGTTCAGCAGGCGTGTCCCGATGAAGCGGCAGTCGCTGAACGTGGCCTCCGTGAAGTCGCACCCTGACAGGTCGGCGTCGTCGAAACGCACGCCCTCGATGGCCTCGCCGCGCAGCGAGCAACCGCCCAGGTTGGCCAGGGTCAGGTTGGAGCGGGCGATCTTGAAGCCGGTGCCGCGGGAGGCGGTCAGGGAGGCGCCGATCATGCGGCACCCGGTGAACGAGACGTCCGTCAGCAGCGCTCCGCCGAACTGGGCCGACGACAGGTCCACGTCCGTGAACGTCACGTCGATGAGGTCGGCGTCGTTGAACCGGGTCCGCATCCCGCCGCCGCCCGTGAACACCGCCCCGTCCAGGTCGGCCTTGCGGAAGTCGGTCTGCTCCAGCACGCAGGACTCGAACCGGGCTTCGGCCAGCGAGGCGCCCCAAAGGTCGGTCTCGGTGAGGTCGCAGTCGCGGAAGACGTGCGGCTCGTCGGGCGGGAGGCGGTCGGCCAGCGCTTTGCGTGAGAGGTCCTCGCCGTCGAAGTTCACAGCGTCACCCTAACGGGGATCACACACCGCCGGTCAGCACCTCGGCCGCCGCCTGCCCGCAGACCCTCGCGGAGCCGTACGTGGCGATGTGCACGGCGCCCAGGTCCGAGCGGGCTGGCAGGCCCATCTCGACCACGACCGCGTCCGTGCGGGCGCTGAGGAGGTGCCGCAGGGCCTCGGCCTGCCAGGCGTAGCGGTGCGCGTCGCGTACCACGATCACCAGAGGCCGGAAGACGGCCTCGCCGATCAGGCGCTCCAGAGCGGCGCCCGTCGCCTCGCCGGCCTCGAGGCGGACGACTGTGGTGCCGGGTAGCAGACGGGCGAGGGGCTCGCCGACGCCCCAGGGGGTGCCCTTGTCGATGGCCAGGTTCATCTCCGGGGCCAGTTCGACCACGTACGGGGCTGACGACAGGGGCAGGAGCGGGGCGGTGGAGCGGCGGGTGACGCGGATGGCCCGGCGGGCGGCCGTGAGGCCGAGGTAGCCGTTCTCGTGGCCCTGTACCTGGCTGCCCGAGGAGGTGGCCCAGGCGGCCAGCTCGCGGACCCGGCGAGCGGCGTCGGCCAGTCGCTCCTCGGGCAGCAGTCCATCGGTCACCGCGGCGGCGATGGCGTCGCGGACCTCGACGGCGGTCGCCTCGTCTGCCCGCTCGCCGCCGATGCAGATCGCGTCGGCTCCGGCGGCGACGGCGCGGGCGGAGGCGCCTCCGATCCCGTACGCCCCCGACACGGCGGCCATCTCGATGCCGTCCGTGATGATCATCCCGTCGAAGCCCAGCTCCTCACGGAGCAGCCCGGTGAGGACCTTGGGGCTGAGCGTGGCAGGCAGCTCGGCGTCGTACGAGGGCACCAGGAGGTGGCCGGTCATGACCGCCTTGACACCCTCCTTGATCGCCTCGCGGAAAGGGACCAGCGCGGCCTCGATCCCGTCGTCGGCCACCACGGGCACGCCGTGGTGGGAGTCGATGGAGGTGTCCCCGTGCCCGGGGAAGTGTTTGGCGCAGGCGGCCACGCCGGCCGACTGCAGGCCGCGGACGAACGACCGCGTGTGCCGGGCGACCAGGACCGGGTCGGCGCCGAACGCCCGCAGGCCGATCACCGGGTTGTCCGGGTTGGAGTTCACATCGGCCGAGGGGGCGAAGTCGATCGTGATGCCGGCCCTGGCCAGGTCGCCGCCGAGGTCCCTGGCGACGGCCTCGGTCAGGCCCACGTCGTCCACGACGCCGAGCGCGTACCCGCCGGGGCGGCTGCTGCCGGTGGCCACCTCCAGTCTGGTGACCTCGCCGGACTCCTCGTCGGTGCCGACGAGCACCGAGGGGTTCTCGGCACGCAGCGCGGCAGTCAGCCGGGCCACCTGGTCGGGGCCGGCGATGTTGCGGGAGAACAGCACCACGCCCGCCAGCCCGTCGCCGAGTCGGCGACGGAGCCAGTCGGGGGGCGTCTGTCCCGCGAAACCGGGGAAGAGGACGGCGTCGGCGAGGCGAAGCAGGTCACCGCTCTGGGGCATGCCCGCAATCTAATAGGAA
Source organism: Nonomuraea sp. 3N208 (assembly GCF_052245935.1). Taxonomy (NCBI): domain Bacteria; kingdom Bacillati; phylum Actinomycetota; class Actinomycetes; order Streptosporangiales; family Streptosporangiaceae; genus Nonomuraea; species Nonomuraea sp. 3N208. Next base: position 110,182 of record NZ_JBQQBR010000008.1, on the reverse strand, counting down.
AGTTTCCTATTTGCTAGGGGTATTTTCTGACGTCAGCCCGTCTCCCTTCGTGAGGAACTCCGCCACCGTCCGTATCGGTGCTCCTCTCCTGTCCACGAAGTCCACCGCACGCACCGCCACCCGCAGCTCGTCGGGGCCGGCGACGCACGACAGATAACCCCGGCGGTCGTCGAAGAACTTCAGGTGGGGGTTCGCGGCCAGCACGGCGGCGCCGTCGGTCTGTGGCGGCCGGCTGCTGATCGAGCTGCCCACGAACTCCACCCCTACCGTGGCCGACGCCGGATCGAGGAAGTCCGCCTTGAGCTCGCCCGCCCAGAAGTCGTGCACGTCCCCGCTGAAGACGACCAGCCCGGACGCGTTCGCGGCCAGGATGCGGGCCCGCTCGGCCTGGTGACCGTCCCAGGAGTCCGGGCGCAGGTTGGGCGGCGGACCGGGAACGAAGCGGCGGGCGAAGAACAGCGGCTGCACCAGCACCCGCCACCTGACCGGGCTGGTGAGCAGCCGGGACATCAACCACTGCTCCTGCGCGGCTCCGAGCATGGTGCCGGCGTCACGGTGCTGGCGTACGTCCAGGACCACGAAGTCGGCGACCAGCCCGTACGTCCGCCGCCGGTACATCTGCAGGTGCCCGTCCTGCGGCCGCACCCTGAGCGGCTGGTTCTCGTAGTAGGCCTGGTAAGCGGCACCCCTGCGGCGCAGGAACGCGGCCGACCCGTCGCCCCTGCCCCGGTAGTTGTCGAGTACCTCATGATCGTCCCACGTCGGCACCCAGGGCGCGGCGGCATGCGCGGCCTGCAGGTCGGGGTCGGTCCGGTAGCGGGCGTAGCGCAGGCGGTACTCGTGCAACCTGCTGATCTCGCCGGGCACCGGCCCCAGCGGCCGCACGACGGTGGCGGCCTGGCGCGACTCGTAGATGTAGTCGCCGACGTGGAAGACGACGTCGGGCCGCTCGTCGGCCAGATGCCGGTACGCGGTGTAGAAGCCGTGCTCGTACCGCTGGCAGTTGACGATCGCGAACCGCACGGGCCGCGCGGCGGCCGGGTCGTCCGCGGTCCGGGTGCGCCCGACGGGACTCAGGTTGCCGCCGGCCCTGAAGCGGTAGAAGTAGTCGGCGCCCGGCTTGAGCCCGGCCACCCTGACGTGCACGCTGTGCGCCCAGGTCGGCAGCGCCTGGATCGTCCCCTGGCGCAGGCCCTGGGTGAAGCGTTCGTCCTCGGCGAGTTGCCAGCGCACCTCGACGGCCCGCGGGGCCATGCCGCCGGGCCGCAGGGGGTCGGCGTTGAGTGGATCGAGGGCCAATCGGGTCCAGAGAACCACGCCGTCGGGCATCGGTTCGCCGGAGGCGACACCCAGGGTGAACGGGTTTGCCATACCGTCATGGTGACGCACCGAGCCGTTCGATGACGGTGACGTTCGCCTGTCCGCCGCCCTCGCACATGGTCTGCAGACCGTATCGGCCGCCGGTCCGCTCCAGCTCGTGCAGCAGCTTGACGGCCAGCACGGCGCCGGTCGCGCCGAGCGGGTGGCCCAGCGCGATCGCGCCGCCGTTCGGGTTCACCCTGGCCGGGTCGGCGCCGGTCTCCTTCAGCCAGGCCAGCACGACCGAGGCGAACGCCTCGTTGATCTCGATGGCGTCGAAGTCGTCGATCGACATGCCGGTCATGCCGAGTGCGTGGACGGTGGCGGGGATCGGGGCGTCGAGCATCGTGATCGGGTCCGCGCCGCGGGCCGACAGGTGGTGCACGCGGGCACGCGGGGTCAGGCCGTGCTCGCGTACGGCCCGGGGCGAGGCGATGAGCAGGGCGGCGGCGCCGTCGGAGATCTGCGAGGCCAGCGCGGCCGTCAGCCGGCCGTCCTCGACCAGGGGCTTGAGCGCGGCCATCTTGTCGAGCGTGGTGTCCCTGCGCGGGCCCTCGTCCGCGGCGACGCCTTCGCAGGGAACGATCTCCCGCCGGAAATATCCGGCGTCGATGGCGTGCAGGGCCCGCCGGTGCGACTCGTACGCGTACCGTTCCATCTCCTCCCGCGAGATGTCCCAGTGCGCGGCGATCCGCTCGGCGCCGGTGAACTGGGAGACCTCCTGCGTGCCGTACCGCTCGACCCAGCCCTTCGAGCCCCCGAAGGGGGTCTCGTGCCCGAGCGCGCGCCCGGCCAGCATCGCGGACGAGATCGGGATCATGCTCATGTTCTGCAGGCCGCCCGCGACCACCAGGTCGCTGGTGCCCGACAACACGGCCTGGGCGGCGAAGTGCAGTGCCTGCTGCGAGGAGCCGCACTGGCGGTCGACCGTGACGCCGGGCACCTCCTCGGGCAGCCCGGCGGCCAGCCAGCAGGTGCGGGCGACGTCGCCGGCCTGCGGCCCGATCGTGTCCACGCAGCCGAAGATCACATCCTCCACGGCCGACGGGTCGGCGCCCGTGCCGTCCATCAACTCCCTGAGCACGTGCGCCCCGAGATCGGCGGGGTGAATCCTGGCCAGGCCGCCGTTCCTGCGCCCGACGGGGGTGCGGACGGCGCCGACGATGTACGCCTCGCTCATCCTCGAATCGTAGCAAGCGCTTGGTCTCATCTGGAATGCCCGATGAGCTGGGCCGGTTAGGTGAGCAAGCGATTGTCCGTGGGCTCATAATGGTGACGTGACCACGCGAAAGAACTCCGGCACTGCCGCACCGGCGAAGCGCCAGCGCGCGACCTCCACCGGGTCGGCGTCCGAGCGCCGCGACCACCTCGTCAAGCTCGCCGCGGAGCTCTTCGCGCGCAAGGGCTTCCAGGCCACGACAGTACGCGAGATCGCCGACGAGGCGGGCATTCTCTCCGGGAGCCTCTACCACCACTTCGACTCCAAGGAGACGATCGTCGACGAGGTGCTGTCCACCTTCCTCGACGACCTCATCGCCCGCTACCGCGCCGCGGTCGAGACCAGCTCCGACCCGCGCACCGTGTTGTCGGAGATGGTCCGCATCGGGTTCGGCACACTGGAGCCGCACCGGGCCGCGATCACCGTCATGCAGAACGACTGGAACTACCTGCGGCAGTTCGAGCGCTTCAACTACCTCGTCAAGGCCGAGGACGAGGTCGAGCAGATCTGGGTGGCGCAGATCAAGGCCGGCCAGGCCGCCGGGCAGTTCCGCTCCGACGTCGACCCCAAGCTGACCTACCGCATGATCCGCGACACGATCTGGGTGGCGGTCCGCTGGTTCCGCCCCGGCGGCAGGCTCAACACGGGCGGGCTGGCCGAGCACTACATCACCGTGTTGTTCGATGGTCTCGCCACGGGCGAGCGCTCTACGCAGCGCAACGGATGAGCCTGGGTAAGGCGGTCCGGCTGGCGCTGCAGGCGGCGGCCGAGCCGGACAAGGCGCAGACGATGCGGGCGTACATGAAGTCCCCCATGCCGTTCCTGGGCGTCCAGGCGGTGCCCCGGCGGGTCGCGCTCAAACGGGTGTTCGCCGACCACCCTCTCGAGAGTGCGCCGGAGTGGCGGCGGGCCGTGTTGTCGCTCTGGCGCGAGGCCGAATACCGCGAGGAGCGGTACGCCGCCATCGAGTTGTCCGGATACCACCTCTATCGCAGCTTCCAGACCCTCTACACGGTGCCGATGTACGAGGAGATGATCGTCACGGGTGCCTGGTGGGATCTGGTGGACGAGCTGGCCACGCACCGGATGGGCGGGCTGCTGGCCGCATACCCGGACTCGATGCGGCCGCTCATGCTGGAGTGGGCGCACGATGCGGACCTGTGGAAACGCCGTACCGCGATCCTGTGCCAGAACCGGTTCAAGGGCCGCACGGACACGGCCTTGCTATACGCGTGCATCGAGCCGAGCCTGTCGGACAACGACTTCTTCGCCCGCAAGGCGATCGGGTGGGCGTTACGCGAATACGCCAAGACCAGGCCGAGCGAGGTCATCCGCTACGTGAAGGCCAAGGGCATCACGGGCCTGAGCCGCCGCGAGGCGCTGAAGAACCTGCCGGTCACCTAGTCCACAACGCGTCCTGGACCGCCTGGACCAGGGCCATCAGTTCGGGCGTGACCTGGTCCTTCGACCAGGCCAGCGCGTACGTGATGCGCAGGTCGCCCGCGTCCAGCGGCACGAAACGCACGTCGTCCCGCCTGATCGCCCGCACCAGCAGCTGCGGGATCGGCAGCAGGCCCGCGCCGGCGGCCACCAGGTCGAGTGCCGCGGCGAAGTCGTCGTCGGCCACCATGCGGGAGCGGCCGGGCAGGCCGGTCCACGGGCGGGTGCTCGGTGTGAGGAGGACCTGGCCGGCCAGGTCGGAGGCGGTGACCTTCTGAGCGGACGCCAGCCGGTGGACGGCGGGGACGGCGAGGTGGTCGACGGTCACGTGGAACCTGGCCGCCGTGACGAACTGGGCGGGCGCCGGAGTGGCCAGGATCGCGGCCGAGACCTCGCCGGCCGCGAGCGCCTGCGCGGCCGCGGCCCGTCCGGCCACCCGCAGCTCCACGCCGATCGGCGGATTGCGTCCCGCGAGGCGCCGGACGATCCGCGCCGCCAGTGTGCCGACGAGCGGTGGATAAGCAAGGTGAATACTCGGGCGGGCGAGCCTGGCCGCCTCGGCGGTGAACACCCTGGCCGATTCGAGCATCTGCTCCGCGTACGGCAGCAGCGCCTTGCCCTCGGCGGTGAGTCGCACCTCGCGGGCGGTGCGCTCGAAGAGCTTGACGCCGATGGCGCGTTCGAGGCGGGTGATGGCCTGGCTCATGGCAGGCTGCGACATGCCCAGGTCGGCGGCGGCGGCCGAGAAGCTGAGCCGGTCCGCGACCCGCGTGAAGCAGTGGATCTCCCTGAGCATAAGCAGCATCAATACATGGTGCACGACTCTGCGGGTACTCGGCACGATCACAACGATCTGTCGTCCCACGTCACAGGGAGTTGAGAAGATGTCGCCGTTCCCCAAGTCCACCGTGCTCGGATACCCGAGGATCGGGCCGCGGAGGGAGCTGAAGCGGGCGCTGGAGTCGTACTGGGACGGGCGTTCGAGCCGGGCCGAGCTCGACCGGGTTGGCGCCGGGATCCGGGAGCGGACCTGGCGCAGGCTGGCCGAGCTCGGTCTTGAGGGGCTGCCGTCGAACACGTTCTCGCTGTACGACCAGGTGCTGGACACGGCCGTGCTGCTCGGCGCGGTGCCCGAGCGGTATCACGCGGCCGAGGACCCTTACTTCGCGATGGCCCGCGGCACCGAGGGGCTGGCGCCGCTGCGGATGACGAAGTGGTTCGACACGAACTACCACTACATCGTCCCGGAGATCGGTCCTGACACCGTGTTCAAGCTGGACGCGGGCAAGCCGCTGGGCGAGGTGCGGGAGGCGCGGGCGCTCGGCTACGAGACGCGGCCGGTGGTGATCGGGCCCGTGACGTTCCTGCTGCTCGCCGGCGCGCTGGAGCGGCTGGACGACGTGCTGGGCTGCTACGAGGAGCTGCTCGGCGCGCTGGCCGCCGAGGGCGTCGCGTGGGTGCAGCTGGACGAGCCGGCGCTGGTGGCGGACCGGACGGCGGATGAGCTGGCCGCGGTGCGGACCGCTTACGAGCGGCTGGGAGCGGTGGGCGAGCGGCCGGGGTTGTTCGTGGCGTCCTACTTCGGTGATCTCGGGGAGGCGCTGCCGGTGCTGGCCGGCACGCCTGTGGAGGCCATCGGGGTCGACCTGGTGCGAGGCCGGGTCCCGGTCGTCGATCTGACCGGGAAGACCGTGGTCGCGGGTGTGGTGTCCGGGCGGGACGTGTGGCGGACCTCGCCTGAGCGGGCGCTGGCCGCGCTCGGCTCCGTACGGGCCTCGCAGGTGACGGTGAGCACCGCGTGCTCGCTCCTGCACGTGCCCTACGACGTGGAGGCCGAGCCGGAGCTGGATGCGACGCTGAGGTCGCGGCTGGCGTTCGCGGAGCAGAAGGTGGCCGAGGTCGTCGCGCTCGCGGCCGCCGATTTCCACGGGCCGGCGCCGGCCGAGCACTCGGTGGCGCTGGCGGGGCCGGTCATCGCGGAGGGGCGCAGCCCGTACGCGGTGCGGGCGGCGGCGCAGGCCGAGCACCTGCGGTTGCCGCCGCTGCCGATCACCACGATCGGGTCGTTCCCGCAGACCGGCGAGCTGCGCGCGGCCCGGGCGGCGGTGACGGCGGGCACGCTGACGCAGGAGGAGTACGAGCGGCGGGTCGAGGCCGAGATCGAACACGTCATCCGGGTGCAGGAGCGGCTCGGGCTCGACGTCCTCGTGCACGGCGAGCCGGAGCGCAACGACATGGTGCAGTACTTCGCCGAGCACCTCGACGGCTTCGCGGTCACCAGGAACGGCTGGGTCCAGTCCTACGGCTCGCGCTGCACCCGGCCGCCGATCCTGCACGGCGACGTCGGCCGGCCCGAGCCGATGACGGTGCGGTGGGCCACGTACGCGCAGTCGCTCACGGACAGAACGGTCAAGGGCATGCTCACCGGGCCGGTCACGATCGTGGCCTGGTCGTTCCTCCGCGACGACCTGCCGTTGCGCGACGTGGTGTTCCAGGTGGCGGACGCGGTGCGGGAGGAGGTCCGCGATCTGGAGGCGGCCGGGGTGTCGATCGTCCAGGTGGATGAGCCGGCGCTGCGTGAGCTGCTGCCGCTGCGCCGGGCCGCGCAGGACGAATACCTGGAGTGGGCGGTCGCGGCGTACCGGCGGGCCACCTCAGGGGCGGGGGATCGCACCCAGATTCACACTCACCTGTGCTACTCCGACGCCGACCAGATCCTGGCCGCCATCGACGGGCTGGACGCGGACGTGACCACGATCGAGTCCGCCCGGTCGGGGGCGCGGATCCTGGGGGCGGTGGAGTCGTTCGGGCGCGGGCTCGGGCCGGGCGTGTACGACATCCACTCGCCGCGGGTGCCGGGGGCCGAGGAGGTCGAGGACCTGCTGCGCCGGACGGTGCGGGCGCTGCCGGTCGAGCGGGTCTGGGTCAATCCGGACTGCGGGCTGAAGACGCGGACGTACGAGCAGGTGGAGGCGGCCCTGGCCAACGTGGTCACCGCCACCCGCAGGCTGCGTGCCGAGCTTCAGGCGTAACGCTCGGTGAACTCCTCGATCGTCATGCCGAACAGCACCTCGTCGTCATAGTGACCGGCGTGGTAGTGGCTCCTGCGCCGGCGGCCTTCCTCGACGAAGCCCAGCCGCTGGTGCAGGGCCAGTGACGCCTCGTTGGAGGCGTAGACCCACGCCTCGGCCTTCTGGAAGCGGCGCTCAAAGAACATGTAGCGCAGCAGGATCACGATGGCGTCGCCGGCGTAGCCCTTGCGCTGGTGCGGGGTGCCGACGCTGATCCCGTAGGCGAAGGTGCCGTGTTCGCGGGCGGTCCCGTGCGTGTTGAGCGACCCGACCGGGGCGTTGCCGTCCCTGGTGGCGATCACCAGCCTGAATTCGTCGAGATCCTTTTCCCGCTCGGCCTCCTCCGCGGCCCACTTCTTGGCGTAGGCGGCCGAGGAGGGCGGATGGAGGCGCCAGCCGTTCCTGACCGCGTCGGAGTCTTCCTCAAAGGCGTGGAACGCCTCCCAGTCCTCTGGCTCTACGGCGCGCAGGCGCACGCGCTCTCCCACCCATGCCGATCTCATGGGACGAAGGAAAGCAGATCACCGCCAGGGGTCGCGAGCCGTTTTTGCGCCGGCCCGCTCCTAGTGCCAGTGCGTCGCGGCCAGGTCGATCCACACCTTGGCGGCGCGGGCATAGCTTCCTCTGGCGGTCTCTTGGTAACACCCGTCATCGGTACGGCGCCGGACGAAGAATTCGGCGCCTTCTGAGCACAGGATGTATTCCTCGCAGCAGGACGCCTCGACCACCGCTGGGAGCCGGCTCCTTGGGGCGTGCGGCCTCCAGTCGCACATGTCGGCCCGCCACGAAGAGAAGCTGTCCGGATGCCTGAGCACGGTCAACGACCTACCTCCCGAAGTGCGTCCAGGACTATTCCGGCAGATGCGAGGTTGCCTCAAGGTAGCAGTCCGGTTGCGCTGCGTTATTTCAGGGCTCCAGATGTCAGGCCTGACTGGATCTGACGCTGGAAGACCGTGTAGACGACCAGCATGGGGAGGATGGCCAGGGTCAGGGCGGCGAACAGGGCCGACCAGTCCTGGTCGTATCCGGCGGCGGTGGAGATGTCGGCGATGCCCTGGGTCAGCACCCACTTGTCCCGTTCCTGGAGCAGCACCAAAGGAAGCTGGTACTGGTTCCACTGTCCCAGGATGTTGAAGATCGTGATGCTGATGATGCCCGGCCGGGCCATCGGCAGCATGATCTGGAAGAACACCCGCGTGTGCGACGCGCCGTCCACCATCGCGGCCTCCCCCACCGCGGTCGGCAGCGTGCGGAAGAAGGCCGACAGGAAGAAGACGGTGAACGGCATCGAGTACGCGATGTAGACCAGGACCAGGCCCGCGTGCGTGTTCAGGCCGATGAACGGGCCGATGAGCGGGACGTTCCCCATGTTCTGCACGACGAAGAACAGCGGGGTCAGCGCCAGATAGACAGGGAACGCCAGACCCGAGACGAACAGCACGTAGACCGCGCGGTTACCGCGAAAGGGGTAGCGGGCCAGCACGTACGCGGCCATCGAGCCGATGAGCATGGTGCCGAACGTGCTGAACGACACCACGATGACGCTGTTGAGCATGTACTGGCCGATGTGCGCCTGCTCCCAGGCCCTGGCGAAGTTGTCCCAGCGCAGCGCGGCAGGCAGAGACCAGGCGTCGCCGAAGATCTCGTCCTCGCTCTTGACCGAGGCCAGGAACGTCCACAGGATCGGCACCACCGTCAGCAGCGTCCACACCAGCAACGCCAGGTGTGTGAGCACTCCCAGCGGCCCGAGGCGCCGCCTGCGCTCTTGACGGGCGAGCTTGCGGGAGTTCGCCACCGTCCACGAGATCATCGTTGTCATCAGTACTCAATTCGTTCGCGTCGGGACAGGCGCAGCGAGAGGATCGCGAAGCCGACGGTGAAGAAGAACATCACGACGCCCAGAGCCGAGGCGTAGCCGAATCGGAAGTACTGGAACGCGTTGCGGTAGATCTCGGCCGCCATGACCGTGGTCGAGAAGTCGGGGCCGCCGTGCTGGTCGGTCATCACCCAGACGATCGCGAATACGTCCAGGGCGAGGATGCCCAGGTAGACCCAGGCCACCTGGACGGTGTCCCAGAGCAGCGGGAGCGTGATGCGGAAGAAGAGGCTGAGGCGGCCCGCTCCGTCGATCTGCGCGGCCTCGAACATGTCTCTGGGGATGGAGGCCAGGCCGGCGGAGAAGAGCACGACGTAGAAGCCGACCGCCTGCCACACCATGACGCCCAGCACCGACCAGAACGCCACGTCCGGGTCGGACAGGAAGCCGATCGGCGAGATGCCCAGAGCCATCAGCGGGCCGTTCAGCATGCCGCTGCCGTCCGGCCGGAACACCTGCTGGAACAGCACCGCCACCACCGCGACGGCCAGGACCTGCGGGAAGAAGAACACCACACGGTAGAACTTCGACCCGCGGATCCCCGTCAGGCCCTGCGGTCCGCCCACGTTGAGCAGGAAGGCGAAGAACAGGGCGACGACGATCGTGATCAGCGGCAACAGGAGCAGCAGGGCACCGTTGTGGCTGACGGCCTTCCAGAAAGTCCCGTCGCCGAACAGCCGCTCGAAGTTGTCCAGGCCGATGAACCGCGGCGTGGCCGTCACACCGCGCCAGTCCGTCATCGCGATGTAGAACGCCTGGATGTACGGCGAGATGACGTAAACCAGGTAGAGAATCACCGGGGCTGCCAGGAACGAGGTGATGAACAGCCCGCGGCGATACCTATTGAAGATCATTAGCGCTTGTACTTCTTGATCGAGGAATCGTTCTTGATCTCGTCGGCCTTCTTCTGGATGCGCTCCAGGTACTTGTCGGGCGTCAGGCCGCCGGACATGAGCTGGCCGGTGGCGGCGATGGCCTCGTCCTTGAGCGGGCCGTACCAGTTGAACCAGCGGTAGTAGACGGTGTTGGCGCCCGCGTCGGTGACGGCCTTGGAAGCGCTGGTAACGCCCGGGGAGATCTCCCGGCCCTCAGTGGCGCCCTTGACCACGGTCAGGGTGCGCACCAGCTCGCTGAAGTCGCCGGCCGCCTTCTTCGACAGCATGCCCCGCAGGTACTCCATGCCCGCCTGCGGGTGCGGGCTCTTGGCGGAGACGATGAAGTTCTCGCCCGGCTGGGTGTGCAGGGTGCCATAGGGCATCTTGTCGGACCCGGTGACGTCGGGAATCGGGAACATGCCGTACTCGAAGTCGGGCGGTGTGGTGGTCTTCTGCTCGTTCTCCAGCCAGGAGCCGGAGGGCAGCATGGCGACTTTGTACTTGTTCTGCGCGGTCTGCGTCTGGACGTGGTCGAGGCCGGTGGTGCCCTCCATGAGGTATTTGGCGCCGACCTCGGCCCAGGCGGTGGCCGCGGACTTCATGGCCTCGGTGGTCCAGGCGCCGTCCTCGAGGTTGTCGATGTTGACCAGCACCTCGTTGCCGCCGATCTTGGCGGCCATGGTGAGCAGCGGCTCGTAGAGGTACTGCGGGAACTTGCCGGCGTAGGTGAAGGGCGCCATCTTGCCGGACTTCTTGATCGTCTCGCAGAGCGCGATGAACTCGTCCCAGGTCTTCGGGATCTGCCAGCCGTTGTCCCTGAACACCTTCTGCGAGTACCAGATGCCGTGGATGTAGTTGACGTAGCCCAGCACGCTGAACTTGCCGTCGTAGGTGCCGATCTCGATGACCGACGGGTCGATGGTGTCCCTGACCTTGGTGTTCGGGTCGTCCCACGAGGGCGCGTCAAGCAGCGGGGTCAGGTCCTGGAGCTGGCCGTCCTGGGAGAGGGCGCCGAAGTCGATGAAGTTGGCGCCCGAGTTGTCGATCACCTCGGGCGGGTTGCCGCCGGCGAATCGCGGCTGCAGGACCTTGGTGATCTCCTTGGTCGCGTTGTGCTTGATCTCGACGTTCGCATATTTGCTCTTGAACAGCGGCTGGTGGATGTTCTTGGCGTAGTCCTGGCCGAAGCCGCCGTCGAAGATCCACACCTCCAGCGGCTTGTCGGCGGCCACGCCGAACGGGTTGGCCGCGCTGGTCGCGGCCGGCGCCGAGGAGGCCGTGGCGGTGGGCTGGGAGGCGGGTGTGGCACACGCGGCCAGCGCCCCTGCCACGGGGACAAGAGCAGCGCCGCGGAGAAGCTCACGCCTGCTGATATGGGGGGTGTTGGACATCGATAACTCCTGACTTTTCATGATCCGCGTCGGATGCGCCCCGCGTAGCGGCTCTCCAGGGATCTGTTGTGCTCGTCGCCGCCGGTCACGTTCGCCGACAGGTAGATGGGAGGCGTCTCGCCCATCGCCACGAGCTCGTCCACCGCCTCGGTGACCACCATCTGCGCCAGCAACGCGGAGGTGATCGTGGAAACCGCACCGTAACTGCCGCCGCCGGGCAGGTCGAGGATGGCGTCCCCGTACGGCGCGCCGTTGTCCAGCACGACGTCGGCCAGGTCGAGCAGCTTGCCGCCCGACGGGTGGCGCGAGGTCATCCTGCTGCTGTGCTTGACCGAGGTCAGCGCGATCAGCGGATGGCCGCGGTCCTTGACGATCGTGGCCAGCTCGACGACCGCGCCGTTCACGCCGGAGCTGGAGATCAGCACGAACACGTCCTGTGGCGCGACCGGCGCCAGGGCGTAGATCTCGTGCGCGATGGCCGGGTCCCGCTCCAGCTCCGGGGTCAGCACGCTCGGCGGGCGGCCGCCGTACAGGACGAGGTCCCGGGGCGTGAGGCGGTTGCTGGGCACGAGGCCGCCGGCCCGTCCGGCGATCTCCATGGCGATGGCCTCGGAATGCCCCGAGCCGAAAGCGTTTACCACGCCTCCCGCCCGGATCGAGGCCACGATCAGCGCGGCCGCCTGCTTGACCGGCTCGGCCTGGCTCTCTGCGACCTGGCCGGCCAAGTCGAGGACCTTGGATACGTACGTCATTCAGCCTCTCTCCACCCGATGGCTCTCCACGGCGCTGATCGTGCGCTCGAACGCCTCGTTGGTGCGCTCGTAGGTGCGTTGCGCGACCGCCACATAGACGGCGTCCAGCACGAACAGCTGCGAATGGACGGCGGCCAGCCCGCCGAGCCGGAACGTGGTCTCCCTGCTGGCCGTGGTCAGCACCAGGTCGGCCAGGTCGGCCAGCGGGGAGCGGGCGAAGGACGTGACCGCCACCGTCAGCGCGCCGTGGCTGCCCGCCTCGGCCAGCGCCTCCATGACCTCGCGGGTACGGCCCCGGTGGCTGATGCCGATGGCCACGTCGCCGTCCTTGAGCAGCGCCGCCTCCGACAGGGCCACATGCGCGTCGCCCGCGCTCCAGCCGGGGATGCCGATGCGGCGTAACCTGCCTTCGAACATAGTCGCCACGTTCCCGCTGGTGGAGACGCCAACCAGGAGCACCCGCGGGGCCGCCACGATGGCCGCGGCCACCCGGGCGACCATGCCGAGGTCGAGCTGCGCGGCGGTGTCCTGGATGAGCCTGGTGTCGGCGGCGGCCATGATCTCGATGGCGGTATCGAGCGGGTCGTCCGGGCCGATCTCGTGGCCGACGCCCGCGCCCCAGCCCGCCTGGGCGGCCCGGCCCGTCTCGGTGGCGAGCGCGACGCGCAACTCGGCGTAGCCGGAGAAGCCGAACGCCCGGCAGAACCTGGTCACGGTCGCGGGCGAGCTGCCCGCCCGCTCGGCCAGCGCGATGATGGTCGACCGCGCGGCCTCGGCCGGGTCGTCGAGTATTACCTCGCCGACCCTGCGCAACGCCTCCGGCAAACCGGGTAGTTCCGTTTCGACGCGCCCAAGCGCTCCTGAAGTCACGAATATTCCTTCCGGATACCCGGTCTTCTGGCGAAAATTATTCTTGCTTCTCGGCCACGTCAACCCCCAGACTCGGACCGTGACTCAATCGCTAGTCATCGGTGTCGATGCCGGGGCCACGTCCACGCGGGTCGCCGTGCACGCGCTCGACGGGACGCGGGTGGGGTACGCGCGGGCCGGCGCGGGCAATCCCACTGCTCATGGGCTGGCCAAGGCGGCGGCGGCGATCACGGACGCGCTGGGGGCGGCGCTCGGGCCGCACGACGGCGGCCGGGTGGTGGCCTCGCTGGCCGGGATCGCCGGGCAGGTCGCCGAAATGGTGCCCGAGCTGAGAAAAGTCTGGGCCGATCACGGGATCCCCGAGGGGCCGCGGTTCATGGGCGACGTGCCGATCGCCTACGCGGCCGGGTCCGCCGAGCCCGACGGCTCGCTGTTGCTCTCCGGCACGGGCGCGGTCGCGGCCAGGATCGAGGGCTACAAGCTGAGGAGGATCGCTGACGGGCTGGGGTGGCTGCTCGGGGACGCGGGGTCCGGTTTCTGGATCGGGCGCGCGGCGGCCAAGGCGGTCGTGGACGCCTTCGACCGAGGGCTGCCCGTGGAGGCCATCGACACAGCCTGGGCGGAGTTGGCGCACGGCCCTTCGGACGCAGCGAGAGCTCCCGGTCCCGTCGGCGGCCCGCTGGTGACCCTGGTCGCCCGGCACTTCCTCGGCGACGAGCGGCCGGCCGCGCCGCGCGACGTGGCGGACCGCATCGTCCGGCTGGCGCAAGCCGACCACATGTGCCTGGCCGCGCTGTCCTCTCTGGTCAGCCAGGCTGCCGCAGCAGGCGACGAGATGGCACTGAAGATCACGCACGAGGCCGCCGACCACCTGGTCGCCACGCTCAGGCGGGTGCACGTGTCCGGCCCCGTGGTGCTCGCCGGGAGCGTGCTCACCAGCGAAGGGCCGATCCGGCAGGCCGTGATGGAGCTGCTCGCCGGCGAGACCGTCACGACGGCACGCGACGCGGCGGGCGCGGCGGCCTGGCTGGCGGCCCGCGCCCTGCTGCCCGAGGCCGACGCGAAGGCCCGGCACACCGCCTTCACCGCCCCGCCGGTGGCCGCTTAGTCGTCCGTGTCCGCGGGCTTGGGGCCGCCGTAGATCGGGTTCTTCGGCAGACGGTCCTTGGTCACCAGCAGGCGGACGACGCCGGCCTGCTCGGACTCCGCCTCCCAGACGATCCAGTCGTCGCCGACCTCCGCCTGCTGCTTGTCCTGCTCCACCCCATAGCCGTCGAAGTCAGGAGCAGGGGTGATGACCTGGAAGACGGCCTTCAGCCCGCGCCTCCGGACCTCTGCGAGGACCTCGCCCACGGTCTTCTCGTCCACTTGGAAGCCCTCGAGCATCTCGCCCTTCCGCGTGGCACGGGCGAGGTTCCGGTACCTCTCCTCTGGCTCGGCCGCCCGGCCGACCCGGACGGCGGCCCAGCCGGTCCAGCCGCGGGGCACCGTGACGGTGATCGCGCAACCGTCCTGGCCGATCGTGCAGCCTTCGGGCGCCGTACCGCTGCCGATGGACTCGCCGTTGGGCGCCAGAGGGCCGCTCAGGCTCATCCCCGCGATCTTGCCCACCCAGGGCGGGGAGGCAGGCACCACCTCGAGATTCACGTTCAGGCCGACCGCCTTGAATCCCTCCGTGTACTTCGCGTGGTCGGCGAACGGGTCCTTGATGGTGGCGACGTACGTGTCGCCGCGCAGCTCGATGTCGATGGCCGAGTTGGCGTACGAGGTGGCCGTGCCGCGCTCGCCGAGGACAGTGGGTCCGACCACGGCCGCCGCCGCGAGCCCCCCCAGCGCTACGGCGCCGAGGACGAGACGGTGAACCCTCCGAGTCCCGCGCCGGGCCGGCTCCGGCATCGGCTCCTCGGCGGTGATCGAGGCGAGGAGCGCCCGCGCCCCCGCGCCGGACGCCTGCCCCGCGAGATCCTCGTCGTGGACCCTGGCGAGGCGCTTCAGCTCGTTCATGCGGACTCCATGACCACGTGGTTGACGGAGACGCCGGCCACGGCCAGCGCCTTGGACAAACGCTTGCGCGCGCGGTGCAGCCGGATGCGCACGGCGTTGCGTGAGCAGCCGAGCACCGAGGCGATCTGGGCTCGGTCCAGGCCCTCCCACGCGACCAGCATGATCAGCTCGCGGTCGTCCTCGGGCAACTCGCGTAACGCCCGAGCGATCGCGCTCAGCTCGATGCCGCTCTCTGGCGAGCGGGCGTAGAGGTCGGCGATCTCGGCGTCGAGCGCCATGTGCCGCTCCTGCCGCCGATGCCGGCTGCGACGGTGGTTGGCCAGCACGTTCCTGGCGATCCCGTACAGCCAGAGCCTGGCCTCGCCGCCCGCCGGCAGCGCGTCGACGCGGCGCCAGGCGATGGCGAACGCTTCGGCGACCACATCGGCCGCGTCCTCGGGGGAGTCGCAGCGGCGCATGGCGTACCCGAGTATGTGCTCGTATGTCTGCGTGTAGACGGCCTCGAACCGGTCTTTCCGGTCGTCATCCACGGGCGGTCCCCATGGTCGGCCTCCTCGTATCGGGGTTTGGGACACCCGGTACATGTCGGCGGCCCTATCAGCATTTCAGCCGATTTCAGCCCTTGACGGCACCCGCCGTCATCCCGGTGCCCACGCGCCGCTGCAGGAACAGGAAGAGCAGCAGCGCGGGCAGGGCGAACAGGCTGGCGGCGGCCATCGTGGCGCCCCAGTCCGTGCCGAACACGTCGCTGAACGACGACAGCCACACCGGCAGCGTCCGCTTCTCCTGATCCTTGATGATCAGCACGTTCACGAACGCGAACTCGTTCCACGCCGTGATGAACCCGAACAGCGACGTCGCCATCAGCCCCGGTGCCAGCAGCGGGAACACCACCCGCCGGAAGGCCACCATCCGGCTGCACCCATCCACCTGCGCCGCCTCCTCCAGCTCCAACGGGATGGCGGCCAGGAACCCGCGTAACGTCACGATCGTGAACGGCAGCGTGATCATGAAGTAGACCCCGGTCAGCATGGCCAGCGAGTCCAGCAGCTCAGTGTCCCTGGCGATGATGAACACCGGCACCAGCAGCGCCTCCCACGGCGCCATCTGCGCCGCGAACACCGCGATCACGAACGCCCCTCTCCCCCGCCACCGCATCCTGGCGACCGCGAACGCCGCCAGCAGCGCCACTACCAGAGCGACCAGCACCGCGACCACGGTGACGACGAGACTGTTGCGCCAGTAGGTCCAGAACCCCGGCGCGTTCACCGCCGTCACGAAGTGCTCCAGCGTCGGGTCCGCCGGCCAGAACGTCGGCGTGGCCGCCTGGATGTCCCTGGTCGGCTTGAACGCGGTCAGGAACATCCAGTAGACCGGGAAGATCGTCGTGATCAGCACGGCCACCGCGGCGGCGTTGAGCATCAGCCTCTTCACTGGCGGACCATCCTTCGCAGGTTGCTGACCAGGGCGACGGCGAGCACGACGACCGTGAGCAACGCGACCGCCGAGCCCAGGTCGTACCGGTGCAGCACGCGGGCGATCTTGAATGCGTACACCGGGAGTGTGGTGGTGGCGCCGTCCGGGCCGCCCTGGCTGAGCACCCAGATCTGCGGGAAGCACTTGGCCACCCAGATGACCTCCAGCGAGATGATCAGGGCGAACAGCTGCCTGAGTATCGGCAGGGTGACCTTCCAGAACACCTGCCATCCGGTGCCGCCGTCGATCCTGGCGGACTCGTACAGCTCCGCTGGGATCGTGGTAAGTCCGGCGTAGAGGGTGAGCGCGGCGAACGGCACCGACTGCCACACCACGAGGATCACGAGCACGGCGAACGTGGCCGTGCCGTTCGCGAACCATGTGTAGCCACGGAACGCGTCGAACCCCAGCGTGACCAGCAGCCAGTTGACCACCCCGAGCTCCGACTGGAACAGCCATTGGAAGACCGTGGTGGCCGCGATGATCGGAGTGGCCCAGGCCATGGCGAGGGCGCTCATCAGGGCCAAACGCAGGCCGCGGCGCAGGCGGACGAGCATGAGGGCGACGCCCGTGGACAGGACCACGATGAGCACCACGTTGATCGCGGTCCACATGATGGTGCGCCACATCACCTGCCAGAACTCCTCGCCGGCGAGCAGCTCGGCGTAGTTGTCCAGGCCGGCGAACGCGGCGCCGCCCCTGATCAGCTCGCCCATGCGGAAGTGCTGGAACGAGATCACCGCCGCCTTGAGCAGCGGATAGAGCAGGAGGAAGGCCCCGCCTGCCACCGTGGGCGCGATGAGCAGGTAGGGCCAGAGCGAGCGGCTCCTGGTCGGCATTCAGGATCCGCTGTTCAGCGTCGTGGTGATGGACTGCGAGACCTTCTTCGCCTCCGTCGCGGGGTCGGCGCCGGTGAGCACGGCGGTCATGTACTGCTTGATCACGGAGGTGGCCTCGACGGCCGCCCAGTTGGGCGTGTTCGGGGTGGCGCGGCCGTTGGCGGCGCCCACCGCCATGGCGGCGGTGCCCTCGTCGCCGGACAGCACGCCCGCCAGCGAGGTGCGGTTGGGCACGAAGGCCATGGCCTTGGCCAGCTCGGTCTGGAACTGCTCGCCCGTCAGGGCCTTGACCAGTTCGTACGCCTCCTCCTGGCGTCGGGACGCGGCTGGGACGATGAGGTCGGAGCCGCCGGTGAAGACCGCGCCCGGTTTGTCGGCCGACTTGCCCGGGATGGGGAAGAAGCCCATCTTGCCCTTCAGCTTCTGGTCCACTTCCAGGACGCGGGCGGCGATGCCGGGGACGGCGATGATCTGGGCGACCTTGCCCTGCGCGAACACCTCGTGCTGCGGCGGGCTGGCCTCGTCGGCGTCCTTGGGGCCCTTGCCGAGGGCCTGGAGGCGCTTGTAGTAGTCCATGCCGGCCAGGGCCTGCGGGGTGTCGAGGGCGCCCGTCCACTTGCCGCCCTCCTGGACGGCCAGGTCGCCGCCCTCGTCCCAGACGAAGCCGGCCAGGGCGTACCACGTCTGGCCGGTCAGGTAGATGCCCTGGTTGCCGCCCTTGTTGAGCTTGGCGGTGATCTCCAGCCACTCGTCGCGGGTCTTCGGCGGCTCCTTGATGCCGGCCGCGGCGAAGAGGTCCTTGTTGTAGACGACCACACGGTTGGCGGCGTACCAGGGGATTCCGTACTGCTTGCCGTCGATGTTGCCGGGCTGGGCCAGGCCCGGCAGCCAGTCCTCGCCCTTGAGGTCCGGCACCTTGGCGGTCAGGTCGGTGACGCCGCCGCTGGCGGAGTACTGGGCGACCTGGGTGTTGCCCACCTCGATCACGTCGGGGGCGTCGGTGCTGGCCAGGGCCGCGGTGACGCGTTCGCCGATGCCGTCCCACGGCTGGATCTGGATGTCGAGGTCCACGCCCTTGTGCGCGGCCTCGTACTCGGTCTCGAACTTCTTCAGCAGCTCCTGCGTGACGCTGCCGTCCATGATCCAGACGGTCAGCTTGGCAGGGGTGCCGGGTGTGGCCGCCTTGGGCTCCTCGGCGGCGGTGCCGCACGCGGCGAGCGCGAACACGGCCGCCAGGGCCAGGATGCGGTTCTTCATGGCGATCCTTCTGATGGGGGGTGCCGCGCCCGCGCTCGGGCGGGCGCGGGGCTTGCTCACGGGTTCGGGACGGTGTCCCTGAAGGCGGTGCCGGAGGCGCGCAGGGAGGCGACGCGGCTCTGCACGTCGGCGGGCGAGACGACCTCGTTCTTGCTGTAGTAGAGCCAGTCGACCTGCTGCCGGTACGTCCGGGTCCCGGTCGCGCCCTGCAGGTCGATGAACCATTGGTTGAACATGATCCACATGGGCGTCTCGGGGTAGTAGATGTCGCCGTGGTCGGCGAACAGGCGGCCGTCCACGTAGTACTTGATCCGGCCTCCGGAGACCTGGATCACGAGGTCGTGCCAGCCGGCGAAGCTGGTCCGCTCCTCGGTGTGCGTGTTGACCGCCTGCCAGGGGTCGCCCTGGTAGGTCTCCCAGCTGGTGGCGTACAGGATGTTGGACGGCTCGCCCCAGCCGCCGTTGGGCAGGTACTCGAAGTCGAGCTCGCCGTAGTCCGGATCCAGGTTGAAGCGCAGCGGGGTGATGGTGAAGAACGTCTGCACCACGTGCTCGCCGTCGGGGCCGCTGGTCGGCGCGTCACTGAAGCGGACGCGGGCCGCATAGGTGCCTTCGAAGAACTTGCGGTTCGCGGTGGACAGCTCGGTCTGGACGGTGCCGGAGGCGGTGCCGTTCGTGGAGGAGTCGAGCGTCAGCAGGCCGCCGGGGAACGAGACGCCCGCGGGCGACCAGGTGGCGCCGGGCACGCCGGGGCCTCCCGAGCTGGCGCGGACCGTCCAGCCGCGCTGGGCGAGGAGCGGATCGTTGGAGCCTGAGTACGTGAAGTCGTCGAACAGCACACCGCCCGAGCCCGTCGGGGTGACTGTGGGCGTGACGGTCGGGGTCGGCTCCGTGCCGGTCGGCTTGCCCCAGGCCAGCTCGCCGTTGACGTAGACCGTGACCTTGTCCCAGGTCGTGTAGGCGGTGTTGGGGCCGTAGGAGTAGTCGTCGCTCTGCGTGAACGTCTGCCAGTCGGCGCGGTAGAAGCGCAGCTGCATGTCGCTGGTGTCGGCGCCGGGGGCCAGACTGCCTGAGGTGAAGCCGACCTCCAGGTACTGGTCGGCGCCTGCCTGGCGGACGAACTGGCCGGTCACGGTCGAGCAGCTCACCACCGCCCAGGAGCAGGCGAAGCGGTAGGTCTCCGTGCCGGTCAGGTAATAGCGGATCTTGACCTGGTTGAGCGGGATCGTGGTGGTTCCGGTGTTGATGAGCCGGAACCAGGGCTCGGCCTGGGCGGTGGTGGCTCCTGGGGCGCTGGTGCGGTATTCGAGGCGTACCGACTGCTGGGCGTTGGCCGGGGCGACGAGGGCCACGACGACGAGGACGAGAGGGATGGCTAGGGAGAGCAGCACTTTTCCGAAATTTCGGGTCATGATTGGGGTTCTCCTTGGTTGTGCGGCCCCCGAATTTCGTGCATGCGGAACAGAGCTCGTGGCGGTGGGTGTGGGGTCTGGGGTCAGGCGCCGCGCCGGATGCGGCCGGCGTAAAGCGCCTCCAGCTTGAGGTTGTGGGCGTCGCCCTCGGGGACGTTGGCCGAGAGGTAGACCGGCGGCGTCTCGCCTGCTTCGAGCAGGTTGCGTACCGTCTGGGCCACGACGAGCTGGGCCAGCAGGGCGGAGGTGATCGTGGAGACGGCTCCGGTGGCGCCTCCGGCAGGCAAGGACAGGACGGCGTCGCCGTAGGGAGCGCGATTGTCCAGGACGACGTCGGCCAGGTCGGCGAGCTTGCGGCCCGAGGGGTGGCGGGACGGGACGGCTTCGCTGTGGGCTCGCGAGGTGATCGCGATCAGGTCGTGACCGCGCTCCTTGACGAGCGTGGCGAGCTCGACGACCACGCCATTGACGCCCGAGTTGGAGATGATGACGAACAGATCGCCCCGCTCGACGGGGGCGAGGTCGAGGATGGCGCGGGCGACGGAGGGATCGCGTTCGAGGTCGTAGCGGTCGAGCTCGGAGCGGGGGGCATCGCCGTAGAGGACGATGTCCCTGAGCGCGAGCCTGTTGGTCGGGACGAGGCCGCCGGCGCGACCGGCGATCTCCATCGCGACCGCCTCGGAGTGGCCGGAGCCGAACGCCTGGATGACGCCGCCTCCGGTCAGCGCCTTGGTGAAGAGATCGGCGGCCCGCTCGATCTCCGGGTCATCGGGGATGGTCCGGACGAGGTCGGCGACGTGACGAACGAATTCTGCCGGTTCTATCGTCATAGATCTCCTTCTGGTAGTCGGTGTCCGGCGACCGCCCGGACAGTGACGTCGAACGCCTGCTTGGTGCGCTCGTACGTGCGTTGCGCGACGGACACGTACACCACGTCGAGCACGAGCAGCTGCGAGTGGATCGCGGCGAACCCCTCCGACCGGAAGCTCGTCGCGCGGCTGGCCGTCGTCAGCACCAGCTCCGCCACCTCGGCCAGCGGGGAGCGGGGCTGCGAGGTCACCGCGACGGTGATCGCGCCGTGGCTGCTTGCCTCCGCGAGCACCTCGATGACCTCGCGCGTCCGGCCGCTGTGCGAGATTCCGATCGCCACGTCGCCCTGGCCCAGCAGCGCCGCGTCGGTGAGCGCGCTGTGGGCGTCGGACCTGCTCCAGGTCGGCACCCGCATCCGCTGCAGCCGATATTCCATCTCGCTGGCCACGGCGGCGCTGCTCGACACCCCGAACAACAGCACCCGCCCGGCCCTGGCCACCGCCTGCGCCACCTTCTCGACCACGGCCAGGTCGAGCTGGTCGGCGGTCTCCTGGATCAGGCGGATGTCGTTGCCGGACACGACGCCGAGCACCTTGTCGAGGCTGTCGTCGGGGAGGATCTCCTGGCCGATGTCGGTCTGCCAGGTCTGCTGGGCCTTGCGGCCGGTCTCGGTGGCGATGGCCACGCGCAGCTCGGCGTATCCGGCGAAGCCGAGGGCGCGGCAGAAGCGGGTGATGGTGGCCGTGGACGTCCTGCTCCGCTCGGCCAGGTCGACGATGGTCAGGCGGGCCGCCTCCGCGGGGGCGGCCAGGATCGACTCGGCCACCTTGCGCAGCGCCTCGGGCATGTCCTGCTGCTCGGCCTCGATGCGGTTCAGAAGTTCCACATGGCGAAAATTATGCTCAGGATCTAGTGCCGTCAAGGCAAATGGGCAATAATTTTTGACATGCACCTCGCCCTGGGCGTTGACGCCGGCGGAACGTCCTCTCGGGCCGGGCTGTTCACCGTGGACGGGGAGCCGGTGGGGAGGGGTCGGGCGGCCGGGGCCAATCCGGTGACGCTCGGCATGGACCGCGCCTGCGCCAACCTGACCGCCGCCGTCGACGGGGCCGTACCGAGGGCTCTCTTACCGCAGGTCGAAAGCGTGGTAGTCGGGCTCGCCGGGCATCCTGGCCGGTGCCGGGCGCTGGCCGAGCAGGTCTTTCGACGACTCCTTCCCGAGGGCCCGCCGGTGCGGGTGGTGGGGGACGTCGTCACCGCCTTCGCCGCCGGCATGGCCGCGCCGTCGGGCACCGTGCTGATCGCGGGGACCGGGGCCATCGCGGCAAAAATTACCAACCATGAGCGGACGGCGACCGCCGACGGGTACGGCTGGCTGCTCGGGGACGAGGGCTCGGCCTTCTGGATCGGCCACGCCGCCGCCCGCACGACCATCCGGGCCCTGAGCGCCGCAGGCCACGCCGCCGCCCCCGCCGAGCACGGCAAGCTCGTGGCGCTCGTCGTCCATCGCCTGTTGCCGCGACGGGCGGGCGAGGACGCGGTCGAGGAGCTGGCCGCGGCCGTGCACGCGGCGCCGCCGCTCGCGCTGGCCGAGCTGGCGCCCCTTGTCACCCAGGCCGCCGAGGCGGGTGACCCGGCCGCCGGGTCGATCGTCGCCGAGGCCGCTTCGCGCCTGGCGCGGACCGCCGCCGAGGTGCACGAGCCCGGCCTGCCCATTGTGCTGGCCGGAAGTGTGCTGACGGGCAGCGCGCCGGTGCGGCGATCGGTGACGGAACTGCTGACGGGCGAGACGGTCGCGATCGCGGGCGACCCGGCGGGGGCGGCGGCCTGGCTCGCGGCGGCCCCGCTGCTGGGCGCGGAGGAGGCGGCACGCGCCCATCACCGCTTCGTCGCGCCCACCGGTCACGGACCAGCCCGATCTCATTCGTCGCACCCGCCGGCGACGGAACCGGCGTGATCTCTCACCGCGCGAGCAGTGCGGCGCTCCCGAAACTGCCGCCGAAGCCCGTCACCAGCGCGACCTCGCGCTCCCCCGTCCGCAGCTCCCGCACGGCCTGGGCCACGTTGTTCAGGCCGTGCACGTAGCCCTCCGAGAGCAGGCCGCCGTGCGGGTTGACCCACGCGTGGCGGCGCTCCAGCAGGTACGCCCCCAGGTCCGCGCGCTCGACCAGCCCGAAGTCCTCCAGCTGCCGGGGCACCAGCCAGGAGTAGGCGTCATACGGCAACGCCACGTCCACATCGGACGGCCGCATGCCGGACGCCTCCCAGAGCATGGGCGCGACGTGCGCGGAGAAGATCGCGCTCACGTCGGGCGAGCGGTCCATCGAGGAACAACCGGGCCCTCCGCCCCGTACCACCGCCTGGACGCGCGGCCCGTCGAGCACCCGGCTGACGACGAGCGCGCAGGCCCCGTCGGTCTCCTGACAGCAGTCGACCGTGCGCAGCGGGGTGCAGACGTACGGCCGGGCGAGGTAGTCGGCGAGCTCCAACGGCTCGCGGCGCAGCGCCCGGGGGTTGGCCTTGGCGTTGTCCCTGGACTGGGCGACGACGGCGTGCAGATGCTCCTCGGTCAGCCCTGTGTCGTGCAGATAGCGGGTTGCGGCCAGGGCGAACAGCGGGATGGGGCCCGCCAGGCCGTACGTGAAACCCTCCTGAGGGCCGGTGGACACCGTGTTCATCCGTTTGCCTGAGCGGCCGTTGAGCGCCCGAAATATCAAGATATTTCGGGCCAAGCCCGCATGCACGAGCATCGCCGCGTCACCCAGGATCGACGCCGCCTGTGTGCCGCCTCCGGCGAGGTCGTTGTGCCAGCCGAGGCGCTCGATCCCCAGGGCCCTGGCGACCTGGACGACGGGCGCGGAATCGTTCATGTGATAGCTGAGCACCGCGTCCACGTCGCGCGGGCCGATGCCGGCGTCGGCGCAGGCCGCCCGGCACGCCTCGACCGCGAGCTCCAGCTCGGTGCGCCCGGATTGCCTGGTCAGCGCCGTCATCCCGATCCCAGCCACGGCCGCCCGCCCGGCGAAGGCCTGCATGCGCCACACGCTAACACAGGCAAGCGTTTGCTAGGTTGGCCTGCCAGGGTGACAATGCGTCTTCACGGGAACTGTCTCGTCTTGTAATACGGAGGTCCGATTCCCCGATAGCACATCATCATCACCCCGAGGTGAGCGATGGACTTACGCTACGTCAGATACGCCATGGCGATTGCACGGGCCGGCAGCCTCCGCCGGGCCGCCGCTGCGCTGCACATCGCCCAGCCCACGCTGTCCGAGCAGTTGAAGGCACTGGAGAAAGAGATCGGAGTCGAGCTGTTCAGCCGCTCCTCCAGCGGGGTGCAGCTCACCGAGGCAGGCGAGGTGTTCCTGGCCCAGGCCACCGTCGCGGTCGACGCCTTCGAGCGGGCCGTGGCCGCGGCGAGGAGCAAGGGCGCCACCTCGCGCCTGGGCGTGGCGGACGGGCTGGCCGACGTGGCCGCCCGGTTGCTCTCCCAGCTCCAGCACCTGCGGCTGCGGGTGGTGCCCATGGGCACGGCCGAGCAGATCGTCTCCATCGTGGACGGCACCCTGCAGGCCGGGCTGGGTTACGCGCCCGGCTCGCTGCCGAGGGGCGTGGCCAGGATGCTCATCCACCGGTTCCCCGTACGCGCGCTGGTCCACCGCGATCACCCCTTGTCGGCCTCCGAGGCGGTGTCGCTGGCAGATCTGACCTCGGAGCCGCTGGTCATGCCGGAGTCCGACGCGGTGGCGGGCGCTCGCCGTTTCCTGGAGGGCTTCGTACGCCACCGGCTCCACCCCCGGCTCGGCCCGGCGGCGGCCACGCACGATCTGGCCATCACCATGGTGGAGCGGGGCGCGGGCTATACGCTCAGCGTCCACGAGGGCACGCCGGTGCCGGAGACCCTGGCCTTCGTCCCGATCAAGGAGGACGTCCCTCCGCTGGAGGTAGTCTTCCTCTGGAACCGCCAGGCCGACGTGCCGGAGCTGGTCAGCGCCGCCCGCCATGTGGCGCGCGCTGGATAGCGCTATTATCTAGCGATGCGCATCTCCGAACTCAGCGCCCGGTCCGGGGTGGCCCTCCCCACGATCAAGTACTACCTGCGCGAGAACCTGCTGCACCAGGGCGAGCAGATAGCCGCGACCCGGGCCGAGTACGACGAGTCGCATCTTCGCCGGCTCCGCCTGATCCGGGCGCTGCTCGAGGTGGGCAAGCTCCCGGTGGCCTCGATCAAGCAGATCATCGCCGCCGTCGACGACGAGTCGCTGCCCATGCACGAGATGCTCGGCACCGCGCACTACGCGCTCGGCCCCACCGTCGAGCCGGAGCCTGGCGAGGAATGGCAGGCCGCTCGCGCCGAGGTCGACCGCCTCATCGCCGACCTGGGCTGGAGCGTGCAGCCCGAGGCCCCGACCCGGGACGAGCTGGCCCAGACGCTGATCAGGATGCGCCAGCTCAACGTGCCCGTCAACCTGGGTCCGTACGTGGAGGCGGTGCAGAAGCTGGTGTCCGAGGTCGAGATGGACACCATCCCGTTCCACGGGCCGCGCGACGCCGCCGTGGAGGCCATGGTGCTGGGCTCGGTCCTGTACGGCAAGGCGTTCGACGCGCTGCGCCGCATGGCCCAGGAGTCCGAGTCCGGCCGCCGCCTCACATGACGCAGGCCCAAATGACGCAGGCGCCAATGACGCCGCCTCAAATGACGCTGTTCGCCCGCAGGGTCTGGACGGCGTACACGGTGATCGCGCCGCGCCAGTCGAGCGACCCGGCAGGCGAGATCCGCGCGTAGTCCACGGTCCACCCGCCGTCGTCCTGCTGGCCGCCGGCCAGCCGCATGAGGTCGGTCGCGATCACCTCGGCATCGAACAGGTCGCGGACCGGCCGGCCGGGGAGCGGCGCGAAGTCCAGTGGCCGCAGCGCCTCGTCCGCGGTGCCGCCCTCGACCGGCACCCGCCCGTCGTCCGGGATGTAGGCGCCGAGCCTCTTGAGCAGGTCGGCGGCCCGCGGCTGGGTGTCGTACACGGCGTCGAGGAAATGCACGGCGAACGACAACACATACGCGTGCGGCCGCCCCTCCAGCTCCTGGATGGCGTCGAAGCAGTACTGCGTGGCCTTCTCCAGCCAGGGGTGTGCGGCGACGGCGGGATCGTGGGCGGCGACGCGGTGGGCGGCGGCCGCGGACACGGCGGTGATCTGCAGCGACGAGGCAGCCGTGTCGGCGCCGGCCCACCAGGGGGCGGTGCCGTGGGAGACGGTGACCGGCAGGGCGAACGGCAGGCCGCCGTCGGGCAGCGTGATCGTGTCCAGGTAGTCGCACAGCTCTGCGGCCCGCGGGGAGGTCTCCGGCGCGACGTCCTCGAACACCCCGAAGGCGTGCAGCGCCGCGCCTGGCTGGCTCTCTGGGGAACGCAGGTCGGACTCCAGGCCCCACCCGTATCCGCCGTCGGGATTGCGGTAGGCCTCCAGGGCCGCCAGCACAGCGGCCGGGTCGCCGTCGCCCATGATCAGGTCATAGCGGCGGCGGTCGAGCACGCGGGCATGGGTGGCCATGAAGCCGGGGATCGCCGAAAGGTTTACGTTCATGGGGCCATCGTGCCCAGAGCGCTCAAGCGCAGTCTTGTAGGTTCCGGACATCTGGCCCGGACATACTGACTGGGTGGACGAAGGTATGGCCCGCGCGAGATTCGCCAAGGCACGCGTGGCCCGGCTCGGCACCGTGGGCGGCAGCGGGGCGCCGCACCTGGCGCCGGTCGTGTTCGCCGTGGTCGCCGAGACGGTGGTCACCGCGGTCGACCACAAGCCCAAGACCACCGCGAACCTCCGCAGGCTTCGCAACATCCGGGAGAATCCCCAGGTCAGCCTGCTGGTCGATCACTATGAGGACGATTGGGCGCAGTTGTGGTGGGTGCGGGCCGACGGCCTGGCCCGCGTGGTGGAGGGCGGGACCGAGCGTGAGGCGGCGCTCGACGCGCTGGCGGCCAAATATCCCCAGTATCGCGAGCGCCGCCCCGCAGGCCCGGTGATCGTCGTGACCGTGACCCGCTGGACCGGGTGGTCCGCTACTCCCTGATCGTGACCGGCCGCTTGAGCAGCCAGAGCGCGGCTCGCTGGAGCAGCGTCCGGTGGACCTCGTTGTCGTACGACCTGGTGTCGTGGCCGAGCGCGTCGTAGAGCACCCGGCCCCGCCGGACCGGCCGCGCCCAGATCAGCGGCTGCCCGTTGGACGAGGCCAGCGGCTCGACGTCCGGCAGGATGTCCAGGTCGCTGTAGACCTCGTCCACCACGTCGAAGTCGCGCAGGCCGTCCACCACCGGGTGCTTGCCGTGCACGCGCACGCCTGTCCACCCCAGCGGCGGGTGGTGGGACTTGGGCCAGGTCCAGCAGCCGCCCAGCACCCGCGGCCAGCCCTGCCAGTCGTCGAAGCAGATCGACGCCGAGTGCATGCACAGCAGCCCGCCACCCCGGTCCAGGTGGTCGAGGAGTGTCGTGCGGGCTTCGGCCGGTAAGCCGAAGCGCCACTCGCCGCGCAGGTCGGCGAACCGGTCCTGGGTCATCTGCCAGCGCAGCGCGTTGACGGTGATGAGCTGGACCTCCGACGGTTCGCTGAGCGCGCCCGCGATGTCCTCGGTGATCTCGGACTCGACCCCCACCTCGGCGAGCACCTGCGCGAGCGCGGCCGACGTGGCGGCGAAGTCGTGGAACAGGCCTCCTGACAGGATCAGATTTCTCGCCACTTGCCCAGCTCATCATGGTTAACGCGGCATTTCCAGCCATGAGCTGTCACATCCGGCGCAGGTGTCCCGGTCTCCGGGTGACGGCCTGGTCGTCGCATCGCGCGCACGGTCGCTTCCCGGTCGAGTGCGACGCCCCGCGCGCCAGGTTCATCGCCCATGCTGATCGTGGGCGACGGCGGGTCGGTGTTGTCGTTCACCCACGTGCACGACGCCGCCACCGCCGTGGTGGCCGCGCTCGGCCGGGACGTCACCGGGGCGCTGGACGTCGTGGACGACACGCCGATCACGATGGCCGACTGGCTGCCGGGCACGGCTGCGGCTCGATTGGCGTCCCCGGTACGCCTCCTTCTTCGGTGAGGGGGCATGATTTCTGCCGTGGACTTCGAGGAGTACCGCCCGCTGTTGCTCGGGCTCGCCTACCGCCTGCTCGGCAGCATGTGGGACGCCGAAGACGTCGTACAGGAGGCGTGGCTGCGCTGGGAGGGCACCGATCAGAGTCAGATCAGGGAGCCGCGGGCCTTCCTGGTGACCGTGGTCTCGCGGCTGGCGCTCGACCAGTTGCGCTCGGCCAGGGTGAAGCGGGAGGCGTACACCGGGCCCTGGTTGCCCGAGCCGGTGCTGACGTCAGAGGCGGGGCCGCTGGACACGGCCGAGCTGCGCGACACCGTCTCGTTCGCGACCCTGCACATGATGGAGCGGCTCACGCCGCCGGAGCGGGCGGTGTTCGTGTTGCGGGAGGCGTTCGAGCTGCCGTACGACCAGATCGCGGAGATCGTCGGCACGTCGGTGGCCAACGCCAGGCAGATGCACCACCGGGCATCCGCGCGGGTGACCGAGGGGCGCGACAAGTTCCAGCCGTCGTCGGAGGACCACTCCAAGCTGCTGATGAAGTTCATGGACGCGGCGGCGGGCGGCGACCTGGCCGCGCTCACCGAGTTGTTCCACGAAGACGTCGTGAACTGGAACGACGGCGGCGGCAAGGTCAGGGCGGCGCTGCGGCCGATCATCGGCAGGCAGAAGGTGCTGGCGTTCCTGGGCGGGCTGCTGTCGCGTTACGACTTCTCGGACACGCGGCTGCTGGACGTCAACGGCCAGCAGGCGATCTGGACGCATGTCGCGGGCGACCAGCAGCTCACCATGATCGACATTCACGAGGGCCGGATCAGGGGGATCTACGTGGTGCGAAACCCGGACAAGCTGGGCCACGTGCACCTCGGCTGAGCCCGGTCACTCTATAGTCGCCCCTATGGATCTCGGCATCTCGGGCAAGGTCGCCCTCGTCACCGGAGGCAGCGCGGGCATCGGATTGGCCGCGGCCAAGAGCCTGGCGCGGGAAGGGTGCGACGTGTGCGTCACCGCCCGCAACCCGGAGCGGCTCGCGGACGCGGTGGTGGAACTGCAGGAGTTCGGCAAGGTCGTGCACGCGATCCTGGCGGACGTGGAGGATCCGGCCGCCGCGCGGCGGGTGGTCGAGGAGACGCGTGGCGTGCTCGGCCCGGTGGACATCCTCGTGGCCAACGCGGGCGGCCCGCCGGCCGGGCGTTTCGACGAGACGACCCTGGCGGACTGGGACGTCGCCGTGCAGCGCAACCTGCTCGGCACCGTACGGCTGATCCACGCGGTGCTGCCCGAGATGCGCTCGCGTGGCTGGGGCCGGATCGTGACGATCACCAGCCGGTCGGCCCGCGAGGCGCTGGACGGCCTGGCGCTGTCCAACGCCACCCGGTCGGCCGTGGCCGGCGTCGTGCGCACTCTGGCCAGAGAGGTCGCCGGCGACGGCGTGCTGGTCAACAACGTGATGCCGGGGCCCATCGACACCGAGCGGCTGCGTGAGCTGTCCGGGGGCGAGGAGGTGCTGGCCGAGCGGGGCAAGGCGGTGCCGGTCGGCCGCATCGGGCGCGCGGAGGAGGTGGGTGACGTGGTGGCGTTCCTGGCCAGCGAGCGGGCCTCGTACGTGAACGGGATCTCGATGCTGGTGGACGGCGGCGAGAGCCGCGTCATCGCCTGAGGAGGATGGCGACGACACCGGCCGCCCAGGTCCTGGTGTCGTCGGGCAGGTCCACGAAATGGGACAGGTTCGCCCGGTGGAAGCAGGCGCCCATCAGCATGGCGGCGGCCGCCTGCGCGTCCATGTCGGCGTCGATCCTGCCGCCGCGCTGCTCGGCCTTGATGATCTCGGCCAGGGCCAGGACCGGAATGTGCGGGCCCCCGCCGGTCTTGGCCAGCATGTTCTTGAAGCCCGCCATGAGCGGCGGGTCGGCCAGCACGCCCGAGGCGATGCCCGCCGCCTTGGTGTAGAACTCCACGGCCGCGACCGTGAAGTCGGTGAGGCCGGCGGCCAGATGGCCCTGGCCCACGCTCAGCCGCAGCCGGGTCAGGGCATGGGCGAGCGTGGGCTGCCGCTCCAGCAGCACCGCGAGGAGCAGCGTCTCCTTGCCGGGGAAGTGTTTGTAGAGCAGGGCCTCGGAGCAGCCGGCCTGGCGCGCGATCCGCTTCGTCGTCGCACCTACGACGCCGTAGTCGCGCAGGGCCTGCTCGGCGGCGTCGAGGATACGATCCCGGGTGCTCATCCGGTCATGATATGAGCGAGTACTCACCCACTTGGCGACGCATGACATGCTTCCAGATAGGGACCACTGGGAGAAGGTAGGGGCATGGACAAGCCGGTCATCGTGACGGTGGACGACGACCCGGGCGTCTCGCGGGCGGTCGCCCGTGACCTGAGACGCCGCTATGGCCAGGAATACCGGATTGTTCGCGCTGAGACGGCCAGGGACGGCATCGAGGCGGTCAGGGAGATGCGGCTGCGCGGCGACGACGTGGCGGCCATCCTGGCCGACTACCGCATGCCGCAGATGAACGGGGTGCAGTTTCTCGAGGCCGCCATGGATATGTATCCGTACGCGCGACGCGTGCTGCTGACCGCCTATGCCGACACGGACGCGGCGATCCAGGCGATCAATGTGGTGGATTTGGACCATTATTTGCTGAAGCCGTGGGATCCGCCGGAGGAGAAGTTCTATCCGGTGATCGACGGGCAGCTGGACGCGTGGCTGCGTACCGACCGGATCGAACGGTCGGAGCTGCGGGTGGTGGGCGACCGGTGGTCGGCGCAGTCCTACAAGGTGCGCGACTTCCTGGCCCGCAACCACGTGCCGTACCAGTGGATGCTGGCCGAGGACCCGGAGGGTGAGCAGCTGGTGAAGGCGGCGGGCGAGAACTGCCACCTGCCGCTGGTCGTGACGGCCGACGGCACCACGCTTGAGTCGCCCGACCAGGCCACGCTGGCCATGGCGGTGGGCCTGTCGACGACCCCGGCCACCGACTTCTACGACCTGATCGTGGTGGGCGGCGGCCCGGCCGGGCTGGGCGCGGCCGTCTACGGCGCCTCTGAGGGGCTCAATACCGTGCTGGTCGAGGCCTACTCGTCCGGCGGCCAGGCGGGCCAGAGCTCCAGGATCGAGAACTACCTGGGCTTCCCCGACGGGGTCTCCGGCCAGCAGCTGGCCGACCGGGCGCGCAGGCAGGCGCTGAAGTTCGGGGCCGAGCTGCTGACGGCACGCAAGGTGACCATGCTGGAGCCGCGCGGGCAGGCACGCGTGATCGGGTTCAAGGACGGCGGGGAGATCGCGGCGCACGCGGTGATCCTGGCGACCGGCGTCACCTACCGCCGCCTGGAGGCGCCGGGACTGGACGAGTTCGTCGGGCGGGGCGTCTTCTACGGCGCGGCGCTGACCGAGGCGCCGGCGTGCAAGGACACCGAGGTGCACATCGTCGGCGCGGCCAACTCGGCCGGGCAGGCGGCCGTCTACCTGGCGGGATTCGCGAGCAAGGTCCACTTGTTGGTGAGGAGTGATGGTTTGGAGAAGTCCATGTCTCACTACCTCATCGAGCAGATCGCCGCGCTCCCCAACGTCGAAGTGCACCTCCAGACGGAGGTCGTCGGCGGTGGCGGCACGGGTCATCTGGAACGGCTGACGCTGTCGACCAAAGGCGAGGAGCGTACGGTCGACGCCCAGTGGCTGTTCGTGTTCATCGGCGCGGAGCCGTACACGTCGTGGCTGGGCGAGACGATCGAGCGGGACGCGAAGGGGTTCGTCCTGACGGGCCCCGACCTGGTCCAGGGTGGGAAGCGGCCGCGTAACTGGCCGTTGCGGCGCGAGCCGTACTACCTGGAGACCAACGTGCCGGGAGTGCTGGCCGCGGGCGACGTGCGCGCGGAATCGATCAAGAGGGTGGCCTCCGCCGTCGGAGAAGGCGCGATGGCCGTCGCGCTCGTGCATCGTTACCTGGAGAAGCAGTGAGCATCATCGACATTGACGAACTGCGCAAGCTCTTCCTTTTCGAGCGGCTTACCGACGAGCAGCTCACCAAGCTGGCCAGCAGCGGCCAGGTGAAGACGTTCCAGGCGGGCGAGGACATCGTCTGCCAGGGCGAGCCGGCCGAGTGCTTCGCGGTCCTGATCGAGGGCGAGGTGCAGATGCTCAACGAGACGGTGAGCGCCGGCACCGTCGCGATGCCCCGCGCGTCCCAGCCCGGCGTGTACGGCGGCGCCACCTCCGCCTACCTCGGCGACCGGGCGCCGCAGACCTACCAGCACACGCTGCGCGCGACCGCGCCGTCGCGGATCTTCCTGCTGCCGGCCAAGAAGTTCGCCTACATCGTGGCCGAGTGGTTCCCGATGGCCATGCACCTGCTCGACGGCCTGCTGTCGGGCGGCCGCATGCAGCGGGAGATGATCGACCGGCGGCAGCGGCTGACCGCGCTCGGCACGATCACCGCGGGGCTCACGCACGAGCTGAACAACCCGGCCGCGGCCGCGGTGCGGGCGGTCGGCGAGCTGCGTTCGCTGATCAAGGCCACCCGTCTCCATCTCGCCCAGCTGGCCGAGGACGGCATCCCGCCGGAGAAGCTGCGCACGCTCATCGAGGCGCAGGAGGCGTGCACGAGCAAGCTGGGCACCCTGCCGCCGCGCTCGCCGCTGGCAATCTCCGACGCCGAGGACGAGCTGGGCGAGGCGCTGGACGAGCTGGGCGTGGAGGACGCGTGGGACTTGGCGCCCGCGCTGGTCAACGCCAGCTTCTCCGGCAAGGACCTGGAGAAGATCCGCGCCAAGGTGGGCGAGCAGCACGCCCCGGCGGCGGTGCGCTGGCTGGCCGAGGCGATCGAGATCTCGCAGATGCTGAGCGAGGTGACCGAGGCGACCGAGCGCATCACCTCGCTGATCCGCTCGGCCAAGCAGTACTCCCAGATGGACCGCGCCCCGTTCCAGGAGCTGGACGTGCACGACCTGCTCGACAGCACGGTCGCGATCTTCCGGGGCAAGATCGCGCCGGGCATCAGCGTGGTCACCGACTACGACCGCACGTTGCCGGCGATCCCCTGCTACGGCGGCGAGCTCAACCAGGTCTGGACGAACCTCATCCACAACGCGCTCGACGCGATGGGCGACACCGGCACGCTGACCATCCGCACCGCGCACGACGAGGACGAGGCGATCGTCGAGATCGGCGACACCGGCCCCGGCGTGCCCGACGCGATCAAGGACCGGATCTTCGAGCCGTTCTTCACCACCAAGAGCGTGGGTGAGGGCACGGGCCTCGGCCTCGACATCTCCTACCGGATCGTGGCCGGCCGGCACGGCGGCGAGATCAAGGTCCGCTCGGTGCCCGGCGACACCTGGTTCGAGGTACGCCTGCCGCTGAGGGAACCCACCCCGACCGCCTGAGCCGGGGCAGCCATCCCGATGTGGCTCGGCGGCGGGCAAGCTCTTCTCGGGATGGACTCGCGGCTGCTCAGCCGACGCCGACGGTCTGCCGCTCGGGCTCGATCACGGCCACGACGCGCTCTTGCCCTCGGGGGTAGGGCGCACCGGTGTACTTCGTGGCCAGCTGGTCGATGATCTCCCACGCCGCGTCGCCCTCGAGCCATGAGACGACCCGCCCACGGACGACAACGGGCTCGAACGGGTTGTCAACGGGCGCGATGGACAGCGCCATCCGAGGGTCGCGGCGCAGGTTGCGTGCTTTGCGCATGCCCGGACCGGTGAAGAAGACGATTCGGTCGCCGTGGGCGCCGACGTAGACGGGAGCGGTGTGGGGCGAGCCGTCCGGCAGGACGGTGGCGAGGTGCGCGATCGAAGTGCCATCCAGTACGCGGCGCACGTCGGGGTCAAGCATGGGTGTACTCCTTCAGCGGGGGTTGTCGGCGCGCCAGGCGACGTAGTCGGCGACTGCCGCGGCGACGTCGAAGGCCGGAGTGAAGCCGGTGTCGTGGGTGAGCCGGGTGATGTCGAGGTAGGGGTCGTCGCCGGGGCCGTTCTGCCGTCCGGGCAGCAGGTCGAGCCGCAGGCCGGGGGTGATCGCCTGCAGGGCGTCGGCGAGCTCGCGGTTGGTGGCCGGTCGGCCGCTGGAGACGTTGTAGGTGTTGTGCCGCAGGGTTTCCGCGGTCATCAGGAGGGCGATCGCGCGCCCGGCGTCGGGTGCGTAGCAGCTGTCGCCGCCGTCGTCGGCGTACAACGGTCGCGGCTGCTCACTGCGGAGCACGGCGTTGATGTACGGCGGGATGGGGTTGAACGGTGATTCCGGGTCCATCAGCGGTCCCCAGATGCTCCCGATCCGGAGCATGACCGGCTGGACGCCGCTGCCCTGCAGGCCGTGCGTGGTCAGCGGCTCGACCGCCTTCTTGAAGGCGACGATCAGATGTGGCAGCGGCGCGGCGGGCAGCGCGAGCTCCTCGTGCCAGCGACTCTCGCTCCGGCCGATGTAGACACCGAGGCTGCCGGCCACGGCGAACCTGCGCACGCCCCAGGCACGGGCAGCCTCCAACGCGTTGAGCAGGCCGATCGTCTCCGTGCGGAAGAAGCCGACCGGGTCTTTGTCGGGAATGCTGCCGGCGAGGTGGACGATGTCGCTGATGTCGTGGCGACCGGCGAGGGCCAGGAAGGCGTCCCGGTCGGTCACGTCGAGAGCCTCCACGGTGACCCGGCTGGCGAGGAACGACGGGACCTCGGTCCGGCGATGCGTGGTGACGACGACCTCGTGTCCGAGGTCGACGAGCGCGCGGGCGGTGTGGGCGCCGATCATGCCCAGCCCTCCGGTGACGAGGATCATCGCGCCACCTCGTAGTGGAGGTGGGTCACGCCGGGCGCCGGGACGGCCTCCACCAGACGCAGGTGCACGTGCTCGGGCAGCGCCTGGAAGAAGGGGCGGCCGCCGCCGAGCAGGATCGGCACCTGGTGAAGGATCACCTCGTCGACGAGCCCCGCCTTCAAGGCCTCGGTCGCGACGCCGCCGCCCATCAGGCCGATGTCCTTGTCGCCGGCGGCCTCGCGGGCTGCGGCGATGGCGTCCTCGATGCCGGTGGTGATGAGGGTCTGCCGCTCGCTGATCTCGGGCGCGGGCCGGTGGCTCAGGACGAACAGCCGGGCCGTCGGGTGCGGGCTGCCGCCTCCGAAATGCTCGGAGTCCTCATAGGTGTTGCGCCCCGCCACAACCGTGCCCACGCGTCCGGCGAGAGCGTCGAAGACCCGCGCGCTGGGCTCGCTCAGCTTGAATCCGTCGAACACCTGGCTGGGTGTGTTGCCGTCGAAGTACCAGTCGAACAGCATCGCCCCGTCCCCCAGCCCTCGCCCAGCGCCCGGGTCGCGCCCGGTGATGTACCCGTCAACCGACACCGCGTGGGCGCTGATGACCTTACTCATCTGCGTGATCCTTTCAGAGTTCCTTCAAGAGACGCCACGACCGTAACACTCCGAGTTCCGTAAAGGAACCCCAATTGCTAGACTGTTTTCATGCAACGCACGAAGTTCGGGGAGATGGCCTGCTCCATCGCGCGCACCCTCGACGTGATCGGAGAGCCCTGGTCGCCGCTGATCCTGCGCGACGTGTGGGCCGGCATGAGTCGGTTCGACCAGCTCCAGGCCGACCTCGGAATCTCGCGCAAGGTGCTGACCGAGCGCCTCAACCACCTCGTCGACCAGGGCGTGCTCGAACGCCACCCCTACGACAGGCGGCCACGCTACGAGTACGTCCTGACGGCCAAGGGCGCCGAGCTGGTCGACCTGCTCATGGTCATGACCAGCTGGGGAGACAGGTGGCTCGCCGGCGAGTCCGGGCCACCAGCGCTCTACCGCCACCACGCATGCGGCGAGATCAGCAGCGTCGACCTGCGCTGCGCCCACTGCGGCGAGACGATGCACGCTGGCGACGTCGACCTGCTGCCGGGCCCTGGCGCAGCCGCGTGATCGAGACTGGCTCCACAGCTCCCCGGCAAGGCGACCTGGCCATATCTTCGGGGTCGGGCGCGCCCCGGCGACGGTGCGACTGCCGTCAAGATGGCATGATGCCCCAGCCCGCCGGCCCTCGGAGTCGTCACTCAGTCGGTGAAGGCGCAAGGGACCCCTCACAGGCGGCGAAGGCGTTGCTGAGCGCCTTGCCGTCGACGCCTTCTTTCCAGCCGCTCCCAGCAGGCGTCTTGCCTTGGAGGATCTGCTCGAGTGCCTCGGGAGTGGCGTACTTGATTTCCACGTCAGCCATACACTCCACCTGCTTGTCGGAGTACTCCTTATATGCAGGGTCCGACCTCATGTCCTGAACGAGCCGCTCCCGCAACGACGGCTCCTGCGCTGTACACCCGGCGCCTCCAAGCAGCCCTCCAACAACCACAACCGCAACCAGACCAACTCTGCGACGCATCACCGCCACCTTCCACGTCCTCGCGGTGGCCGGCCGCGCGCACCGCTCCCCCGCCTGTGCACCGGTGATCTGCCCGCCGAACTTCGCGCGGTCGATCCAGCCGTCCGCCGCCTGCCGCTCCGCCTGGGTCACCGGCGTCTGTTCGGGTCTGAGTAGGCGGTTCAGCACCATCCCCGCGCTTTCTGAGCCACTCACTTGTAGCCTCCCCGTAGTGATCAATATAAATTAGTGTAAGGCATGAACAGTTTCTGTGTCGATAGGACGATGCCCTGTGGCTGACGACAAGGGACAGGCGGACCTGCCGCCTGGCATCGCACTGGCGTGGGGACTCAACCCGGCTGGACCCAACAAGGGCACGCGACGACGCGGCCCCAAACCGGCCCACAGCGTGGAACGGATCGTCGAGGTCGCGATCGAGGTCGCCGACACCGAAGGCTTCGCCGGACTGTCGATGCCCAAGATCGCCGGATGTCTCGGCATCACCGCCAACGCCCTCTACCGCTATGTCCGCTCCAAGGAGGAACTGCTCGTGCTGCTTGCCGAAGCCGGCTGGGGCCCGCCCCCGGAATCAGTACGGCAGGCCGCGAACTGGCGGGCCGCCAACGCCACAGCGATCCATGAGAAATAGACAGCTAGATCGCTGTGCGAGATACCCCCTAGTGGGTGAGCCAGGTGCACCTCGGCCCCTGCCTGTTCCAGCACATCGGCCGCCAAGCACCAACCGTAAGTGACCTCCGAAGACCACCTGCGGGCTCATCCCCGCCCGCGCCAGCAGCCGCCGCAACCCCTGCGGGCTGTTGTCAGTGCATTTGGTCAACAACCGGCGGCCATCCACGCTCATGAACGCCAGCACGCTACGCATGCGATGCAGATCCATTCCCGCGATCTAGCGACCGGCATACCCTGCATTCATCAGGGGGCCTCCTCTGTCCGTGAGGACATTCGCGCTGCAGTTGGGCACGGTGCCGACGACCTGGTGCCGACGACCTGGTGCCGACGACCTCGACTGGCCCGCGCCCATGTGCGGCGTGATGGGCGCGTGGCGTTACCGAAGGCTTACTCCCCAGCCAGTGCAGGCTTTCGAAGCCGTCGCCGTGCCGAGGTCTTGAAGCGGTTCACGGTGAGTTGCCGGACGGATCCGACTTGTCAGGAGCGGTCACGAGCCCATGTAATGGATGACCGTAACCTCGAAAGGAGGCGGGCCGGTGGTCTTCCCGGGCATCCTCCTCGTCGTGACCTTGATCAACCTGGTGGTGACCAGCGGGTCGGCGCAGTGGGCGTTGGTGGGCCCGGTGTTCGTGCCGATGCTGCTTCCTGAAGCGCTACCGCCGCGAGGCCGGGATCGGCACGCCGGCCTCCATGACCATCCCCATCGCCTGCACCTTGCTCGTCGACTGGACGTTGCCGTTCCTCGTGTTCTGGTGGCTCGGCATCCCGCTCGGGCCTGGGGCGCCCGTTGCCTAGTTCCCCCGGAAGGATTCCCGTGTTGATCACTGACTGGACCAGGCAGGCACTCCCGGCCATGCTCGACGATCTCAAGGCCGTGGTGGAGCTGGAAACCCACAGCTATGACAAGGCCATGCTGGTCAAGGGGCTGCGCTCGATCCGCGCCCGAGCCGTCGATCTGCTCGGGATGCCGGACGAGGAGGTCCTGCACGACTGCGGCCAGTACGGCGACGTCCTGGAACTGACCTATCAGGGCACCGCGCCGGGGACCGTGCTCATGCTGAGCCACTACGACACGGTCTGGCCCACGGGAACGCTGGCCGGATGGCCGTTCGCGGTGGTGGAAGGCAAGGTCACGGGGCCCGGCGTGTTCGACATGAAGACGGGGCTGGTGCAGTCGATCTGGGCGCTGCGCGGGCTACGGGAGCTGGAGCTGCCGCATCCGAGCGTGCGGTTCCTGTTCAACGGGGACGAGGAGATCGGCAGCCCGGCCTCGCGCGAGCACATCGAGGCGGCCAGCTCGGACGTGCTGGCGAGCCTGGTGTTCGAGGCGTCGCTGGACGGGGCGCTCAAGACGGCCCGGAAGGGGGTTGGGCTGTTCAACGTACGCGTGACCGGGGTGGAGGCGCACGCGGGGCTGGACCCGTACGCGGGGGCGAGCGCCATTCACGCGCTCGCCGAGATCGTCACCACCCTGGCCGGGGCCGCCTCCCGGGAGCGCGGCACCACCGTGAACGTCGGCCTGATCAGCGGCGGCACCGGGCGGAACGTGGCGGCCGGGCACGCCAGCTGCGGCGTGGACGTACGGGTGGCCGAGCCGTCGGAGATGGGGCGGATCGACGACGTGCTCGCCGGCCTACGCGCCTCCGATCCGCGCATCACGATCTCCGTGACCGGCGAATGGAACCGGCCACCCATGATCCCCAATCCCGCCTCGCAGCGGCTGCTCAAGGAGGCGCAGGAGGTGGCGGCGGAGTTCGGGTGGCTGCTGGACGAGGCGTCGGTGGGCGGCGCCAGCGACGGCAACTTCATCTCAGCGCTGGAGCGGGCGATCCTGGACGGGATGGGGGCGGTGGGCGACGGGGCGCACGCCCGCCACGAACACGTCCTCCTCGACCAGATCCCGGAACGCACAGCACTGACGATCGGCTTGCTCACCGCCCTGGCCTGACACCCCCTGACGCCGCGCTCGCCTGACATCCCCTCACGGCGGCCAGGCGGCACACGGGACGCAGGCGGACGGGTGGCCGGCCGAAGACGCGGTCGCGGACCGAGGGCCGGCCTGCCCAAGACGCGGACAAATCATCAGCCGAAGACGCGGTCGCGGGTCAGGTCCAGGGCCGTGAGGACGGCGCCCTGGAGGACGGCGTTGCCCGTGACCGTGCTCACGCGGATCTCCGTCTGTGCCGGTGACCGCTCATGTACGCGTTCGGACACCAACATGGCCAGCTCGTCGCCACCCTCGTGCAACGTCTTGCCGCCGAGCACGATGAGCCCCGGGTCCAGAAGCGCGACGAAGGCGAATGCACCCTTGGCGATCCGCTCGGCCAGTTCCGCTCGCCCGAGCCCGCGGACGACGCCGGCCTCCAGTTGGTAGCAGTACCGCGCGCCGTCCACTTCCAAGAATCCGATCTCCCCCGCCCCACCGGAGACCCCGCGGCGCAGGCGCCCGCCAAGCACCACGGCCGCCCCCACACCGTCGTCCAGCCAGAGCAGCACGAAGTCGTCGCTCCCCCGCGCCGCACCGATTCGCAGCTCGGCGATGGCGGCGAGGTTCACCTCGTTCTCCAGGACCACGGGCACGCCCAGTCGCTGACGAACCGACCCCACCACGCCCCGCCGCCACCCCGGCACGTCGGTCTGCGACATCACATCGCCGTCACGTGGATCCACCAGGCCCGGCGCGCCGATCACCACCGTGTCCAGCGCCAGCCCCCCGGCGGCCTCCAGGATCACACCCTCGATCAGGGTCTCCAGCGAACCGTCGAGCTTGCAGGTGGCCGAGCCGACGACCTGCCCGGTGATATCGGCGATCGTGACGTGGACGGCGGCGCGCCGCACATCCACGCCGGCGACGTGAGCGCGGTCCGCGACCAGCCCGTACAGCCGGGCGTTCGGCCCGCGCCGATCCTCCCCGTACTCCCCTGTGACCTCGATGAGCCCCGCCTCCCTGAGCCGCTCGATCAGGTCGGACACGGTTGGCCTGGACAGCCCCGTCAACGCGCGGAGCTGAGGAGCGGTGAGAGGTCCGCGCTCCAACAGCAAGTCGAGGGCCAGCCGGTCGTTGATGGCACGGGCCATGGCCGGGGTCGCGGTCTTCACGGTCCTCATAATAATCAGGGTCCCTGCCTAAAACGTCTTTCCATCAGGAAGCCTACCTGTTAATTTCTTGGGCATGAGAAGACTGAGCCCTCATCACGCGATCGCTGCCGTGTTCGCCGCACACGGCGCTGTCGCCGGCAGCCTGTTCACCCGCATCCCCTGGATCCAGGACAGTCTGGACCTCAGCCCCGGCGCCCTCGGCCTGGCGCTCTTATGCCCGCCAATCGGCGCCTTCGTCGGCATGCCGACAGCCAGCCGCCTGGCCTACCGCTTCGGCAGCCGGGCCGCCACCCGCGTCCTACTCGCGCTGTGGTGCACGGGACTGGCCCTTCCAGCGCTCGCGCCGTCGCCCACGTGGCTATTCGTGGTGTTCCTGCTGTTCGGGGCTGCCGCGGGCATGTCGGACGTGGTGATGAACGCTCACGCCGTCGTCCTGGAACGACACCTGGGCCGCTCGATCATGTCCGGCCTGCACGGCATGTGGTCCGTCGGCAGCCTGGCCGCCGGCGGCCTCGGCGCCCTGGCCGCCAGCGCGGACATCGACGCGAGAGTGCATCTCGGGGCCGTGTCGATCGCCTTGCTGGCCCTCGGCGCAGCAGCCGGCCATGGCCTCCTCCGCGACCACGCGAGCATTCCTGACGGCGGGGCAACCGAGCACAAGGCCGCCGACGCACCACTCCCGCCGCCACGGCGCTTCGCACTGCCCACGCGCGGGATCCTGGCCATCGGCCTGGTCGGATTCTGCGCGACCTTCGCCGAGGGCGCCAGCTCCAACTGGTCCGCCGTCTACCTCACCGACGTCGCCGACGCCGGCCCCGGGCTGGCCGCCGCCGGATACACCGTCTTCATGTTCTGCATGGCGGGCATGAGGCTGACGGGCGACCGTCTCATCCGGTGGCTCGGTCCCGTGGCAGCGGTCAGGACAAGCGGAATCGTGGCGGCCGCCGGTGGCATCGTCGTGGTCACGGCACGTACCCCCGCGCTCGTCATAGCCGGATTCGCGATGATCGGGCTGGGCTTGGCGGTGATCGTACCGCTGGTGTTCACGACAGCGGGCAACGTGGGAGCG
This sequence comes from Nonomuraea sp. 3N208, assembly GCF_052245935.1. NCBI lineage: Bacteria > Bacillati > Actinomycetota > Actinomycetes > Streptosporangiales > Streptosporangiaceae > Nonomuraea > Nonomuraea sp. 3N208. The sequence goes on along the minus strand of NZ_JBQQBR010000008.1, from coordinate 69,267 downwards.
ACCCCGGGCGAGGGTGTGGCGGGCGTGGCCACGATCACGTACCTGTCAGGCATGATCGCCCCGGCCGTCACAGGCTGGCTCGCCGACACGCTCGGCTACCCCGCGGCATTCGCCCTGATCACCGGCGTGATCGCGCTCCTGATCCTGCTCGCCCCCGCCCTACGCCACCCCTCACCAGACGCGCCTGCACCCTTCGCCCTCAAGGACCATGAGGAACCCGTGGACAGATGCCTCCCTGCGTGACTTCCTGCCTGCTTCGGCGGATGAGCACCCGCCGCACCCGCCTGGATGGCGGGTGCGGCGTGAGCGGCCTATATGAGGATGGAACCAGACCAGACGGCGCCGGCAGCCTTGTAGATCGCGGCCGTCTGGCTGTCGAAGTACGGCGAGACGCCGGTGTCGTATCGGTTGTCGCCGTCGGTGTCGGCGACGCTGACGGTGATGCCGTTGAGGTAGCCGTTGCGCACGTCGTTGTTGTAGTGCTCCAGCCAGGAGGAGCCGAGGGAGCCTGTGCCGGGGAACGGGGAGTCGACGCCGATGAGCTGGTCCGCGGGGAGATCGGAGATCGTCATGGTGAACGTCGGCCCGCTGGCCCTTTCGAGGGTCTCACCCGTGTAGGGCCTGGTTCCGTCGGGGTTGGAGCCTGCCGGGTAACCGATGACGTCCCTCGAGGAACCTATCGGCTGGTTCCAGGAGAAGCCTTGCGCGCCGACGTTGTCGACGAGCCTTCCCTTGTTGGTCAGCACGCCGTCAGAGGACAAGACGACGCCGTTGTGCACGTTCACGAAGGCGAAGTCGCGGTCGTAGTCCCTGAACAGGTCGAAGTCGGAATGGGCGGCGACCTGCTTTCCGACGTACAGGCCCCACGGGGTCGTGCCCTCGGAGTAGCCGGGGACGAAGACCCACTTGTCGAACGTGGCATCAGAGCGCTCGACGTCGAGTACGCAGTGACCGGCCGTGGCGACGAGGTTGCGATATTGCGAGTGTACGGCGGTGCCCGTACACCAGTGCGGCTGACCGTCGGCGCCGACGAAGAACACCTTGCCCGACGTGGTGGGGAGATTCCCTGGTGCCGAGACCGGACTGGCCAGCGGCGCGACGCTGCCGGACTTGCCGTCTGGCACGACGGAGTTGGACGAGCGTTGTCCTTGAACCACGGTCTGCACCGCATAGGGGGTGGCATTCTTCAGGTTGGCGGCCCCGTCGGCGAGCCAGAAGTTCGCGACCTCTCGAGCGACCGTCGTGGTGGCCAAAGGGGTCATCACCACGTTCGCGGCGTGAGCCGGCGCCGTGACGACGGTTGATCCCAGCAGACCCAACCCGATGCCTAACGCGATCACTGTGCGCCTCATATTGATCTCCCCATTCAGGCAGGGGCGTCCTGCACGACGCCCTCGTCAGCATGAAAAATCGACCCGAGTGATCAACCCGGCTGTTCCGAGCATGATCGTAACTGGCATGGGACGCGAGGTACAGGCATTTCTCGATCATATGTTCGATATGAAGATCACCAACGACGGGCACGCGATCACCGGTGACTGTCGAACTGCTGGTCGGCGACGTGGTGACGCAATAGTTGACCGGTCATGCTGATTGCTGTGAGTTTGCTGGTAATTGCGCCGATGTACTGGGAGATGATCTCCCACCCTGCTTCCAGCCCCAGACAAGCCCGCCCATGAACAGCATGAGCACCGCGAGGGATGTCAGGAAGCCGGAGGAACGAGACAGCAGCCACTAGATCATGTGAGGTCTGCGACGACGTTGTCCCGGGTGGCAACGCGGACATCGGCCGGGTCTCGCAGTCAACTGGTGTGTGGTCGGCCGTGGACGGGGTCCGGATCGTTGACGGCGAGGACGCAGACGACGGGAGGGTCGAGGTCCAGGATTTCTGTTCTCGTCTTCGTGAACCCGGCGTCCTGGAGCAGAGTTGTGATGTTGCGGGCGGCCTCGAGTGAGGTGCTCCTCGTGGCTCCGAGGCAGCGGGGTTGGGAGACGATGGCGATGCGTCCGCCGGGCGTCAGTCGCCGGCGCAGGTCGTCGAGCCGCTCGACCGGCGCCGTCCAGAACCCGAGAGAGTTGACGGCCAGGATGATGTCGAAGGGGCCGTCGAGAGCGGGCGGCAGTTGTTCGACGCTGCCCAGGGTGAGCGTGACGCGTCCGGCCTGGACAGCGACGGCGTTGCGCTTGGTCGCCTGCCGGAGCATCACGTCGGAGCGGTCGACGCCATAGACGTGCCCCGAGGGGCCGACGCGGCGGCTCAGCTCGGCGATGGCGAGGCCGGGGCCGAAGCCGATCTCCAGAACCCGGTCGGTGGGCCGCACGTCGAGCAGAGAGACGACCCAGCTGTTGCGCTGCCGGTTGGAGGCGCGATGTGCCATCACCCAGCCGGCTACGTTCCCGGCCGCGCCACGGGGGTGACCGAACTGGCGGACGAGGGTCGCGAGGATGGACCGCTTCACCGGCATGGCGTACTCACCGTTCCCCGCATTTCTGTCTCCACGGGCGACAGTCAACGCCTTCAAGTACGCTTGAGGTCAAGCCGTCCGAGCTCGAGGTGGTGGAGAGCGATTGCTGACCATCGGGGAGTTGGCGCGTCGCGCCGGTGTCGCCACCTCGGCGCTGCGCTACTGGGAAGAGCTCGGCCTGCTTCCCGCGCCCGCGAGGCCATCGAACACGGTCTGCGCTGTGGCCATGAGGACATCGTGCAGTGCCCCAACTTCCGCAGCCTCATCACCGCCCGCCTGGCCGGCCAGTCACTCATGGAAGCTCACTCGCACTAGCAAGCTAGCGGTGCCGCGCCGGGGTGCGCCCCTCGCGGATGGAGACCGAATTGGCGTGAGCGGGAAAGCCCTCGTGCTCGGCCAACGTGCGGATCGTGGGGGCGAGCCGCCAGAACTCCTCCTCCCCCAGCCTGGCGACCGCTATGCGCGTCAGGTACGTGTGGACGGAGACGCCGCTGACCGCTTTCGCGAACCCCGTGGTGGGGAGCGTCGCCGGGGTGCCGATCGCGAAGTTGGAAGCGGCCATCGTGGCCCACTGGCCGAGCAGGACCGTGCCCGCATGCCGTACCAGCGCAAGCCAGGCGTCCGGATCGGCCACGGCAAGTTGAAGGTGCTCGGGTGCGTAGCTGTTGGCGATGTCCATCGCCTCTTGCGGCGACCGGGCGAGCACGATGCCGCCGTTGTCGTGGATCGAGGCCCGGGCGTAGTCACGCCGAGGGGCGGGCAGGACCGCGATCTGCTTGGCGACCTCCTCGGCGGCACGTCGCAGCACGCCGAGGTCGGTGCCCACAAGGACGGCGGAGGAGTCGGAGCCGTGCTCGGCCTCGTTGACCAGATCCGCTGCCAGCAGCACAGGATCGGCTTGCGCGTCACAGACGATCAGCGAATCCGTCGGGCCGTATCCGACTTCGACCACGCAGCCGAGGCGCTGGACTTCGGTCATGGCGGCGGTCACGGCCGGGCTGCCGGGGCCGACGATCTTCCGGACCGGGGGGATCGTCTCGGTCCCACAGGCGAGGGCCGCGATCCCCGCAGGGCCGTTGCTGCGGTAGATCTCGGTGATCCCCAACGCCTCGGCCGCGGCGAGCACAGCCGGATCGACACGGCCACCGGTGCCCGGAGTCGGCGGTACGACCAGCGCGATGCGCCGCACTCCCGCCACCACGGCGGGCGTCGCCACCATGATCAGCACTGAGGGGAACGATCCCTTGCCCGCGGGAACGTAGAGTCCGGTGCTTTCCACCGGTTTGGCGAGCTCGCCGAGCCGGATGCCGCCTACCTCGTCAAGCCACTCCGCTCGGGCCAGCGCAGCCTCATTGAACGCCCGGACCTGCGCGATGGCAACCTTGATCGCCTCGATGGTCCGGTTGGGCAGCGAAGTCGCGGCCTGCCGAATCTCCTGCTCGCTCACCCGCAACCCCGCAGGGTCGACGTCGACGCCGTCGAACTCCGCGAGCGCCTCCACCAACGCCCTGTCACCTTCGGACCGCACCCGCTCCACCAGCTCCGCGATGGCCATGGCCAGGGCCGGCTCCGCACGCGGACCGAGGCCGTCGGCGACGCCACCCCGGCTGAACAGCCTGTGGCGCTCGTCATCGTCGGCCTCTCGCCAGTCGATGACGGCGGGGGACGTGATGGAGGTCATAGCTGGGGCTCCTGTCGCTCGACTCTCGTTTGAACGAGTGTGCAAATAACATCGGGCCAGTGTCAATCTTCCACACGCGACCGACCTCCGCCATGATGGCAACGTGAACACACGCAGCCGATCGGATCACCGTCGCGCCGAGATGGTCGCGGCCGCACATGAAACGATCTCGGAGCTAGGCCTCTCCGCGCTCTCCATCAGGGGAATCGCAGCCAAGATCGGCATGTCGCCGGGCTCCGTGCTGTACCACTACCCCGGCATAGACGACCTGCTGTACGACGTGCATCGCACGTTGGTCGACCGCTACGTGACCCGCCGCGCGCACACCACGGCGGCCATCCCCGAGCCTCCACGAATGCTTGTGCACGCGTTCAATTCCGGACTGCCGGCCGGGCCTGACGACCAGGTGTGCAAGGCGCTTTACGAACTGCACGACCTCGGCGCCCGCCACGACCGCCACGCCGCTCTGATGACGTCCCTATGGGATCGGGAGAAACTGCTCTTCGAGTCGATCGTGGTGGCCGGAATCGCCTCCGGCGACTTCCACCCCCGCAGGCCTCCGGACGAGCTGGCCGCCTCATTCCTGGCCATGGAGGACGGGCTCGGCCTGCACATCGTCAGCCGCAACGCCTCCCTGTCCGTCTCGATGGCGCTCGATCTCCTCGTCTCGTTCGCCTCGGCGGAGCTGGGGTCGGACCTGCCCCGCCCCGCCCCCACCGCCCAGACGCGCCGCCAAGCGGGTTCGCGGTAATCGGACGGGTGCGATACGCCATCGATGATGCCGCCCGTACACTTTGGGTGGTTTATGCTTCGCCCCGGCACCCGAAGGACACCAAGTAGCTGACGATTGGGTACGGCCGTGCATGCGGGGCTCCACTTCCCCCTGCTGGAGGCCGTGCCTTGGCCGGGGACGTGCGGCTGGATGCGTGCGCGAAAACGTCAGTGCAGGCAAAACTCGTTGCCCTCAGGGTCGCGCATGACATACGTCAAGGGCCCGCGATCGCTGTGCGTCTCGATCAGCTGCGCGCCGAGTGCCACCAAGCGCTCGACCTCGGCGGCCTTCCGGTCGGCGTCGACATGGATATCGAGATGCACTCTGTTCTTCGCGATCTTCCCCTCGGGAACGCGCTGGAAGAAAAGCCGGGGCTCGAGACCCGCCAGGTCGCGGCACGCCGCCACATCCCGGAACGCCGACCGGCCGTCGATCATGATCCTGTCGTCCGCGGGCATGCGTCCGTCAGCGATCAACTGGTCGACCAGTGCTGAGTGGTCTTTCACAGCAGTGCCGAAGACCCGTAGTCAGCAGTGGAGCGCCCCGTTGTGGAAGTCCGTGCTTTGGCCTGGGGCTGCCCCGGGTCCTCATGGTACGCTCCCAAGCGAGCGCTTGGTTTTCCGCCTGAGGGGCCGCCGCATGAAGTTCTCGACCTTCCACCTCTTCCACCGTTTCGACGGGCAGAGCTTCAAGGACGTCTACGACTACCACCTGGAGCTCGTCGAGCTGGCCGAGGAGCTGGGGTTCGACGGGATACGGCTGGCCGAGCACCACTTCCGGGACTACGGCGTCGTCCCCAACCTGTTCACCATGCTCGCCCACGTCGCCGCCCGCACCTCCCGCATCCGGCTGGGCACAGGCATCGTCGTGCTGCCCCTGCACAACCCGATTCACGTGGCCGAGGAGGCTGCGCAGGTGGACGTGTTGTCCGGGGGACGGCTGGATCTGGGGATCGGGCGGGGGTATCAGAGTTTCGAGTTCGAGGGGTTCGGCGTCGATCTGGCGGAGGCGCGGGATCGGTTCAACGAGGCGCTCGAGGTGATTGTCGGGCTCTGGACGCAGGAGGCGTACCAGCACGAGGGGAAGTTCTACAAGACCGGGGCCGAGGTTTCGCTCGTCCCACGGCCCTTGCAGACTCCGCATCCGCCGCTGCACGTGGCGGCCGTCTCTCCCGAGACCGTCACCATGTACGCCGAGCGCGGGCTGCCCATCCTCGCCGATCCGGCGGCCACGTTCCGGAAGGTCGTCAAGGCGGCCGAGACCTGGCGGGAGACCGCGGCGCGGGCGGGGCATCCGGACGGGGCCGACCTGGTGGTGGCACGCAGCGTATACGTGGCCCCGACGCTGGAGCAGGCCCGCGAGGACCAGGCGCGGTTCGAGGCGTCGTTCGACCGGTCGCGCATCTTCAACGAGAAGAGCGCGCCCATCGACCCCAAGACCGGCCGGGCCGCCCAGGGCTTCGAGTTCTACCAGGACCGCTATCTCAAGGGCGGCACGGTGTCGGCCGACTTCCGGTGGGAGCAGCTGGAGGTCATCGGGGACCCGGCCCGCGTCGTCGAGCAGATCTCGTTGCTCAAGGACGCCGGCTTCACCAACCTTCTGTGCGACTTCGGCAGCACCAGGCCGATGCCGCTGGAGGACATGAAGCGGGTCATGCGCTTCTTCGCGACCGAAGTCATGCCGGCCTTTGGAGACTGACGATGATCCACAGCCTCTCCCTCTCAGACGTCCTCGCCGAGCACGCCCGCAGCCGTCCCCAGGTGACCGCGGTGGTGGACGGGGACGTGCGGCTCACATACCCGGAGCTGGACGCCCGGGTGACCCGGCTGGCCTCCGCCCTCGCCGACCAGGGGGTCTCATCGGGCGATCGGGTTCTATGGCTCGGGCAGAACGCGCATGCGGTGCTGGAGTTGCTGCTGGCCTGTTCTCGGCTGGGCGCGATCTTCTGTCCGGCTAACTGGCGGCAGTCGGAGGACGAGCTGCGGTTCATCCTCACCGACCTGACTCCGGCCGCGGTTGTCTGGGAGCCGTCGGACGCCACGACTTCCCTGCACGCTCAGAGCACCGCCGCGCCGGCGTCGTCTGAAGGGAGCGGTGAGGGCCAGGCTCCCTCGGGCGCCGGTGCGGCGGAGGGCGGCACGACGGTGTGGGTGCAGGCGGGCGAGGACTACGAGGAGCTGGTGGCGAGCGGGTCCATCAGGGATTTCCCGCAGGTCGCCGATACGGAGCCGACGCTCGCCCTGTACACCGCCGCCTTCGCGGGGCGGCCCAACGCGGCCCTGCTCAGCAGCGCCGCGCTGGTCGCCCACAGCACGTCGCTCCTCGTCGTCCGGCAGATGGAGCCGGGCTTCACCTTCCTCAACAACGGGCCGCTCTTCCATGTCGGCACGATGATGTTCTGCCTGGCCACGCTCCAGATCGGCGGCACGAACGTCTTCACGCCCGCCTTCGACGCGGAGGAGGTCTGCCGGCTGATCGACGCCGAACGGGTGACGCAGGCGTTCCTGTTCGGCCAGATGATCGACGCGGTGGTGAAGGCGAACGCGGGCGGCAAGTACGACCTGTCGTCGCTCAGGTTCGTCTCCCACTCGGCCGAGTGGGACAGCATGATCACGGTGGATGACTCGCCCTGGTGCCGCTCCAAGATGGGGGGGTACGGGCAGACGGAAGTGGGCGGCATGCTCACCTTCCTGGGTTTGGCCGAGGGCGGGGCCGGGTTCGCGGGGCGGCCGTCGCCGCTGGTCCAGGTACGCATCCTGGGCCCGGACGGCAGCGAGATGCCGCCCGGCGAGGTGGGCGAGATCTGCGCGCGTGGCAAGTCCCTCTTTTCCGGATATTTCGCCCGGCCCGCCTTAAATGCGGAGAAGTCGCGGAACGGCTGGCATCACACCGGCGACCTCGGCCGCCGCGAGCCCGACGGCACGATCACCTTCATCGGACCCAAGCTTCGCATGATCAAGTCCGGCGCCGAGAACATCTACCCGGCCGAGGTGGAACGCGCGCTGAAGTCCCACCCCGCCGTGGCCGACGCCGCGGTGATCGGGATCCCGGACGCGACCTGGCACCAGGCGGTCAAGGCCGTGGTGGCTCTCAAGGCTGACGGCGTGGCGACTGCCGACGAGCTGATCGAGCACGTCAAGAAGCAGGTGGCGTCGTACAAAAAGCCGCGGGAGGTGGCATTCGTGGACACGATTCCCAAGCGCGGGTTCGCCCCGGACTACGACGCCCTGGACGCCGCCCACGGCGGAGGCGACTATCCCGGCCTCTGATCCTTCCGACTGATCGGCAGGCCCGAGTCCAGGTGGGCGAGGGCCTTGTCGAACTCGGCGGCGATCTCCTTCGAAGGATCCTTCGCCCAGTCGAACCAGAGCGCCCACATCACCCCCACGATCGCCCCGGTGACGTTGCGGATCTCCGGATCGCCGGCGTCGCGACCCTCGCGTGCCGCCAGCTCGTCTCGCAGGGTGGTGATGACTCCGCGGATGTTCTCCAGGCTCGCCGCCCACAGCTCTGGGACGGTGAGCATGAGCTTCTCCCGCTCCACGCTGTCGGCGCGCTCCTCGGGCGTCTGCGCCTCCAGCGTCTGCAGCACGGCGACACGTACGGCCTGCACGGGGTTGAGCTCGGGCGGTGCCGCCCTGAGCGCGTCGAGGACGGACGGGAGCTGGTCCACCAGCACCAGATCCTCTTTCGTCTGGAAATAGCGGAAGACGGTGCTGGGGGCCACTTCCGCCGCCTCGGCGATCTGCTCGACCGTCGTCGCGGCGTACCCCTGCTCGCGGAAGAGCCGCAGCGCCTCCTTCTGGATCAACGCCCTGGTCTTGGCCTTCTTCCGCTCCCGCAGGCCGGGTCGCTCGCTCATGACACCGCATTCTCCGGCTTCGACGGTCCACTCACAAGAGATCACCATTTTTCGCTATACAACTCCGATTTAGGAGTCTACTTTCACAATTATGCGACTTCCCATCGAACGAGACCCGAAGTGCCCCTTCGACCCGCCGTCCGCTCTCCGGGGCCTGCCGCCGATGAGCCGCCTGGAGTTCGCCGACGGCCATCTGGGCTGGCTGGCCACCACGCTGGAAGCGGCCCGCACGGTGCTGGCCGATCCGCGGTTCAGCGCGCGCACGGAGCTCAAGCACTCCGCCGTACGCTCCACGATGCCCGGCGGGGCCGGACGTCCAGCGCCGCCGGGCTTCTTCGCGGCCACCGATCCACCCGGGCACACGCGCTACCGCCGCCTGCTCACCGGCCAGTTCACGCTGCGCAGGATGCGCGTGCTGGAGCCGCGCATCGAGCGGATCGCCGCCGACCACCTCGACGCCATGGCCGCGGCCGGGCCGCCGGCCGATCTCGTGAGCGCGTACGCGCTGCCGATCCCCTCGATGGTCATCTGCGAGCTGCTCGGCGTGCCGTACGAGGACCACGACTTCTTCCAGGACCGCAGCCTCCAGATCGTCGCGCCGGGCGGCGACGTGGCCAGGGCGAGCGCCGACCTGGCCGGCTACCTGGGCGAGCTGGTGCGTCGCAAGCGGGCCGAGCCCGGCGACGACCTGATCAGCGGTCTCGCCGACGAGCTCACCGACGAGGAGCTCGTCAACGTCGCGATGATCCTGCTCGTCGCAGGCCACGAGACCACGGCGAACATGCTGGCGCTCGGCGTGTTCGCGCTGCTGGCGGAGGGGCGGCCGTACGAGGAGGGCATGGAGGAGGAGCTGCTGCGCTGGCTGTCCATCCTGCATCTCGGCGCGCCCAGCAGGGCCGCGCTGGAGGACGTCGAGGTGGCGGGCACGCTGGTCAGGAAGGGCGAGACGGTGGCGCTGTCACTTCCGATGATCAACCGGGACCCGGCGGTGTTCGAGGACCCGGACGCGCTCGACCCCGGCCGCCAAGAGGCGCGGCGGCATCTGGCCTTCGGGCACGGTGTGCATCAGTGCCTCGGGCAGCAGCTGGCCAGGATCGAGCTGCGCATCGGCTACCGGGCGCTGTTCGAGCGCTTGCCCCGGCTGCGGCTGGCCGTCCCCGCCTCCGAGGTGCCGCTGAGGCACGACGCCGCGGTGTACGGGGTCGGCAGCCTGCCGGTCACTTGGACGTGATCCGCTCCAGGTTGTGGTCCCGGCAGCCGGTGGGCGCGTTCACCGGGTTGCAGCGGACGGTCGCACCGCCCGGCAGCTCGGCCGTGTAGTCGCTGCCGTGCCTGGCCGACAGCCCGATCACCGGGAAGTCGGTGCTGATCATCTGCGCGCCGCTGTCCAGAGCTGCCTTCAGCCGGCCCGTGTCGCCCGACCTGGCCTCGGTGAACGGCACGTCCGACCGCGTGCGTACGTAGTACCCCTTCCGCACGAGGTCCTGGATCTGGGCGGTGTTGGCGCCCTGGGGCTCGTTCCAGCCGACGAAGGCGGCGTCGGGCCGGCCGGGACGGGAGTTCGTGAACAACACGCGGCCTTCCAGGCTGGGCCGGCCCGCCAGGTAGGGCTGCTGGATGGCGGTCGCCTGGTTGTCCATGAAGAACATGATCTTGCCGCGGGACGCGTTCAGCTCCGGCCAGCCGTGCTTGAGCACCGACTGCTCCAGGGTGAGGCCGGGCTTGCGGACGTCGTCCGGCGTGATGAGCCGGTCGTCGGGGAAGACCGAGCGGATCTCGGCGTCCAGGCCGTCCATGAGCGCGGTGTCCCAGGCCGGGCTCTTGGCCCCGCCCATGGCCTCCTTCTTCGGGTCGGTGCTCTTGAACTCGGTCAGCACGGTCAGCGGCACGTGGCCGGGGTTCTTGTCGGACCACTCGCGTACCTGGCGCAGGCAGGTGACCCAGGTCGAGCAGTTGGTGCCGTAGTCGTGGTCGGCCCAGTGCAGCACCTTGATGCCGGGCTGGGCGAGCGCCGGGTCGTTGAGTGCCGGCAGCCCGGCGTCGCGACGGACCAGCGGGTTGGTGTACAGGCCGCCCTTGGGGTCGGGGAAGACGTCCAGTTCGATGCCGCGCACGCGCTGGGCGCCGAACTGGTTGGGCAGGGCGGTGTGCGAGTACTGCAGGTTCCACCAGTTGGCGTCGGTCCTGCGCTGCACGTCTTTCTCGGCGTCGGTCAGCTCGCGGTGGTAGCTGTTGTGGGTGGCGATGGTCTGGACGTGGTTGATCCGCAGGGTGCCGGAGCTCGCGCGACCGGCCGTGGCGGCGTCAGCGGCGGGTACGGCGGCGAGCGCGGCCACGGCGGTGGCGGCGATGAGGGCGAGGGGACGCATGGGACCGACCTTCGAGGAGGCGGTTAACGGATCATCGCAAAATATCCAAACAGGCCGGGAAAAGTGCGCGAACCTCAAAGGATGGCAAGCGGGGTGATCGGGCTCCCCGTGCCGCCTTCGATCCTGAGCGGCGCCGCCACGAACACGAACTCGGTCCGCCCGGCCGCCCCCAGTCCCTCCAGCCACAACATCTCGATCAGGTGGATGCCGTGCCGGTGCAGCAGGATGAGGTGCAGGTCGTCCGGCAGGCCTTCATCGGCCAGCCCTCGCACGTTGAGACCGCCGATCGCGGCGTTGTCGCAGGCCACCACGGAGACATCGTGTGCCGCCAGCCAGCGGCCCGCGTCGGCCGACAGCCCAGGCTGGCCCGACCAGTACTCCTCCTTCGAGCGCTCCCACACCAACGGCCATCCGGTACGGATCACCGCCACGTCCCCCGGCCGCGGCGTGGCGATCTCCTCCAGCAACTCGGGAGGGATACGGAAATCGGCCGGCAGGTGATCGAGGCCGAGCCGCCGCGGCACGTCGAACAGCACACCCCTCGCCACCACGCCGCCCACGTGCTCGATGCCGCACCGGGTGGCGCCATAAGAGCGGACCCGGGCCGCCGGGTGGCCGTTGTAGACCTGGTCGCCCGACCACATGTGACACAGCGCGTCCATGTGGGTCGTGGTGCCGTGCGGGGTGACGACCAGTGCGTCGTCGGCCACGCACAGGCCCTCGCCGATGGGCCGGGCGCCGGCCGCGTAGTCGCCGCCGTCGACGGACATGAAGTGCTGCGGCAGCGGGCGGCCGCGCAGGTGCGGCACGGTCGTGGGGGCGGGTGAGGAGGTGGCGCCCCTGATGGGCATGGCCAGGCTGAGCACCTCACCGGTGGTGGCGGCGCGCAGGGCGGCGAGGACCACGTCCGGGGTGAGGAGGTTCAGGGTGCCACGCTGATCGTCTGGGCCGAATCGTCCCCAGTTGTTAGGCTCGTGAACCAAGTAAGCGCTTCCTTTCTTGCGGAGGTCTGATGCACTGCGACCCTCGGTTCTCCCGCGTCCGTGAGGTGTTCGAGCGGCATTTCGCCGACGGCGAGGAACTCGGTGCGGCCTTCGCCGTCTACCTGGACGGCGAGCTGGTCGTGGACCTGTGGGACGGGATCGCCGACCGGCACACGGGGCGGCGCTGGGAGCACGACACGCCGGCCTTCGCCTACTCCTGCACCAAGGCGATCACCGCTGCCGTTCTGCTGCGGCTGGTGGAGCGGGGGCTGGTGGACGTGACCGCGCCGGTCGCGGACGTGTGGCCGGAGTTCGCCGCGCACGGCAAGGGCGCGATCATCCTCGAGCACCTGCTCACCCACCAGTGCGGGCTGCCGGTGCTTGAGGATCCCGTGCCGGTGGAGGAGTTCGAGGACCAGGCGGCGATCGCGGCCAGGCTCGCCGACCAGACGCCGCTGTGGGAGCCGGGGACGGCGCACGGCTATCACGCGCTGACGTACGGGTTCCTGGTGGGCGAGGTGATCAGGCGGGTGACAGGAAAGTCGGTGGGAGAGCTGGTGGCCGCGGAGATCACTGGTCCGCTGAACCTGGAGTTGTGGGTTGGTGCGCCGGACACGGTGATCGACCGCGCGGCCCGGCTCAAGGCCGCCGACCGCCCGCAGCCCCTGGCCCCCACTGAGGCCGTCCCAGGCCTGGCCCCCACTGAGGCCGTCACTGGCCAGGGCCCGGCCGACGGCGGGACGGCCGGCCGGAGTCCGGATGCGCTGGCCGAGATGGCCAAGGCGGCGCTCGACCCCCAGAGCCTCATGAACCGGGCGCTCGGCAACCCCGGCATGCACCTTCTCAAGGGCGGCGCCAACCACCCGGTCGTCCTGCGAGCCGGCTGGCCGGCGGCCGGGGTGGTCACCACGGCCAGGGGCCTGGCGGGCTTCTACCGCTCGTTGATCGCCGGCGACCTTCTCGACCACGGCACGCTGCGGGACGCCATGCGCACCCGCGTGAACGGGCCGGACCGGGTCTTGTTCCTGGACACCGCGTTCGGGCTCGGCTTCATGCGGCCGTCGCTCACGTTCCTGATGCCGTCGGAGACGGCCTTCGGCCACTCGGGGCTCGGCGGGTCCGTCGGGCTGGGCGACCCCGAGCGGGGCTTGGCCGTCGCGTACGTCATGAACAGGATGGCCAGCGCGGTCTCCGGCAACCTGCGCGGCATCCGCCTGGTGGAGGCGGTCTACAAGTCGCTCTGAGCCGTTCATCCGTTCATGGTGACGCCGCCGCTCACCGACAACGTCTGGCCGGTGATGTAGGCGGCGCGATCCGTGCAGAGGTAGGCGACCAGCCCCGCCACGTCGGCCGGGGTGCCGAGGCGGCGCAGCGGGATGCCCCGTGCGATCTTGTCCACCAGCCCAGGCTCGGCCGCCGACACCCGCCGCAGCATGGGCGTGTCGGTCGGGCCAGGGCAGACCACGTTCGAGGTGACCTGGGCCTTGGCGGCCTCACGGGCGAGCGTCTTGGCCAGCCCGAACAGTCCTGCCTTGGTGGCGGTGTAGGCGCCCTCGCCGCCCGACCCGGCCCTGGCGCCGTCGGAGGAGATGAACACCAGCCGCCCCCACCGCCTGGCCATCATGCCGGGAAGCAGCAGTTTGGTCAGCAACATCGGCCCGCGCAGGTTGACCTGCCACATGAGGTCCCAGCCCGCCGGATCGCTCGCGGTGAACGGCTCCACGATCGCCACCCCGGCGTTGTGCACCAGCACGTCGACGTCCCCCACGGCGCCGGCGAACGCCTCCACGGACGCCGGCGAGGTCAGGTCCACAGCCGCCGCCCGCGCTCCCGGGAGGCCGGCGGCCGCCTTCTCCGCGTTCGGCAGATCCACGTCGGCGAGCACCAACCGCGCACCGAGCGCGGCCAGGTCCGTCGCGATGGCCGCGCCGATCGCGCCCGCTCCCCCGGTCACCACGGCCACGCGCCCGTCCAGGCGCAGCCCGTCCATCATTTCCACACCTCGATCAGGTCCGCGGCCGTGGCACGGGTGGCGAGCAGGCTGATCGTGTTCCTCAGTACGGCCTGCGCGTACTCGTCTGGGATGCCCGCCACCGCGTCCGTGACGACCGTGACCCGGTAACCGAGGTTCACAGCCTCCAGTGCCAGCCCGGGGATGCCGAGGTTGAGCGAGACCCCGGCCGCCACCACGGAGGAGACGCCGAGTGAGCGCAACGTCATGTCGAGTGGGGTGCCGGTGAACGGCGAGAAACCGTGATACCGGCGGCTCTCCAGGTCGCCGGGCTCCCGCAGCTCGGGGAGCACTTCGACCGCGGCCGTGCCCTCCAGCATGTGCTCCGGGTCCTTGAGCAGGGAGACGATGAACGGGCAGTTGGCGGTGTGCGAGCCGGCCCGGTCCTGGCGGAAGGCGGCCGTGCAGTGGATCACCGGGATCCCGGCCGCCCTGGCGGTGTGGAGGAGCCGGGCGGTGTTGGCCACGACGTCGTGCCGCTCGCAGGCGGTCACCAGGTCCGGAAATTTCGTGAGATCACCGACGACGCCCCGCTGCATCTCCATCACGAGCACGGCCACGCCCTCCACCGGCGACCTCCCGCCTAATTAGCCGAGCGCTTGCTTGGTATGGCGGAGCATATCATTCACCACACAGGGTCATTCAGGGTTAACACAAGGCGAAATATGTCCACTCGTGACAACCCGAACCCCGGGTGAGACCGTCGAATCGAAGACGGCTGCCTGATGGGGGTTGGACTTGGTCCCTGGTTACCGTGAAGTACGCCAGCTCGGCGCCGGCCACACCGGCCGCGTGTTCCTCGCCACCTACCAATCGACCGGCGCCTACGTGGCGATCAAGTACCTGAACGCCACCCTGCGCAGGGACACCGAGTTCATGGACCGCTTCCGGTCGGACACCCACCAACTGGTCGAGATCGACGACCCGAACGTCGTCAGGTTCTACGAGTACGTCGAGACCCCGACCCGTGCCGCCGTGGTCATGGAGCTGATCGACGGCGTGTCACTGCGTACCCTGCTGGCCGAACACGGCAGGACCAGCCCCGAAGCCGCCCTCGCCGTGCTCAAGAGCACGCTGCTGGCGCTGGCCGCGGCCCACGAGAAGGGCGTGCCGCACCGCGACGTCAAGCCGGAGAACGTCCTTGTCCAGGCGGACGGCACCACCAAGCTGGCCGACTTCGGCGTCGTCGTGTACGCCGAGGAGCCCGGCGTGCCCGCGGGCACCCCCGCGTACATGTCGCCCGAGTTGTGGACGCAGCACACGGCCGGTCCGCCCGCCGACCTGTACGCCGCCGCCTGCGTGCTCTTCGAGGCCGTCAAGGGACGGCCGCCCTTCCGCGCGTACAAGGAAGGCGAGGAGGGGGAGCTCGACGTCCCCGCGATCCGGGACAAGCACCTGGTGGAGCCGGTGCCGCTGGAGGTCGTGCCGGACACGCTGCGCGACCTGCTGAGGCGAGGGATGGCCAAGGACCCGGCCGTCAGATACGCCTCCGCCCGGGAGTTCGCAGCGGAACTGGAAGAGGACGCGGTCGCCGGGTACGGCCCCGAATGGGAGAAACGCGGGCGGCGACATCTGGCGGAACTGGCCACGCTGCTCGCCCTCCGCTTCCCCCTCGCCAGGACCGACCGCGACTCCGGCGCGGGCTCCGGCGCGGCGAGCACCCTGCGCGATCGGATCATGAGCATGCCCAGGCTGCCGCCGCACCTGTGGGTGGCAGGCGCGACGGTCGTGGCCGTGGCGATCGCGCTGGTGTTGTCGGGCGGGCGGCTGCCGCCGGGGCCGGGAGCGATCCTGATGCCGCCACCCGAGGAGCAGAGCGAGCCCGCGCCTTCTCCTGCCGACGCCACCACTCCAGGGCCCTCGAGGACGTCGGCCGCTCCACAACGGACGACGGCCGCTCCCCCGACGACTCAAGCGCCGCCGTCTCCCGCCAGCACGCCTTCTCCGCCGCCCGAGCTCCGGCCCACTGCCGGGCAGGGCGGGACCGGCGTGCCGGAGCTCGCGCGGCCGGCCGTACAGGCAGCCAGCATCGTGCAGTGGAGCGGCACCAGCGGCTCGATCAGGGTGGCGGCGAACGGGACGGGGCCGGTGCGGCTGCGGATCACGTATACGCGGCGGGACGGGGACGACGCCCCGGCCAGGACGGTCCGGCAGGAGAGCCGGACCCTGCGCGGCAACACGGCCTACACCAGCAGCGTCACGCACGATCCAGGGGACGTGGCGTGCGGCCGCCGGGCATATTTCGGGATTCTGGTGATGACGGAGCCGGCGTCGGAAAACGGGCCGCAGGTGAGCGAGGCGGCCGTGGACGGTCCCGCCTGCCTCACTCCGCCCCCGACCGATCGTTCCGCGCCGCCGACGCCTCCGCCCACGCCGACAGAGGAGCGGAGCACGTCCGCCATCGGCACCCCGACCCCATCGGGCCCGGAGCCGACGAACGGGCCAGTGGCCCGGCTCTCCACCGGGCCCTCCGGCGACCCCTCGGCGACCCTCATGGAAGAGCCCTCCCCCGACCCGGCCGACCCCTGAGGGTGGGCAGGCGGGGGCCCTTGCCCGGCCACCAAGCGTGCGCTAGCTTGGCAGGCGATGAGCGCCGACATCTCCGCCTACCTGGCCGCCTGCGGGCGCGGCGAGCTGGTCATCCAGCGCTGTACGGCCTGTGACCGGCGCGTCCACCTCCCCGAGCCGGCCTGCCCCTGGTGTGGCGGCGGCGAGCTCGTGTTCGAGCCGGTCTCCGGCGAGGGCGTGGTGCACACGTTCACGGTGGTGCATCGCTCGTTCGCGCCCGGCTACCGGGGACGGGAGCCGTA
Organism: Nonomuraea sp. 3N208; assembly: GCF_052245935.1. Classification (NCBI taxonomy): domain Bacteria; kingdom Bacillati; phylum Actinomycetota; class Actinomycetes; order Streptosporangiales; family Streptosporangiaceae; genus Nonomuraea; species Nonomuraea sp. 3N208. The sequence goes on along the minus strand of NZ_JBQQBR010000008.1, from coordinate 52,314 downwards.
CGTGATGGTCTGGGTGGACCTGCCGGAGGGTGCCCGCGCGTTCGGGCACGTGGTGGAGTGCGCGCCAGAGGACGTCCGCATCGGGATGCCGGTGCGGGTCACGTTCGTGGACGAGTTACCGCATTGGAGGCCCGTGTGAAGCTCGGCAACGTGCTGATCCCCGTCGCCGACCTGGACGAGGCGATCGCCTTCTACGGGCTGCCGGTGAAGTTCAGAGACGGCGACAGGTTCGCGGCGCTGGACGGCGGCGGGGTCACCGTGGCGCTGGCCGGTCCAGCCGAGCACGTCACCGGGTCGGCGGCGCCGTCGTACAAGGTGGACGACGTGGCGCTGACCGTGCGGGAGATGTCGGCGCGCGGGGCCGAGGTGGTGCGCGGGCCCGAGGCGGGGCCCCATGAGACGCGGGCCGTGCTGCGCGATCCCTCAGGAAACGTCTTCGTGCTCTATTCGCCCCTCTGAAAACTGGAGGCACCCCCATGGCGCGATCACCCTACGGCAACTACGGCCACGCGATCTTGACCGCCGGCGCGATGCGCACGCCCGACCATGTGGCGCTGACGTACTGCGGCGAACAGAGCTTCACCTATGACGAGCTGAACAGGAACGTCAACCGTCGCGCCAACGCCCTTCTGGCGCAGGGGATCACGCCGGGACAGCGGGTGGCGGCGCTGCTCAACGAGACGCTGCTGGTGGCCGAGGTCTACCTGGCGCAAGCCAAGATCGGTGCGGTCACGGCGGCGCTGAACCCGTACTGGCCGGTGGAGACGCTGCGTGACGTCGTGGCGGCCCCGGGGTGCACGGCTTTCATCTACGACGCGACGGTCACGCAGGTGGTGGAGCAGATCAAGGGGTCGCTTCCCGGCGTGACCAAGTGGATCAACGCGGCGGACCTGACGGCGGCATCCGACGAGGAGCCGCCACTGGCCGGCTACTACGACGACCCGCTGGCGCTCTACTACACCTCGGGCACGACCGGGCTGCCGAAGGCGGTGGTGCACACGCACGCGTCGTCGCTGGCGACCGCGCAGATCTGGCTCGACGTGCCACGCGGCCCCGACTCGGTGTTCGGCACGGGCGCGATCATCTGGGGCATCGGCTTCCCCGCGATCGTCGGGCCCGCGCTCTACGCCGGGATGCGGCTGGTGCTGGAGCAGGACTGGGGTCCGGCGAACTTCCTGCGGGTCGTCCCGCGCGAACGGGTCACGCATGTGTCGCAGATTCCATCGTTCTACGCCGCCCTGCTGGGCTCGGCGGAGCACGAAGGTGTGGACTTGTCGTCGGTTCAGGTGATCATGCTGGGCGGGGAGCCGCTGACCCCGACCATGCTGGACCGGATCAAGGCCCGGCTGCCGCAGGCGGGCGTGTTCTCGTATTACGGGCAGACCGAGGCCCCGTACACGTGCATGGGGCGGGTGGACGACGGCTCGACGCCGCTGGGGTCGTCCGGGCGGGCCCGTACCGGGAACGCCGTGCGGATCACGGACCCGCAGGGCAACCGGGTGGTGGACGAGGTCGGCGAGATCAACCTGGCCGGGCCGCACCGGATGACCGAATACGACGGCCTCCCGGACAAGACCGCGGAGGTGCTTCGCGGCGAGTGGTACGTGGGCGGGGACCTCGGCACGCTTTCCGCCGACGGCGTGCTGCACGTGCTGGGCCGGCGCGAGGACTCGATACTCAAGGGCGGCGTGTGGTCGCAGCCGGTCGCGATCGAGGAGGCCGCCTCCGCCCTGGACGGGGTGGCCGAGGCCGGTGCGGTCGGGGTCCCTGAAGGGGCGTCCGAGCAGCGGATCCTGCTGGCCGTCGTGCCGCGCGCCGGGCACTCGCTGGACGCCTCCAAGCTGGCGCTCGCCCTGGCCGACTCCCTCCCCGCCCACCAGAGGCCCGATCACATCGAGGTGGCCGAGCAGTTGCCGCACTCGCAGGACGCCTCGGGCGGGCCGGGCAAGCTTCTACGCAGGGAGATCCGCGAGCAGTACGGACACCTGCTGGCGTGAGCGTGTACGAACACGTGGCCTCCGAACATGAGGTCAAGGCGCTTCTGAGCGACGCCGGTGTGCCGGTGCCGCGTGGCGTCGTCGTCGCCGGCGACCTGGATTTCACGGCCGCCGGGGAGCTGGCCGAGCCGCTGGTGCTGAAGGCTTTCGGTCCTGGGCTGGTGCACAAGTCGGACGCCGGGGCCGTGGTGCTCGGCTTGCGGGCGGCGGACCTGGCGGCGGCCGCCGCGGAGATGCGGTCCAGGCTGCCCGGCCTCGCGGGCTTCCTCGTCGAGGAGCAGGCGGACGCCGGGGTGGAGCTCATCGTGGGCGTGGTCAGGGACGTCGCGTTCGGCCCGGTGCTGCTGGCCGGGCTCGGCGGGGTGTGGACCGAGGCGCTGCGGGACACGGCGCTGGGGCTCTGCCCCATCTCGGAGCGGGACGCGCGCCGCATGCTGGCCTCGCTGCGCGGGGCACCGCTCCTGTACGGCTTCCGCGGCACACCGCCCGTGGACGTGGACGCCCTGGTCAAGTTGCTCATGACGGTCGGCGGGCCTGGTGGGCTGTGGGAGCGGCTGGAGCTGGGCGAGTTCGAGCTGAACCCGGTCATCGCCGGCCCGTCGGGGGTTATGGCGGTCGACGCCCGCTACGTCCCCGCCGAGCCCGGGGAGACCGCGGCCGACCGGGAGACCGCCGACTTCTCACCGCTCTTCGAGCCCAAGGCGGTGGCGGTCGTCGGGGCCTCCACCACCCGACCGAACTTCGGGAACATGTTCCTCGACTTCTACAAGGCCGCCGGAATCCCGCTGGTCGCCGTCCATCCCGAGGCGGACGCGGTGGCCGGGGTGCGGGCGGTGCCGTCGCTGGCGCACGCGGACGTCGACTACGCGCTCGTGGCCGTACCCGCCGAGCGCTGCCCCGATGTGCTGCGGCAGGCCGCCGGGGTGCCGTTCGTGCAGGTGATGAGCGGCGGCTTCGGCGAGGCGGGCCGCGCAGACCTGGAGGACGAGCTGGTCGAGGCCGCCCGCGCGGCCGGGACACGCCTGCTCGGCCCCAACTGCATGGGCGTCTACTGCCCACGCGGCCGGCAGACCTTCGTCGGCGGCGGGCTCGGCCCCGCCGGATCAGTCGCGCTGATCTCGCAGAGCGGCGGGCTCGCGGGGGAGGTGATCAAGGTCGGCGAACAGCGCGGGCTGGCGTTCAGCCGGGTCGTCACCGTGGGGAACGCGGCCGACGTCGCCCCGGCCGAGCTGCTGCGCTGGCTCGCCACCGACCCGGAGACGGGCGCCGTCGGACTTTACCTGGAGGATCCGCGCGACGGCAGGGAGTTGTACGAGGCGCTGCGCGCCACCGACCTGCCCGTGGTTCTGCTGGTGGGCGGGCGCAGCGGGCAGGGGCAGGAGGCGGCCGCCTCGCACACCGGCGGCATGGTCAGCGACCGGCGGATCTGGGAGACGGTGGCCGCGCAGGCCGGGGCGGCGCTGGTGTCCAGCCAGGACGACCTGATCGGGGTGCTGGCGTTCTTCCAGGCGCACGGCTCCCGCGTCACCGAGGGTGACGGGGTGCTCGTGGTGGGGCCGAGCGGGGGGGCGAGCGTGCTGGCTGCGGACGCGTTCGACGCGGCCGGGGTACGGCTGGACCCGCTGCCCGGTGACGTACTGGAGGAGTTGCGCGGGCTCGGCGTGGCGGCGACCGGCAACCCTCTGGAGGTGCCCGTGGGACCACGCGGGCGGGCCGGGCTGGTCGCCGAGGTGATCGACGCGATCGTCCGGCGACGGCCGTGCCGCGACGTCGTGGCCCACGTGAACGTCCAGGCGTTCTTCACGTACGGGAACGCGGCCGAGCCCCTGTACGCCTACACGCGGGCGCTGGCCGGAGCACAGGACGGGTTGCCGCGTACCCGGATCACCCTGGTCACCAGGAACGGCGAGTGCGCGCCCGCGGGCGTCGAGGACGAGGTGCGGCGGATCGCGGCGGCGGCCGGGATCCCCGTCTACCGGACCATGGAGGCGGCCTCAGTAGCCGTCGCGGCAGGAGGACGTTATGGGGCTGCTTGACGGCAAGGTCGCGTTCATCTCGGGTGGGGCGCGGGGCATGGGCGCGGCGCACGTGCGGCTGTTCCTCCAGGAAGGCGCGCGGGTGGTGTTCGGGGACGTGCTGGATGAGGAGGGCAAGGCGCTGGCGGAGGAGACCGGCGCCACGTACGTGCACCATGACGTGCGGAGTCCGGCCGAGTGGGAGCGCGCCGTGTCGACGGCTGTCGAGCTGCACGACAAGCTGGACGTGCTGGTCAACAACGCCGGGATCCTGAAATTTCGCCGGATCGCCGACATGTCGCTCGAGGACTTCGACCAGATCGTCGACGTCAACCTCAAGGGCACCTGGCTGGGGATCAAGTCGGTGATCGAGCCCATGAAGGCGGCCGGGCGGGGCGCGATCGTGAACATCTCGTCGATCGAGGGCTTCGTCGGCGCCGAGGGGCTGTCGGCGTACGCGGCCTCGAAGTTCGGGATCCGGGGCGTCACCAAGTCGGCGGCCCGCGAGCTGGCCCGGTTCAAGATTCGGGTGAACTCGGTGCACCCGGGTGCGATCAACACCGCGATGGCCATGGACCCGGACATGGCAAAGGAAGTGGACGCGGAGGCGTTCGTCAAGTCCATGGTCATCAAGCGCTTCGCCAAGCCGGTGGAGGTGTCGCACGTGGTGGCGTTCCTGGCCTCTGACCGGGCCAGTTACTGCACGGGGAGCGAGTTCACCGTGGACGGCGGCCTGCTGACGGGCGCGGGATACTGAGTTAGCACCTGAAGGTAGATCTTTTTGGATTAAACCACCCGCGTTTGGACATTTCTGGCAGCATCCTGACCTGGGCTTACGTAGCTGACCAAGACGTGACCATCTCTTGGTGCGTGCTTGACCTGCACTTACGGCACGGTAGCCTCAGCTCGTCCCGACAGCGACAAGCCTCCGGTTCTGTCACACGTGTCCCTGGTTGCCCCCCTTACCCATGGCTGCGTGGATAAAACCGGTTTGCCCGGAAGGTTTCCCCACGCTTCCATGACGCCAGAGATGCAGAAGTTCATCGAGCTGCTCGAGAGCCAGCTCGGCTATGCCGAGAAGGCAAGCGGATACACCAAGTTCGGCGAGTGGTACGGCAAGAACGTCGAGTTCGACGCCGATTACAGCGGCGCCCCCTGGTGTGAGATGTACCTCTCGTGGGCCGCGCACAAGCTCGGCTACGAGGAGTGGGTCGGGCAGTTCGCATGGACGGTGGCACACGCGAAGTGGTTCAAGGAGCAGGGAGCCTGGGGCAAGAAGCCCAAGCCTGGCGCGTTCGTCTACTACGACTGGAGCGGGTCGAACGACGTCGACAACATCGACCACGTCGGCATCGTCACCAGGGTCGAGGGCGACACGATCTTCACCATCGAGGGGAACATCGACGGAGGCGTCGCCAAACGCAAGGAACGTGACACCGGCAAGGTCGTCGGGTACGGGTACCCGGAGCAGATCAAGGCCCGGCTGGACGGGGACGCGGCCCGGGAGGCCGCGGAGGCCAAGAAGAAGGCCGAGGAGCAGGCGTCGGTGCCCCCCGGGCCCGGCACCGACGTGGGCGTGCTGCAGATGCCGGGGGAATCGCTCACGTCCATGATCCCCCAGGACGAGCACGAAGAAGCCGCCAAGCCTCCGCTCGCCGCCCGGCCCGAGCCCACGCGGACCAGCGCCGATAAAACCCAGGAGGCCGCTTCCGCACCTGCCGCGACCTCCTCGCCGGCCGCCACGGGGGCCGCCGCGGGCAAGGGCGTCGCGAAGGGCAAGCACGCCAAGCCGTCCACCGCCGACACGACGGCGGCCACCGCCGAGCCGCTGCCAACGCACGCCGACGCTGCTGCCACCGGCCCGCTGCCCGCCGTCGACTCCCCCACTCTGATCGGCTCGGCCCTGATCGCCGCACTGGCCCTCCTGGCCGTCGCCAAGACCCGCCAAATCAGGCTCCGCCCGGCCACCGCCGCCGCCACGGCCGCCCGCCCGGCCCGTTCCGGCCCCGGCCACCGGCGCCGCCGCCGGCGGCGCGGCGCGGTCACGCCCGCCGACGCTCCCCTGTGGACCGCGCAACTCCGAGACGACCTCGAACCCGCCGCCACCTCCTCCTCCAGCGGCGACCAGGCGTCCGAGCAGGTGCGGCGGCTGCTCGGCACCCGGCCCTTCGACCCGGTCGCGGACGCCGCGCCGCGCCGGGCCCCCGCCGGCCACCACACAGCCGACACGGGTTCCTTCGCTCCGGCCTTCGACACGCCCCTTGACACAGGCCCCTTCGAGCCCTGCTGGGAAACCGGTCCCATGCGGCGCATCCGCGACACCGATCCTTTCGAGCCCGACTTCGACAGGAGCCGGTTCGAGTTCACCGACGAGACCGGGCCGTTGCAGCGGATCCGCGACACCGACCCGTTCGAGCCCGACTTCGACATCGACCCGTTCGAGTCCGCCTCCGGGACCCACCCGTTCGGACGCGACGCTGCCGTGCGACCCTCTCGGGCCGCTCGCGGGACCGGTCCACTCATCGTCGACACCGGACCTTTCCAACATGTCGTCATCCCAGGGGCGACCAGCGCGTTCGACGCCTTCACCCCAGCCACGAGCGCCGTCCAAGGCGGGGACATCCTCGACTCCCCCGACGTCGGCACGGCGGCCTACCGGGGACGTCGCCGGCGCCTGGAGACACCCGTCGAAGAGCGGTTCGGCCCCTTCAGCACCGACCGCGCCCCGCGTGGCCGCCGGCACCGCACCACCGGATTCCCGCCGCCCCTGCGTGGGCACGGCGGCCGCGAGCTGGTCGGCGCGATCAGCGCCACCTCCACGGGCCGCCCAGGTCAGGGCCGCCACCGCGCCTGAGCCGGCCAGCCCCGGCGTCAGGCCTCGCCACGCACCCCGTACCGCTCGGCGAAGGCGAGCAGGCCGGGCACGGCGTCGCGGCTGCGCGTCCAGGGACGGACGATGAGCCGCTCGACACCCAGCGCCGCCCAGGCAGGCACCTCGTCCGGCGAGGCCAGCGCATAGGCGTGCGCGGTCACCGGGACCCCGGCCCCGAGCCGGTCGAGCTGCGGCTTGATCGACTCCGGGGTGTGCGGCATGCTGATCCACCCGTCGCAGAGCCGCGCCGCCCGGCGCAGCGCGGCCGGCGACTCTCCGCCCGCGAGCACGGGCAGCCGCCGCTGCACCGGCTTGGGCTCGAAGGCGACCTCGGGAAAGGAGTAGAACCTCCCGGAGTGAGCGACCACCGGCTCGGTCCAGAGGCGCCTGACCACCTCGATCGCCTCGTCCAGGCGAGCCCCCCGCGTGCCGAAGGGGATCCCTGCCGCCTCCCACTCCCCCCGGTACCAGCCGGCCCCGACCCCGCAGATGGCACGCCCGCCCGAGACCACGTCCAGGGTGGCGAAGGCGCGCGCGGACACGAACGGATGTCGCAGGGCGAGCAGCTGCACCGCTGTGCCGAGTCTGACGCGCGAGGTCGACGCGGCCAGCCAGCACAGGTACGCAGGCGCGTCGAACAGCGGCGTCGCAGGCTTGATCGCCGGAGCGGACGTGCCGGGGTAGGCGGCCAGCGACAGGTCTGTGGCGAAGACGAGGTGCTCGGGCAGCCACACCGACTCGAATCCCAGCTCGTCGGCGGCCACCGCGATGTCCTTCCACGCGGCGGGATGCAGCAGCCCGAGCGGCACACCGAACTTCACCAGGGCCTCCCCAGGTCGCCGTACCTCACGGGTATCTCCGCAGGTCGCCGCCCAGGACAGCGGTACGCAGCCGCTCGCGGTGGGAGGCCGTCGTGCCGTACGCCGCCGAGAGCGACCAGGCCCGGGCGAGCCAGAACCGCAGATCGAGCTCCTCGGTGTACCCGATGGCCCCGTGCACCTGCAGCGCCACCCCGGCCGCCAGGGTCGCGGCCTCCCCCGCTGCGGCCTTGGCGGCGCTCACGTCCCGCTCGACGGTGGCGACGCCCCCGTCCACCGCCAGAGCGGCCCGGTACACCAGCGGCGCCGCGAACTCCACGGCCACGGCCACATCGGCGAGCTGGTGCTTGACCGCCTGAAACGACCCGATCGCGGCGCCGAACTGCCGCCGCACCCGGGCATAGGCCACCGAGACCGCGAGCAGCTCCCTGGCGACCCCGATGAGCTGCGCGGAGGTCGCGACCGTGGCCCGCCGCAGCGCCGGGACGGCCGACCCGCCCAGCCGTTCGGAGTCCTCGAAGGCCACCTCGAACAGCGGCCGGCACGGATCGACGCCGGGCCGGGGCGTGAGTCGGGCCGACTCCTTGGGGACCAGCCGCAAGCCGTCGGCCCCGGCCACGACGATCAGGTCGGCGAGGTCGGCGTCCGGCGCGTACACCTGCCCGGGCAGCAGCACGCTCACGCACACGGCCCCTGAGGCCAGCTTCGGGGCGCCCGCCACCAGGTACGGCGCCGCGACGGCGGTCTCCACGACGGGCCCGGGAAGGCACGCGCGCCCGGTCTCCTCCAGCGCGGGCACCACGTCGGCCAAGCCGAGCCCCAGCCCGTCGCTCTCCGGCGGCAGGAGCAGCCCGAAGAACCCCAGCGCGGCCAACTGCTCCCATCCCGGCCGCCGCTCGGAGCGCAACGCGGCCGGCGGGCAGTGCGCCCGGAGCACGTCACGCACGGTCGCGCCGAGCGCGAGCTGCTCGTCGGTGAAGCCGAAGTTCATGGTCATCGCGGCAACCCCAGGACCCGCTCGGCGATGATGTTGCGCTGGATCTCGTTCGTGCCCGCGTAAATGGGCCCCGCCAGCGAGAACAGGAACCCGTCCAGCCACGGCGTCTCCCCCGCCCGCTCCCCCAGCAGCTCCATGGCCAGCGCGTGCATCCGCAGGTCCAGCTCGGACCAGAAGACCTTGCCCATGCTGGCCGCCGCCCCGACCTCCTCCCCCGCCATGATCTTGCGTGCGGTCCCGAAGGTGTGCAGCCGGTACGCCTCCGCCTCCACCCAGCACCGGGCGGCCCGATCGGCGAGCGCCGGGTCGCCGGCGGCCCGAGCCAACGTGACGAGCCGGTCGGCGGTGGCCAGGAAGCGTCCGGGGCTGCGCAGCGTGAGTCCGCGTTCGGAGGAGGTCGTGGCCATCGCGATCCGCCACCCCTCACCAACCTCGCCCAGCACCATCGACTCGTCGGCGAACACCCCGTCGAAATGCAGCTCGGCGAAGCCGGGCAGCCCGTCGAGCTGCGCGACCGGCCGGACCGCGACGTCGTCCAGCGGGAACATGAAGTACGTCAGGCCCTTGTGCCGCGTCCCCGACGTGCGGAAGAGGCCGAACCCGTGGGTGGCGTACGCGGCCCGCGAGCTCCACGTCTTGTGCCCATACAGCCGCCAGCCGCCGGGCGCGGGCTCGGCCCGGGAGGTGAGCGCGGCGAGGTCGCTGCCCGCCTCGGGCTCGGACCAGGCCTGCGCCCACACGTCGTCGCCTCTGGCCATCCGCGGCAGCCAGCGCTCGCGCTGCTCCGGTGTGCCGAACCGCATCAAGCAGGGGGCCAGCAGGAAGATCCCGTTCTGGGTGACGCGGGCGGGGGCGCCGGCGGCCCAGTACTCCTCCTCGAAGATCAGCCATTCGATCAGTGAGGCGCCGCGCCCGCCGTACTCTTCGGGCCAGGAGACGACGGACAGACGCGCGGCGGCCAGCCGTGCCTCCCACGCGCGATGCGCCGCGAATCCCTCGGGGGTGTCCATGGACGGGAGCGGTCCCGGCGCATGCGTGCTCAGCCAGTCGCGAACCTCGGCGCGGAATTCCCGCTCGGCCGGGGAGAAGTCGAGATCCACGACTACCAACCTAGCGCACGCTTGGTTCGCTCGCCAGGCCGCTGTTCACCGAACTACTCTGATGGCTGTGCAGGGACTACTGTTCCGGCTGTCCACGCTGGACGCCGACGCGGAGAGCGCGGTGCGGGTCATCGCGTACTTCGACTCGCTGCTGCGCGACCATGTGAGTGTGCCCGTGCTGCTGGCCGCCACGGCGCGGCTGGCGCAGTGCCCGGTCGGGTTGTTCGACGCCGCCACCGGCCGGCGCACCCGCACGTCGCCGAGCGGCGCCGTGGACACGCCCGCGACGTCCCCCGCCGAGGTCAGGGAGCTGAGCTCCGAGCTCGGCTCGGTCTGGATGGAACGCGAGGGCCCGGCTCACGGGCTCGACGAGATCGTGCTCGAACGCTACGCGGCCGCCGCCGAGGTCACCCTGGAACGTGCCGCCGCCCTGGCGCAGGCGGGCCAGGACCCGGCGCTGGTCGAGCTGGTGCTGTCGGCCGAGACCGGCGAGGCGGAGCGGGCCCGGGCCCTGCGGCTGCTCGGCTTCGCCCCGTCCGCCCCGCTCCAGGCCTTGGCGATCGCGCTGCCCGACCAAGGGTTGGCGGCCGGGCTGCGCGCGATGGGCCACCAGGTGCGCGAGGCCAGGATCGGCGACACCGAGGCCGTCCTGGTGGCACGGCTCGGCGATGAGGCGACGTCCGCGGTGCGGGCGCTGTGCCTGGCCGGCTCGATCCGCGGTGCGGCCACCGCCATGCACCTGCACCACAGCTCGATGGCCGCCCGCATCGCCCGCGCCGAGTCGGCCCTGGGCTTCTCACTCGCCGACGCCCCCGGACGCCTGCGCGCCCACCTGGCCCTCGCTCTGGTCCGGCTCCGCGCGAACCCCGCTACAGGCCGTACGCCCGTTTGAGCGCGGCCAGCCTGGCCGCCCTGGCCCGCTTGCTGAGCTCGGCGTCCGGCACCATGCCGTCGAACCCGTGGAAGGCCCCCGGGTAGAGATGGAACTCGGTGGACACCCCGGCCTGCGACAACCGCAACGCGTAGTCGAGGTCCTCGTCCCTGAACACCTCCAGCTCACCGACGTCGATGAACGCCGGCGGCAGCCCGGACAGATCGGTGGCGCGAGCCGGGGCCGCGTACGGGGGCACGTCGTCGGCGCCGACCCGGTCGCCGAGCAGCGCGGTCCAGCCGAAGAGGTTCGCCGACCTGTCCCAGACGATGGCGTCGGCGAACTCGTGGCTGGACGGGGTGATGTTGCGGTCGTCCAGCATCGGGCACACCAGCAGCTGGAACGCCACGTCGGGGCCGCCCCGGTCGCGGGCCAGCAGCACGGTCGCCGCGGCGAGCCCGCCGCCGGCGCTGGCGCCGCCGACGGCGATCCTGGCCGGGTCGATGCCCAGCTCGCCCGCCGCCTTGGCGGTCCACACCAGGCCCGCGTAGCAGTCCTCGACCGGGGCGGGATGCGGGTTCTCCGGCGCCAGCCGGTAGTCCACGGAGACCACGACGACGCCGAGCTGCTCGACGTAGCCGATCACCATCGCATCGTCGATCTCCGGCACGCCGATGATCATTCCACCGCCGTGGATCCAGTACAGCGCCGGCCGGTTGACGCCCTCGCCCGCAGGGCGGTAGATCCGGACCCGGACGTCGGGCGCGCCGTCGGGTCCCGGCACGTGCCGGTCCTCGATCACCACGTCGGCGTCGGCCGGCGGCGCGGCGGCCAGGAACGCGTTGATCTGCGCTCGGAACCCGTCGAGCGCCTCGTACGTCATGCTCGGCATGTCGAGCGCCGGCAGCGGCGTCTGCTCGATCGCGGCGCGGATTTCCGGGTCCAAATTGGGGTGGTATGCCATGCACTTCACCTTTCCACGGGTCGCGGAGCGCTATTCCTCGATGGTCGGAGCCCTTACCCGTGGTTCACAACCGCCATCCGGCGGTGTTTGTACTGCTCACGCCCGCCGTTCGGCGAGGAGCTCGAGGACCCGCTCGGCGAGAGGGGCGGCGCTGGCGGGGTTCTGGCCGGTGACGAGCCGGTCATCCACGACGACCTGGGCCTGCCAGTTCGGGCCCGGCTCGTGCTTGGCACCCCGGTCCACCAGCTCGTCCGCCAGCAGGAACGGCACCACGTTCGCCACGCCGCGCAGCTCTTCCTCCTCGTTGGTGAAGGCCGCCACCCGCTTGCCCGCCACCAGGTACGACCCGTCGGACAGCGTGAGGTTCACCAGCGCGGCGGGACCGTGGCAGACGGCGGCCACCACGCCGCCCCGCTCGTACACCTGCCTGCCGACTCGGATGACGCCGGGATCGCCGGGGAAGTCCCACATGGTGCCGTGGCCGCCGGCGTAGAGCACGGCGTCGTAACGTGAGGGGTCCACGTCCGCCAGGCGCGCGGTGTCGCGTGCTTCCGGCGAGGCGAGGAAGGCGACCTGGGCGGGGTCGTCGGGGTCGAAACCGTCCTGGGGCGGCTCGCCGCCGCGCACGCTGGCGACGTCCACGTCGTACCCGGCCTGGCGGAAGATCTCCCAGGGATGGGCCGCCTCGGGCACGTAATATCCGGTCTTCTCCACGCCGCCGAGGTCGTCGTGGCTGGTCAGTGCGATGAGGATGCGCTTGCTCATGCCTGACAGCATCGCGCGCATCAGGCATCAGCGACAAATAACCAAACGCCTCCAGAGCCATCAGAATAGTGATATGTCGCCTATCTCGCTGGACCTACTCAGGACCTTCCTCGCGGTGCACAGGACCGGCTCCATCACGGCCGCGGCGCAAACGCTCGGCCTGTCGCAGCCGGCCGTGACCGCGCAGGTCAAGGCACTGGAGGCGGCGCTGGACCGGCCGCTGTTCGACCGGCTGCCGCGCGGCGTCGCGCCCACGCCGGCCGCCGACGAGCTGGCCCGCAGGGTGGCGGCCGCACTGGACGCGCTGGACGAGGTGGTGGAGTCGGAGCTGCCGTCGGACGAGGCCGTGCACCTGGGCGGGCCGGCGGAGTTCCTGTGCGACGTGGTGATGCCGATGCTCGCGCCGCTGGTACGGGACGGGCTGCGGCTGCGCACGACCCTCGGCCTGTCCGACGACCTGCTGGCGGACCTGGCGGCCGGGCGGCTGGACCTGGTGCTGTCCACGATCCGGCCCCGGGGGCGCGGCGTCCAGGCCGACCCCGTCTACGACGAGGAGTTCCTCCTGGTCGCCGCGCCGCCGCTCGCGGCCACATGGAGGGACGTCAAAGCCAGGGTGCCGTTGGTGGCCTATGCGGAGGACCTGCCCATCGTGCGCCGCTACTGGCGCACCGTGTACGGCAGGCGTCCGGCGATGACGGCCCAGGTCGTCATCCCCGACCTGCGCGGCGTGCTCAGCGCGGTCCGGGCCGGCATGGGGATCTCCGTCCTGCCCGCCTACCTGTGCCGCAGCGACCTGGCCGCGGGCATGCTCGTCACGCTGGCCGAGCCAGAGGAGGCCCCGATCAACACCGGTTACCTCGCCGTCCGCTCAGGTGCCCAGGCCAGGCCCGCCGTGGCCAGGGTGCGGGCTCACCTGCTCGAAGCCTTCCGGGCGGAGCCGCTGTACTAAGCGGGTGCCCCAGGTTCGAATCCTGCCGGGCCCGCAGGTCTTTCGCTTTCCACAGCCTGGATAGGGCTGAGCCCGGCCGCGGCGGCGACCACTCCGACCGTCGATCCGCGCACTCAGCAGCTCGACGATCCAGCATGCGCGCAGCCTGCGGGCCAACAGGGCCGGTGCCGGACGGTCCAGGCGTTGAGCAGATTCCTCGCGGTCACCAGCAGAGCGCCGTGGCCGGAACAGCAAGTCTTCGCCCGCACCCTGGGAGGCCTCGGCCAGGTGCTGCTCCCAGGCAGTGCGGACGACGATCAACCGGCGGGTGCGGCTCTCGAGCTACCGGGTGACGGTGCCGGGCTGGGCGGACAGGAGGGTCTGGGTCCAGCCGGAGGAGTCGACCGCGCCCTGCCCGGACACGTCCGCGCCCTCGCCGTCGAAGGGGTTGATGTCGAAGTAGCGATGCAGCGACCCGTCGGCTTTGCGACCGTAGTAGACGCCCGCACCCGGCGACAGCAGGCGGTCGAACACCTGCCAGGTGGTGTCGCGCAGCTGGTAACGCCGCCAGAGGTCCGCCCCGCCGATCTTGTAGGAGATCAGCGCGCCGGCGTCGGTCGTCCCCAGGATCCACCCCGGACCGGTCGTGGTGAGAGTCTTCAGGGTGAAGCCGGTCCCGATGAGCGTGTTGCCCGTGATGTCAGCCAGTGCCGGCTTCGCCACCCTGATGATGTACCGGCGCAGGGCGCCGCCGGTGATCCCAAACAGGAACCCGCCGTCGTAGGCCAGCAGGTCGTGGGTGTAGCCACTGCCGAGATAAACCGGCGCCGCGAACTCGACGGTGCCCGTCACATTCTGCACGTCGACCCGGTAGAGCTTGCCCGCCGTGCCGTTCTCCGTCACCAGCAGCGTGTCGGCGTTCAGCGTCGCCATCGCCTTCGGCGTGAAGCCCAGCGTCTTCGCCGAGAGCACCGGACCCGACGTCCGCTGCCCGGACGCCGCGTCGATCGCCGTGTACGTCAGCCGCCCGTCCGGCAGCACCCCGTACAGCGAGGCCACCCCCTTCGGCCCGCTGACGTGCGGCCAGACGGTGTTGACGATGATCTGCGCATCGGCGGCCTGTGCCTGGTAGCGGTAGGGGTAGGGGTAGGCCGAGGCTTGGACGGCCTGGCAGACCTCGCCGATCGGCGCGGTGACCCAGGTGCGGTCGGGGTAGAGGCTGATCATCTTGTCGAGGAACGCGTTGGCCGCCCACGTTGCGTCGAGGCGCTGCGTGCTGCTCCCCCACGCGGGCCGCATCCGGAAGAGCCCCAGGCTGCCGTTGTCGAGTTCCTCGCTGATGTTCTGGATCCCGCTGTCCACCATGGCCGCGGCGAGCGCGATCACGGCGGCCCGCTGCGGCTGCCCGCGCTGCGCCACGGCCTTGATCACCATGCGGGCGCAGGAGACGCGGTAGGCGTCCATAGAACCGCGCATCGCGCCGCTGAGCGTGGTGTTGAGCTGCGTGGCCACGGCGGCGTCGGCCGCGGTCTGACCGGCGGGGTCGCAGGCGGCCGTCGCGTAGGCGGCGGCCGTCGCAGGATGCGTGCCGGCGGACAGGCCGATCGCAAGGATCACGGCTGCGGTCGTGACGGCAGCACGAGACCGAAGGGGTCTGAACACTCGGGTTCCTTTCACGAACTCGTCACGCAATTCCAGAGACGGTAAATCCGTGGAATAGGGCGACTTCCATGCCGAAAGGACCCTAGGCGGCGGCGGTATGGCGCCGGTATGTCGGGGCTGAGCGGCTCTCCAGGCGCTGCCGTGGATCGGCGCGGATGCTCAATCAGCCTGCCGTCCACGGACGGAGCTTGTCGGGGTTGCGTACGGCCCAGATGCGCTTGATCCGGTCGTCTGCGATGTCGAACGCCAGGACCGCCGTGGTGGCCTCGCCTAGCTGGAGAACCAGGCCGGGCTGACCGTTGACCGTGCGCTCCGCCATCGTCATGCCGGGTGCTCTGACGGCAACGTCGAGGAAGTAGCGCGCGATCTGCTCGCTGCCCTCGATCGGGTGAAGCATGGCGCTGACCAGGCCTCCGCCGTCGGCGACTCCGGTGGCGTCGGGGTCGAGGAGGCCGATGAGGGTGTTGATGTCCTTGGCTTCCCACGCCTGCTTGAAGTCCCTGACGATGCCGGCCTGCTGGGCCGTCGGTGCTGCGGGCGCCCGCGAGGCATCGAGGCGGCGGCGGGCGGAGGAGGCCAGCTGGCGGCATGCCACCGGCGTACGACCGACAATCTCGGCCACCTCGGTGAACGGGTATCGGAAGACGTCGTGCAGCACGAACACGACGCGCTCGGCCGGAGTCATCGAGTCGAGTACGACGAGGAAGGCCATGCTGACCGATTCGTCGAGGGTGACGCGGTCGGCGGGGTCGGCCGGGACGCCGCCGCTGGTCCACTCTCTGTGGTCGGGAAGCGGCTCAGGAAGCCATTCGCCCACGTAGCGCTCCCGCCTGACCCGCGCCGAGTCGAGCTGGTCCAGGCAGATGCGGCTGGCGACCCTCGTCAGCCAGGCGCCCGGCGATTCGATGGCCTCCTGCTGTTGACGGGACATGGCGTACCAGCGGGTGTAGGTCTCCTGCACGACATCCTCGGCATCGGCCAGCGAACCGAGGAGCCGGTACGCGAGATTGATCAGCTGACGTCGCTCGCTCATGATCGCGCTCAGGCTCGGGTCGAGCCAACCGGTTCCTGCCGCGGATGTGATGCTCATGGTGTCGCCAGCCAGCCTTCCTTGTCGCATCTGCAACTCATCATGCCGACGAGACAGCCTCCTCGAATGTGAGGTTGGCGCGTCGCCTCACATTCCGCAGTGCCACCTCGTCGTATCGCTCGAGATCGACTTGGAAGGAAACCAATCGTGGAACCCGTGAACGTCGCGATCATTTACTACAGCGCCACCGGCAACGTGCATGCTCTGGCGCAGGCCGCCGCCGAGGGCGCCGCGAAAGCCGGCGCGCACGTGCGGCTGCGGAAGGTCGCCGAACTGGCGCCGCCGGAGGCGATCGGCGCCAGGCCGGAGTGGGCCCAGCATCTGAAGGACACCGCCGATGTGGCCGAGGCCGGCCATGAGGACCTGGAGTGGGCTGATGCGGTGCTGTTCGGCACCCCCACCCGCTTCGGCAATCCGGCCAGCCAGCTCAGGGCGTTCATCGAAACCACAGGTCCCCTGTGGATGCAGAGCAAGCTCGCGGACAAGGTGTATTCGGCTTTCACTGCCTCCAGCACCGCCCACGGCGGGCAGGAATCCACCATCCTGGCGCTGGGGAACACCTTTTACCACTGGGGCGGCGTCATCGTGCCCCCCGGCTACACCGACCCCATCCAGTTCCAGTCGGGCAATCCCTACGGCACCTCCCACGTGGCCGGTACCGGGACGCCCACCGAGGTGACCTTGGCGGCGGCACGTCACCAAGCCCACCGCGTCGTCGACATCGCGGCCGCGCTCAAGGCCGGCCGCACCGTCTGATCCAGCGTGGCACCTCACATTCTGCAGGGCTGCGTCGTCGGGACTATTGGAACCACAAAAGCCGCTCTGCGGTCAGAAATTGTTGAATGGAGGATGCAATGACTTCGAACGATTCCGAAGTTAGGGCGCTCTTGGAGAGTCGAGTCGACGCCAGCCAGGAAAAGGACATCGATGCACTCATGTCACTCTATTCTTCCGACATCGTTTACTACGATGTCGTACCCCCTCTCCAGTTCATCGGGACCGAAGAAGTCCGCCGCAACTTTGTGCGGTGGTTCGATGGATACGACGGACCCATCAGCCTGAAAACACACGACCTCACCATTGCGACAAGCGGAGATGTCGCCTTCGCGCACATGCTTCACCTGGACACCGGAAAGCGCACAAACGGGCTTACGAGCGCGATATGGGCACGATCGACCGTTTGCTGCCGACGGATCAGCGGCAAGTGGCTGATCACGCACGAACACATCTCTCTGCCGATTAATCCGGAGAACCTCCAAGCTTGGTTCCCGCCGGACATGTGAGCAAGTGTGCTCGTTTATCCGAGAGAGCTGGTGGGATGAGGACATCCGCCGTCCTCATCCCACCCCAAACACGGAAAGCACGTTTCCGATGTGCGATCCTGCGCCGCTGGCCTGGTTTTCAGCGGTGCGGCCGCCGACTGTCAGCCTCCCCCGCCCGGGACGGACCACGGATCTGGGCGGTGCGGATGCGCAGGGTCACGGCGCGCACTTCTAGCAAGAGGGGCGGCCGGCCGAGGATTGCGTGCGCCCATCCGTCACGTGACGGATGTGCCCCGGGCCCGATCAGTCACGTGACGGAGGCGACCGATAGCGCCATCTTCCTAGGGTTTCGGCCATGACCAAACGGCCTGAACCCTACTCGGCGACCGTGATGGCGATCCTGGCCGCCGCCTTCTGCACCTGGGCACTGCTGACCCTCCCCATACAAGGTGCCGTCATCCTCGTGGTCGCCAGCGTGCTGGGCTGGAGCGGGTGGATCGCCTTCAGCTACACCCGCCCGGTGAGGTCCAGGAAAGTGATCGCCGTCTACCTGTGCGCGGTGGGCTTCCAGCTCATCCACATGGCCGAGGAGTACACCGGCGGCTTCCCCCACGAGATCGTCGAGCTGTTCGACTCGCCACGGGACTGGCCGGAGAAGGAATTCCTGCTCGTCTTCGTGTTCGGCTTCGGCGCGCTCTACTTCTTCGCCGGCGCGGGCGCCCTCTACCAGATCCGCGTGTCCAACTTCTTCCTGTGGTGGTACGCCCTGGGCGCGGGCCTGCTCAACGGCATCGCCCACTTCGTCTTCCCGATCATCAAGGGCGGCTACTTCCCCGGCCTGTACACCGCCGGCGGCCACTTCATCATGAGCGGACTGCTGATCTACTTCCTCATCAAGGAGAACCGCCAGCTCAAGACCGCGGAGCAGCAGGCTCAGTCGCTGGTCAGATAGCGGGCCACTCGATCAGCTCCCTACCTAACCAGCCGGTGGGAGCCTCGCAAGGCTTCAGCCACCATGACTGATTCGGCCGGAACCGGCGGGCCGTACGGTCGTGATCAGCCATCTGACCATGGGAGGAACGCTGTGCGGACCATTGTGGTGGAGCCTGTCGGAACGGTCGTCGGTGGGCGCGTCGAGGCGTTCGACGACGACTGGAACACCGAACAGGCGCTGATCCGCCTCGACGGGACCCTCGGGGCAACCCCGACTGGCCCAAGGTCGGCATTTTCGCCCAGCGGGGCAAGAACCGCCCGAACCTGCTGGGCGTCTCCCGCTGCCGCCTGCTCGCCGTCGAAGGTCTCGACATCCACGTGCGCGGCCTGGACGCCATCGACGGCACCCCGGTGGTGGACGTCAAGCCGTACATGGCCGAATTCGGCCCGCAAGGCCCGACGTTGCAACCGGAATGGGCGACCGAGCTGATGCGCGCCTACTACTGACCCGGACCCGGAAGGACCACTCATGTCGAAAACCGTCCTCGTGACCGGCGCTTCTACCGGAATCGGCCGTGCCACCGCCCTCCTGCTGGCCCGCGAGGGCTTCACCGTCTACGCCGGAGTCCGCAAAGAGGCCGACGGCCAGGCGCTCGGCCCGACCGTCACCCCGATCAAGCTGGATGTCACCGACGCCAGGCAGATCGCCGATGCCGCCGAGCGCATCGGTCATCTCGACGCCCTGGTCAACAACGCCGGCATCGGCGTCACCGGACCCCTGGAGTTCGTCTCCCTTGACGCGCTGCGCTGGCAGTACGAGGTCAACGTCTTCGGCCAGGTGGCCGTCACCCAGGCCATGCTGCCGAAGCTGCGCGCATCGAAAGGCCGCGTTGTCACCGTCGGCTCGGTCGGCAGCTGGATCACCCTGCCCTTCGGCGGCCCACTGTGCTCCTCCAAGCACGCCATCCGCTCCCTCAACGACGCGCTGCGCATGGAGGTCAAGCCCTGGGGCATCCGCGCGGTCCTCATCGAGCCCGGCTCGATCAACACCGCCGCCGTCGACAAGCTCGAAGGCGAGGTCGAACCGCGGCTGGCCGCCATCGGCGAGGAGGGCAGGCTTCTGTACGGTGCCGCCTACCGGACCATGGTCACCAGCGGGCTGAAGGAGGAGCGCTCGGGCTCCAGCCCCAATGTGGTCGCCCGCGCCGTCCTGCACGCCCTGACCGCGCGCAAGCCCCGCTCCCGCTACCCGGTCGGCAAGAAGTCGCGGCTGATGAGCACGCTCGGCCGCGTCGTCCCCCAGTACACCCTCGATGCCCTGCGGCTGCGCGCGCTGGGCCTGTCCTGAACGGAGCACACCATGACGCAGCTCGCCGGAGCCGACGCCCTCGTCGCGCTCGACCCCGTCTTCGCCCAGCTCGCGGTCGGCGCGGGCCACAACCTGTGGGGCCTGACCCACCTGACCATGCGGGAGAAGGCCTTCGTCTGCCTGACAGCCGACCTGTGTCACCCGCACCTCGACCTGCCCCTGGCCATGCACGTGCAGATGGCCCTGGCCAACGGGGTCGAACCCGAGGCCATCAGGGAGCTCTACCGCCACCTGGCCCCGTACGTGGGCTATCCGATCCTCGTCCCCGCCTTCCAGCGCCTGGCCGAACTCGGCCTGCCCCCGGCGCAGGACACCGGCCCGATCAAGCCGGTGCCGCTGACCGGAGCGCTGGCCCGCGCCATCCACGGTCTCGAGGCCGTGGACCCAGGGCTGGCCGCCTTCACCGAGGACCAGCTCGCCCAGCGCTGGGCCCGCCCGCATCTCAGCATCCGCGAGCGAGCGATCGCCTGCCTGACCGTGGACGTCTTCTACCAGACGCTGGGTCAGTCGATGCGCCTGCACGCCGCCTTGGCGCAGGCGGACGGGGCCACCGAGGAGACCTTTCGTGATCTGATCCGCGGACTGGCGGAGTTCGGGCTCGCCCGAGCTTGGGCGGCCGCAGAGGCCCTGCTTCCTCAGCGGGGCCCTGGCACGGAGGACGCCACATGAGCGTCGTCATCACCGGCGGTGGCTGGCATCTCAACGGCTCGTCACGGACCTCGACCCCCGTTCCGTGCGCGTACTACGTCGCCGCGCTCATCATGTGCCCGCGCGGTTGAAGTCCCTCACCCCGATGGCCGTCCCCCCGCACACCACCTCGGCCGTCGCTGTGGTCTTACAGTCGGGCTGTTGGGGTCGCCCTGGCCGTGGCCACCCGCCCAGGCAGTTCGTGAGCCACGTCACTGGTCGCACTTGTCACGGCGGGTGATGCCCATCCGTCCCGGTGTGTGTGTGAAGACCCCGCAGATACTGAGGAAGATCATGCTCAGACTTGGAGAGACACTGCCGGCTTCGGCCGAGCAGCGCGCCCGTCGGCGGCGCTGGCCGCGATGGCTGGCGGGCCTGGTCGCGCTGCTGGTGGCCGCGGTCCTGTTCATCGCGTATGTGTGGCAGCCACCCGCCGTACAGGGATACCGCTCGCCGTACCTGAGCCGCATTCACTCCCTGTACGCCGACACTCCCGTGGCGCGCTTCCACTACACCAAAACCGGACAAGGAGCACCGGTTGTACTGATCGCGGGTGGCGCCCAGTGGCAGTACTCCTACCGGGACACCATCCCCGCCCTGGCCAAGAACCACACGGTCTACGCCGTCGACCTGCCGAGCCAGGGCTACACCCAGGCGGCGGACAACTTCACCTACACAATCCCCGCCATGGCGGACGCCATCAGAGCCTTCCTGGACGCGGTGGGCTTGACGAAGGCGTCGCTGGTCGGTCACTCGTGGGGTGGTGCGTGGACCCTCTCCTTCGCCGAGCGCCACCCCGACCGGGTCGATAAGCTCGTGCTCCTGGACTCGCCTGGCCTGAACAAAGAACTGGCTTCGCAGACGGCCCTGTTCGGCGTGCCAGTGGTGGGTGAGGCCGTGGTGAAGCTGATGCGCCGCGCGGACTTTGAGACAAGCTTGCGCTCCGCGTTCACTCACCAGGAACGGGTCACCGCGGAGGTGGTCGACGAGAACTGGGCATGGATGTCCAGGCCTGAACAACGAGAAGCCTTCGTCAAGCTCGTCCGCAGCCAGGATTACGCCCCCATCGACGCGGGCTTGGGCCGGATCACCGCCAGGACGCTGATCGTCTGGGGACGGGACGACCAGTGGCTGCCCGCCTCCTACGCCCGCGAGTACGCTGAACGCATCCCCGGCGCAGAGGTGAAGGTGATTCCGGGCGCCGGGCACAACGTGCACGAAGACGATCCGGCACAGGTGATCCCGCTCCTTGCCGCGTTCCTCAGTGGCTGAACGAGAGCACCGGCACACGGTGGCCCGCCGTGTCCGCCACGTGCTGGCGATCTGCCTGCCAAGCGCCCAGCAACGAATTCCTTCCAGGTCAGTAGTAGGCACGCATCACAACATGGTCGCGGAGCAGCCCGGCGATCTCGCCGAGCTGATCAACCGGTTCCTCGCGAGCTCAGGGAACGGATGAGCAGGAGCAGGGCCAGACCGCTCGCTCCTGTACGCGTCAGTGAAGCGTCTGGAACACGCGCCGGGCGTTCCCGTGGAGGAACATGGCACGGGTCTCCTCATCCAGCTCGAGTTGATCCAGCCCGTCCAGTGCCTTGAGCGGTGTGATCATCGGGTAGTTGGTGCCGAACAGCACTTTGCCGCCGCCATGGCTCTTCAGGTACGCGACCAGCTCGGCGGGATAGCGGCGAACGGTGTAGGCGGAGGTGTCGATGTAGACGTTGGGGTGCTTGGTGGCCACCGCGATCATCTCGGTGGTCCACGGGTAGCCGATGTGCCCGGCCACGATCGTCAGCTCGGGAAAGTCCAGCGCCACCTGGTCGAGATACGGGATGGGCCGGCCGGGCTCGGAGGGACGCAACGGGCCGGTGTGGCCCGCCTGCGTGCAGAACGGGATGCCGAGCTCGACGCATTCGGCGTAGAGCGGGTAGTAGCGGCGGTCGGTGGGCGGCAGTTCCCACAACCAAGGCACGATGCGCAACGCCTTGAAGCCGAGTTCGGTGACCACCCGCCGGAGCTCGCGGATGGCCGCCATCGGCTTGCGCAGGTCGACGGAGGCGACCCCGGCCAGGCGACCGTCCGACTCGGCGACGAAGGCGGCCACCTCGTCGTTGGTGATCAGCGCGCCTTCTGGCCCGTACCAAGCGCTGATCAGGGCCAGGTCGACAGCGGCCGCGTCCATGGCTGCCACGGTGACGGAGAGCGGCGGCTGGTCGGGTGGCAGGGAGGTGCCGGACCAATTGCGCAGCGAGTCGAACATGTCGTGTTGGATGAAGCGCCGCGTCGGGTGTTGTGCCCAGACATCAATGATCGGCAAGGCGATGTCTCCTCCTCATGGTGCCGCCGGTAGGGCGGACGAGGCCGGTCACGGCCGGCGACCTGCCGGCTGTCCGGCTATGGTGCGGGTTCGCACGCGCTTCCGCCCAAGTCGATCCCTTCAGGACTCACGAAGGGTCGCTCCGGAACCTACCGTCCGGTCCATGAAGGCCCGGATCCGGCCGTCGGTTGCCGCCGTCGTCCACAGTTCCAAGGTGGCCGGCTCGGTAACACGGTCGAGCCGCTCGTTCACCTCCTGCCGGAGTTGCGTCTTGGTGCAGCGGAAGGTGTCGGCCGGGATGTCGGTGGCCATCCGGCCGGCAACGGCCATCGCGTGGTCCAGCAGGGCGTCCGGATCGCTCAACTCGTCGACCAGGCCCAGGGCCAGGGCCGCCTGCGGCTCGTGGTTGGCACCGTCGAAGATCGCACGGCGGGCGCCGACCGGGCCCAGTGCGAATCGCATGATCTCCAGCGCCGAGTGCGGGAATGGCACCCCGACCCGCAGCTCCGGAACCCCGATCGTGCCGCTCCCGGACGCCATGATCCGGTGGTCACAGGCTGCGGCGAGCACGCCGCCACCGGCGATGGCGTGCCCGTTGACCGCGGCGACCACCGGCTTGCCCAGGTCGAAGACGGATCGGAAGGCACCGCTGAGCGCGGGCAGGAACTCCGCCACGTACGCGGCGCCGCCGTCCACGACGCGCTTGAGGTCGACGCCCGCCGAAAACACCCGTCCGGCTCCGGTCACCACCACGGCCCGCACGGGTCCCCTCTGGTCGTCCAGATCGCGCATTGTCTGCTCGATCGTCCGGCACAGCTCCAGATCCAGGGCGTTGACCTTGCCATGGGCCAGTCGTACGACCCCGATGCCGTCCATCACGTCGACCGTGATCATCGCGTTTCCTCCCACGCCTCGGCTCTATCCAACTACGGACGAGTGCGCCGGCCTCATCTGTGCCGGCCTTTGCGCTGCACCGGCCTCCCGCACCAGCACCGCCACCATCACCACGCAGAGCTACCTTCGCGCTGAAGTCACGTTCGGCAGAAGACGGACTCCCAGCACCAGAAGCGGCGGGCGTCTGAGATGTTCAGCCAGGTGAGGATGGCTCTGGAGATCGGCGGCGCCGGGAACGGGTTCGTCGATACCGGTCAGTTCCAGGCCGGCGTCGAGCAGGCAGCCGATCAGCGTGGCCATCTGCCTGTGGTATTTCTCCACGCCTTCGACGATCCAATTCTGGGTTCGAGGCCCTTCCGAGGCATAGTCGTCGACCGGCCAGACCGTGCCCTCGCCGGTTTGCCGCCAGCCGGTCATGGGATCGGCGGCCGTGCAGACGGGGTGTTCGATCGAGAAGACGAACCGTCCACGCGGCCGCAGCCAGTGCGCGACGCGCCGGACCAACCCCGGGTAGTCGGCGACGTAGTGCAGGACGAGGCTGCTGACGACCAGGTCGGCGGAACGGCCGGGCAGCGTGAGCTCGTCCAGGTCAGCATGCAGGTAGCGGACTCGCGGATGCGGGGTGGCCAGCGCCAGCATCCGCTGGGAGGAGTCCACCGCCAAGACCTGCGCCGCTCCCGCGTCGGCCAGCCGGCGGGCCAGCGCGCCGGTCCCGCAGCCCAGATCGACGACGGCGGCGCCCGCCACGGGAGGGAGCATCCGGCTCATGGCCGGGATCTCGATGGCGTCGTTGATCCCGGCGCCGGAATCCCGGAGCCGACGGTAGCCCTCGAAGAAGCGGGGATCGTCGTAGAGGTCGCGGCCCGCCGTGATCACAGGTGCTTCCTCAGGTCGTCCACGTCGAGCAGAGGCAGGCCCCAGCGCAGGGCGGCCACCTCCAGTTCTGCGGCCTTGGCCATGGTCCCGTCGGGGTTCATGACCTCGCAGCACACCCCGACCGGCGGAAGCCCGGCCGCCACGCACATGGCGACGGTGGCCTCGGTGTGACCGGCGCGCTCGGCGAGACCTCCAGGGCGTGCGGCCAGCGGAAAGACATGCCCCGGTCGGAGGAAGTCAGACGGCTTGGACTCCGGGTGGGCCAGGCGGCGTACGGTCGCGGCGCGTTCGGCCGCCGACACCCCGGTGCCGGTTCCGGTGGCCAGATCCACCGGGACGTGCGGCCGGGTGCCATGCCGGTCACCGGGTCCGGGGATGGGCCCGATCTCCAGACGGTCCAGGACCTCAGGCGCGCACGGCACGGTCGGATGACCGCAGACCTGGGTAAGCAGGAAGGTGAACCCCTCTGGGCGCAACCGCACCCCGGCGAACACCACATCGCCCTCGCCCTCCCGGTCGGGATCCCAGATCACCACGGCTCCCCCGGACGCGAGTTGCGCCAGCGCCTTCTGCACGCCGGCCCCGCCCGAGACCCGTCCCGCCCACGGCAGCGCCGCGACCACCTCGGTCACCGCCCGCCCCGGGTCGGACGGCCAGCGGCGTACCAGGCGGGTGAGCAGGTCGGGCTCCAGATTCACACGATCGCCGGCCGACAGCTCCGCCAGCGCGGTGGCCTGCAATGTCGCGGGGATCAGCGCCACCGAGAACCGGTCGCGAGACACCTCGGCGACGGTCAGGCTGACTCCGTCGACCGCGATCTGCCCCTTGGGGACGACCAGAGGGAGAAAACGCTCCGGCGGCTTGATCCACAACCGCCGTGAGGTTTCCTCGTCGTCGACTCTCACGACCTTGCCCACGGCATCCACCGCGCCCTGGACCAGGTGACCACCCAGCGGGTCGCCCAGGCCCAAGGGCGCCTCCACGTTGACCCGCGTACCGGGCTGGATCTGGTCGAGGGTCGATCTGCGGCGGGTCTCGGCCGTAAGCCTGGCTTCCAGGACGCCCGTCTCGCACTCGTTCTGAACGACGATCAGCCCGACGCCGTTCAGGCAGATCGAACCCAGCGCGCTCGCGGCGGCCTTGGGCGCTCTGACCGCGATACGAGCTTGGTCGACGGCCACCACCGTTCCGACTTCCTGAATGTGCCCGGTGAACATCCGGCACCACCTCTCGACAGCGGCAAGGACGGTCCTCGCCGCACGAAGGAGTCAGGGGCCGTGAGCAGGGCCCGAGAGGTGGCGGGGTGTCACCGCGTGGCCCGGAATCACACCGAGTCGTCCCGCCGCTACCGACGGAACCGGCGGGCTGTCACCGCCGCACCTTGGAATCGCACCAATCCACCTATATCACCCACCCGTCGGCAAGATCAACGGTTCGGTGAGCCCGATCGCCGCTCCCGCCGACGAAATCCCGCCGTCCCCGGTTCACGCAGGCTCCGAGGAACACATGATCACTGCGCGAATGTCGGGTCCAGAGCCCTCCCGATCGGCGCACCATTCCGACCGATGGAACCCGCTCACCGGGCCACACCGCACAATGGAGGGCCGTGATGCCCTTCGACGCGGTGCTCTGCGACCTTGACGGCGTGCTCCGCCACTTCGACCATGCCGTTCAGGCTGAGATCGAGGCCCGTAACGGGCTGCCGCTGATGCGGACCGCCTTCGACCCCGCCCTCATCGGGTCGGCCACACTCGGCCTGATCAGCGAGGAGAAGTGGGCGGAGTCGGTCGTCGTCGCCCTGGGCGGAGACGAACGGGCAAGGCTCGCGGTCGCCGAATTCATTGCCGTACCGTTCACGGTGGATGAGACGTCAAGGCGCTGCTGGCGAAGGCACAGGAGCGGGTGCCGGTGGTGCTGGTGACCAACGCCACGGACACCTTGGACGAACACCTGGACCGAATTGAACTGACCCACTTCGCCGACGCAGTGGTCAGCAGCGCCACGGTCGGGGTAGCCAAGCCCGACCAGCGCATCTACGAGATCGCCGCAGAACTCACCGGCGCCGCACCCGAGCGCTGCCTGTTCGTCGACGACCGGCTCGAGAACGTAGAGGCGGCCACATCGCTCGGCATGACCGGTGTCCACTACCGAACGGTGGCGGACCTCGCCGCGGTGTTGACCTAGCGGTGACCTGGTTGCATGCCGCTCCTCCGCCTGCGGCCGCGTGGGATCGTCCGGCCGCACCCCCGGTCCTGACGGGGAGTGCGACTGGCAGCCACCCTTGATTGGAGGAGCGTCCGAAACAGGCCCGAGACGGGATCCGTCGCCTTGGAACCAGACCGTGCCGAAGGCGCTGAAAGGTCGCCGCGGGGGCGCATCGCGCTTGGCGTACAGGTCTCAGGCGGCGTCGGCGATCATGGCCGGGGCGAAGACCTGCTTGCCGCGTCGCCGAATTGCTCTCGGGCTGGGAGGTCCCCACTGGGTAGATGTTCCCGTCCCACGAGTCCACTGACGATCAGGCCTCGGCATAGACAGCCTTCCGGCCACAGCTCGCTCCCTACACCGGTCAGCCCCCTAACTGATCGGCCGGTCCCTCCTGGACTTACCCATTCCCTCTAGATTCTTGAACGAGAGTTGAGTACTCTTCTAGGAGTTGAATAGATGAGCAGGAGGAAACATGCCGGAACATGATGACTTGTCAGCAGAGGCCGCCCTTCGCGAAGTGGACCGCGCGCAGGGCGCCGTACGGAAGTCCAGCCTCCGGGGCGCGCGGTTCTTCCTAGGGATGTGGCTCGGGAACACTGCCTACTGGCTGACCACGCTACTCGGCCCCGAAGCGATCAAGGACTACGCCATCTGGATACCTACTGCCCTCGTCGTGGCCGGTGCCCTCTATATGGCCCGCCAGCGGGCCTACGGTCGGTTGCTGTCCCGGCTCTCGCGCTCCGTCACCTATGCCTTTGTGGGGACGACGGTGATCGGGGCGATCTACAACATGTTCCTGCACCCGCAGGACCCGGGCCCGCTGTGGGTGGTGGCCGATGTACTGGTCGCACTGATCGCAGGCGCCCCTCTGCTGTATGGCGCGGTGCGTATATTCCGCTCCACGGAGGACCGGTGAGCCATCCACGGCACGCGCTCGACGAGATCATCCACGCCCCGGTGCGGCTGTCCATCATGGCCATGCTCGCGGCGGCGGAAACGGTCGAGTTCGGCCTTCTGAGGGACACGATCGAGGTCAGCGACTCGCTCCTGTCCAAGCACATCAACACGCTGGAGAAGGCAGGCTACGTGCGGGCGACGAAAGGCTTCGTCGGCAAACGCCCTCGGACCTGGCTGGCGCTGACCGACGAAGGGCGCAGCGCCTTCCAGGACTACACGTCCATACTTCGGCAGATCACGGAGGGAACCCATCGCACTTGAGACGCAGCGACTGCGGATCACCCCGCTACCGTGCACGTGATCGAGGCCTGATGGCCGCATTAGACGCACGCTCGGGGCTGGAGATCATCAAGGCGACAGGTCGCGCCCCGGGGACCGTCTACCTCAGACTCGACCGCCTGGAGCGCAGCGGATAAGTCATCTCCACCTGGGAGTCAGACTCTGCGCGGAAAGGGCTACGCCCGGCGCCGCTCCGCCCGTCACGGCACTCGAGGATGTGGATAACCCGGAGGCCTCCCGATCAGGGGTACGCCAGGCCCGACGGAGCGAGGCCTAGCCGCTCGGTGCCGTAGTACCATCGCCGTGGCGGCTCGTACGTGCCTGCCCCGGACGAGATGTGCGCCGTACCCGGCCCGCCAAGACGACGCACTCAAGGAGACATCTTGGGTGCCCCCACCTCCCTGATTGACTTCACCGGAGCGACTCCCTGGCCTCGTGCGTTGGATGTCCGGTGGATCCACGGCTCGCCGTCGGCCAAGCACAACACCGACCCGGACATCCAGGTCCACGCCTACGACGAGCACACGTTCATCCTCCGGCAGAACATGGCGATCGACTACGAGGCGCCGTTCCTGTTCCTGCTCTTCGGCAACGCCCGGGCGGTCCTGATCGACACCGGAGCCACCGAATCCGCCGAGTTCTTCCCCCTTCGCCGGGTGGTCGACGAGCTCATTGAGTCCTGGCTCGCCCGTCACCCCCGGCACGGGTACCACCTGCTAGTGCTCCACACCCATCCGCACGGTGACCACATCGCGGGCGACGGCCAGTTCACCGATCGTCCCGACACCACGGTGGTCGGCGCGGACCTGGCCACTGCCTGGCCGTACTTCGAATTCGCCGACCATCCCGCTGCCGTGGCGCAGGTCGACCTGGGAGGCCGGGTGCTGGAGTGTCTGGCCACCCCGGGCCACCACGAAGCGGCGGTCACGTTCTACGACCCGTGGACCGGGTTCCTCCTCACCGGCGACACGGTCTACCCTGGCCGGCTCTACATTCAGGACTGGCAGGCATTCACCCGGACGATCGATCGCTTGATCGACTTCTGCGACCACCGGACGGTCACCTACGTGCTCGGCTGCCACATCGAAATGACCCGGCAACCGGGCGTGGACTATCCGATCCGCACTGTCTACCAGCCCGACGAGCCCCCACTGCAGATGACCACCGGCCACCTGCGCGAGATCCGCGCAGCGCTGAAGGAGATCGGCGACCAACCCAGCCGTCGTGCCTTCCCGCTCTTCGTCCTGTGCCCCAGCACATGAGCGACACGCACCGTGAAGGACGGCGTCACCGTCGAGGGCCGCCCCTTCGACCTCGATAGCACGGCCGTCCTCGCCGCGACGACCCCGTGACGTCCACGGATTGGATGGAACCGGGACCGCGTCCGACCGACTGGTCGCGCCCGGCTGACCGGTCGTGATCGGGGCAGTAGCCATGCGGGGATGAGGGCGATGAGAGCGAAGCCGACCGTCCACCAGAAGGTTTCGCCGAACGCGCCTTCCAGTGCGGCGGGGCTACCGTGGCCCTCGGTGACCCGTTGGAGGACGACGGCCAGGACGGCGGTGCCGAACGAGCCGCCGACGCGCTGAACGACGCTGGTCAGGCCGGTCGCGCCGAGGATCTGGTCTGGACGCAGTCCCTGGTAGGCGCCGGCCATCATCGCCACACCCGCCGTGCCCAGTCCCATGCCCCGGACCAGCAGGGTGATGATCTGGAGCAGGTCGCCGGTGCCGGACAGGGTGAACGGGATCGTCGCCGCGACAGTGACGGCCAGCCCGACCAGAACCAGGGGGCGGGCGCCGATGCGGCCGTTGAGCCGCCCGGCGATCAGCAGCGACAGGGCGGTGCCCACCCCCTGGGGCGAGCATGAGCCCGGTCTCGACCGTCGTCAGGCCGTGGACCTGCTCATCCCGCCACCAGGCTGATGATCGCGGTCTTCCGTGTTTGCAGGCATTTACTTCCGCAACTGCAGGTGGTTTTCTTCCGCGTTTGCACCACACGTTCGATGTCCAGACGCGCGTGGCCATGACGATCGAGCCCTCGGCACATGGGGTCACCACTGGCCGGGCCGTTGTACAGGAATAGGCTCTCGCCTCATATCCGGCCTTCTCCCGAGCCAGCCTTCTCGCTCGGCCTCGGCGATGCGGGCGATCAGGTTGTCGCTCGAACGGACGCTGACCAAAGCACTCGTGGAGATCGTCGTTGGGCTTGATCTCAGGCTTGAGTTCGCAAGCTCAGCAGGAGTAGTCCATCATCCAATCACCGGGCAGCTCGGTGCGGATCTGAGCGAGTGCTTCAGCGGTTCGGGCCCGGACCCAGATCCAGGTGCGCTGGTCATCCCGGACTATGAGGTCCGGGTCGGCAAACCAGCGGACGGCCGGAACCGTCGTCTGGGACGTCGGGTAGTGGCTTGGCTACCATCTGCGACCCTCTGAGCACTGAAATATGGTCAGCAGCAGTCGAGATGGGGCGCGATCAGGTGCGGGCTCGTCGTGAGCTGGCGCGTATACGAACCGGCCCCGGTTTGGGGCTGGGGGCCGTGGAAAGGTGGTCGACTGGGCTAGGCCGACCAGGAGGCGAGCAGGCGTAGGGACTCCTCGCTGGCGCTGCCCGGCTGCGCGTGGAACGTGTTGAGCCGCTGCCCGGAGCCGCCGGGCAGCTCAAACGTCTCGTAGTGCAGATCCAGCTCCCCCACCACGGGATGAGTGAAGCGCTTGCCGCCGTGAGTGCGTTCCTTGACGACCCGCCCTGCCCACAGCGACCGGAACCGCTCACTGCGGACCGACAGCTCGCCGATCAGGGCGGTCAGCTCCGGGTCGTCGGGATGGCGGCCGCTGGCCAGGCGGAGCTGGCCGACGGAGGACCGGAGGACCTCGTCTCGTTCGGCATACAGCTCGAGAGCGGCGGATTCGAGGAAGTTGTACCGGGCCGCGTTCCCGCCGCGGCGGCAGAGGCCGGGGAAGAGCGCGGCGCTGAGCCGGTTCCAGGCGAGCACGTCGAGCCGGTGATTGGTGACGAGGGCGGGAACGTCGTCCATCCGGTCGAGCAGCCCCGCCAGCTCGCGCCGCACCCCTCGCGCGGGCCTGGGCCGGCGGAGAGCCCGCCCGGCCAGGTCGAACAGGTGCGCCCGCTCGGCATCTGTCAGGTCCAGCGCCCTGGCCAGCGCCTCCATGACGGACGCAGACGGCTGGTCGGCCTTGCCCTGTTCGAGGCGTACGAGGTATTCGACGCTGATGCCAGCCAGTTCCGCCACCTCCTCGCGGCGCAGCCCGCGCACGCGCCTGCGCGGCCCGCTCGCCAGTCCCACGTCCTCGGGCGTGACCTCGCTCCTGCGGGCCTGGAGAAATGCCCCGAGTTCCCGATTCATAGCTCCAGTCTGCCGGTCGCGGCCGCGGCGAGCCTGCCCCTCCGAGTACCTGGATATCCGGAACCGTCTCCGGGCATAGTGCCCAGCATGTGTCATTCCACTGACAGCAGGCCGCCCGCACCGCCGATCCAGGGCGAGGTGGCCTCACACGAGCAGTTCGAGCTGACCGCCGCCGACGGCAACCGTTTCCTCGCCTACCGGGCCGAGCCCGCCGAATGGAACGGGCGGAGCGTGGTGATCATGCCTGACGTACGCGGGTTGCACCCGTTCTACAAGGACCTGGCGGTGCGGTTCGCCGAGGCGGGGTTCCGGACGATCGCGATCGACTATTTCGGCCGAACGGCGGGCCTCGGCGACCGCGGCGACGACTTCGACTACATGACCCACGTCAAGCAGCTGAGCAGCGACCAGGTCAGGGCGGACGTGCGCGCGGCCACCGAGGCGCTGGACGGGCCGGTCTTCACGGTGGGCTTCTGCATGGGCGGCGCCCAGTCGTGGCGGCAGGCCTTCGAGGGCAACGGCCTAGCCGGCGGCATCGGCTTCTACGGCGCCCTCCGGGCCATCCAGGAGACCCCGACCGGTCAGGGCGCGCCGATCCTGCTGCTCAGGGGCGGGGCGGACACGGCGTCGACGCCGGAGGAGTTCGACGCGTTCACGGCCGCGCTGGACCGGGTCGGCACCGAGCACGAGACCCACATATACGAGGGCGCGCCGCATTCGTTCTTCGACCGCACGTACGGCGAGTGGGCGGAGGCGTGCCAGGACGCCTGGCGCCAGATCCTGTCGTTCACCGAGCGCCATGCTCAATCCGGGGCTCAACCCAAGTAGGCGGCCCGGACCACCGGATTCTCCCTGATCTCGGCCGGTGTGCCGGTGGCGATCACCTTGCCGAGGTCGAGCACGACGATCCGGTCGCAGGTGTCCATGACGAAGCCCATGTCGTGCTCCACCAGCAGCACGGTCGTGTTCAGCGACCTGACCACCGCGCCGAGGCGGGTGGTCTGGCCGGCGTCCAGACCGGAGGTGGGCTCGTCGAGCAGCAGCAGCGCGGGCCGGTCGGCGAGGGCCCTGGCCAGCTCCACGAGCCGGCGCTGCCCGACCGGGAGCGCGGCGGCGTACGCGTCGCGCAGCCCGTCGACCCCACACAACCTCAGCACCTCGGTCACGCGCTCGCGCCGCTCGCGCTCGTGCCGCCGCCGGCCCGGCCAGCCGACCAGGTCGGCGGCGAGCCCGCCACCGCCGCCGTGCCAGTCGAGCGCGGCCAGCACGTTGTCGGCGACGGTGAGCCGGCCGAACACCTGGGTCCGCTGGAACGTGCGGCGCAGCCCGGCCCTGGCCCGCTTGACCGGCGACACCCCGGTGAGGTCCCGACCCGCCACGCTGACCCGCCCCGCGCTCGGTCTGCGCAGCCCCGACACGACGTCGAACAGCGTGGTCTTGCCCGCGCCGTTCGGCCCGATGACCCCGCAGACCTGCCCGGCGGCCACCTCGAACGACACCTGATCGAGCGCCCTGACCCCACCGAACGCCACCGACACGCCCTCGACGGCCAGCATGGTCACCTCACACCCAGGTAAGCGGCGGCCAGCCGTTCGCTGTCCACCTCGGAGCGGGGCCCAGCCCAGGTGACCCGGCCGAGCCGCATGAACGCCACCCGGTCGGCGATCGCCAGCGCCTCCGTGGCCTTCTCCTCGACCAGCAGCAGCGCCACCCCGCGCTCGCGCAGCTCGGCGAACACCTCGAAGATCTGCCGTACCACCAGCGGCGCCAGCCCGAGCGACGGCTCGTCCGCGATCAGCACCCTGGGCGGTCGGACGAGCGCCGGAGCAAGGGTGAGCAGCTGCTGTTCGCCGCCGGACAGCGCGCCGGCGAGCACGCCGCGGCGCTCGGCCAGCTGCGGCAGCCGGTCGTAGACGGGTTCGGGCCCAGGCAGCCAGGTCCGCAGGTTCTCCTCCACGGTGAGTCCAGGGAACACGCCGCGTCCTTCGGGCGCCAGCAGGATCCCGGCCCGTGCCCTGCGGTGGGCGGGCCAGGCGGTGACGTCCTGGCCGTCCAGCAGGATCCGGCCGGCGGTGATCGGCAGGTCTCCGGCGGCGGCCGCGCAGGTGGTGGACTTGCCCGCGCCGTTGGCGCCGAGCAATGCCACGACTTCGCCCGGGTGGACGGCCAGGTCCACACCACGCAGCACCGTGCAGTCCTGGTAGCCGGCGACGATGCCGTCCAGTGCGAGCAACGGCCGCGCGCCACCGGCCTGCGCTGGAACCGCCACGGCGCCACCCGCCACCGCTGGAACCGCCACGGCGCCACCCGCCACCGCTGGAGCCGCCACGGCGCCACCGGCTGCGGCTGGAACCGCCGCCGCGCCGCCCGCCGCCGCCCCGCCCGCCGCCGCCAGGACCACCGCCTGCTTGCGGGGGTGAGCCGGCGTGCTCTTCGCGAGGAGGCCGTGACGGAGCTCGGCCATCTGGGCGAGCACCCCGTCGGGGTGCTTGGCGAGGATCATGCCGCCGAGCCCGAACAGGATGGCCCCGACGTGCGCGGACAGATCCCAAGTGGACAGCAGCTCGGGCGTGACGACCGCGATGAGCCCGCCGAGCACCGCGCCGCCGATCCGGCGCACCCCCTGCAGCACCACCACGGCCAGCCACACGAAGCCGGCGAAGGCCGGCAGATCGGTGGCGGTGATCGAGCCCTTCGCGACCGCGAACAACACCCCGCCGAGGCCGGCGATCGCCGACGCCAGCACGAACAGCATGATCTTGGTGCGCGGCGCGGACAACCCGGACGTCGTTGCGGCGGCCGGAGCCGAGCGCACGGCCAGGATGGCCCGCCCGGACGCGGACCTCTCCAGGTTCCGCACCAGCAGTGCCACGCCCCCGATCAGCACGAGCAGCACCACCACCAGCACCCGCGGATCGGAGGTGTCGGCGAAGCCGAAGCCGAGCGCGGGCAGCGGCCACCCGATGGTCCCGTTGCTGAACGCGTCCACCTGGAACAACACCTGGTCGGCCAGCAATGCCAGGGCCAGCGTGGCGAGCGTCAGCACCCGCCCGCCCAGCCGCAGCGCGGGCAGCGCCACCAGCATGCCGACGGCGGCCGCCGCCAGCACTCCCAACAGGATCGCGACGAAGAACGGCAGCCCGGAGGAGAACGCCCATCCGCAGGTCAACGCCGCCATCGAGGCGAAGGCCGCCTGCGCCAGGTTGACCATGCCGCCGATCCCGGTCACCACCACGAACGAGCAGAAGATCAACGCCAGCACGAGCCCCTGCGCGGCGATCCCCACGTAGTACTCCGGCGCCACGAAGGTGAAGACCACCAGCACGACCAGGCCCACGGCCCAGGGCCGGCGCCGCCGCCAGGGTGACAGCCCGGCCAGGTGGTCGGGCGGCGGCGTGTCCTCGGCCGCGCTACCCGCGACCCGCTCGCGCGACCTGTTGAGCAACACGAGCCCGGCGAACAGCAGGATCACCGGCACGGCGGTACGCAGCCCGGTGACCTCCTCCAGGAAGTCGGTGTAACCGGCGACCAGGTTCTGCACCACGCCGAGCGCCAGCCCGGCGGCGAACGTCCAGGGAATCGACCGCAGCCGCCCGAACACCGCCGCCGTGGCCGAGGCGAACAACAACACCGTGTACGCCGTCGCGTCCAGCCCCAGCACCGACACCGCCAGCACCCCGGCAAGCCCCGCGAGCCCGGAGCCCAGCATCCAGGCCAGCGCCGAGGTGGCGTCGGCGTCGATGCCCCGCAGCGTGGCCAGGCGACGGCGGTCGACCGAGGCCCGCATGCGCAGCCCGTACGGGGTGTGCCGCATGAACGCCCACAGCCCGGCCGCCGCCACCGCCGAGAAGGCGAACGTGATGAGCTGGTCGGTGTCCAGGCGCACGCTCTGTGTGCCGAAGGGCACGTCGAACGCCACGGCCGGATGCGGCCCGACGCCGCGCGGCAGCGAGGTCGCGTCCGCGGCCGGCAGCCCGGCCAGGTCCACGACCAGCAGGCCCAGCGCGGGCAGCGCGATCGTCAGCCCGATCGTGGCGACGATCTGCGCCGTCTCCCCCGCCTGGGCGAGCCCGCGGAACATGGCCTTGTGCAGCACGTAGCCGAGCGCGGGCGCGAACAGCATCACCGAGATCAGCGCCGCCGACCACGCGGGCAGCCCGGCGGCCGTGGTGAGCTCGTAGAACAGCAGGGCGGACAGAAACCCGAGCGCGCCGTGGGCGAAGTTGAACACCCCGGTCGCGGCGTACGAGAGCGTCAGGCCCGACCCCATGATCGCGAAGATCGCCCCGGTGACCAGGCCGCTGAGCACATAGCCAAGGATCATTTGAGCGGCACGTTGTCGAAGCACTTCATGCTCTTGGCCACCTGAAAGGCGCCGTTCTCCAGCTTGACCAGGGCGCCGCAGCCGTTCGGCTCGCTGTGGTCCTTGGGGTACTGGATCCTGCCGAAGCCGGCGTTCTCGTAGGTGTACGAGCCGTTGCCCGTGGCCAGGAACTTCTCCCTGGTCAGGTCCTTGCCCGTCTTGTCGAGCATGTCGAGGAAGATGTCGGCGGCCCAGTAGCCGATCGCCAGGTGCTGGGTGAGCACCGTGCCGGGAGCGACCTTCTCGACGTCCTGCTTGAGCTGCGCGATCTCCGGCGCGCTCGACTCGAAGGGCTCGAACATCGGCGCGGCGATCACGCCCTCCAGGGCCTGCGCGCTCGCCGGGTCCTTGAGTATGGCGGCGTCGTAGCTGGTGGCGTCCGTGAGCACGCCCTTGTAGCCGGCGCGCTTGAGCGCCGAGTACAGGCCGACGTTGAACTTGGTGCCGGCGATCACCGAGACCACGATGTCCGGCGCCTCGCCGCCGTTCGAGGTCATGATCTTGTTGACGTACGGGAGCCAGTCGGGCGGCGGGGCGGCGGCCGGGAGGCCGGAGTTCACGCCGACCAGATTGAAGCCGGCCGCGGTGAACGATTGGGAGATCGTCGTGCCGCCGTACTTGCTGCCGCTGGAGTCGCTGGTCTGCACGTAGACGCTCTTTCCTTCGGCGCCGCCGAGCAGGTCGGCCATCTGGCGGCCCCACCAGGTCTGCGACCCGGCACCTTGCTTGGGCGCCAGGCAGCCGTTGTAGCCGAAGCCGGTCTTGGTGCCGCACCACTGCGGCCCCGTCGCCCAGCCGAACCACGGCACGCCCTGCTGCTCCAGGAAGGCGGCGCCGCCGAAGTTGGGCGCGTGCACCGGGACCAGGGCGAACGCCTGGTCCTTCTGCACGAGCTTCTTGGCCGCCGCGTCGCCCTTGGCCGCGTCCTGCCCGTCGTCCTCGGCCCCGGCGAACTCGATCTTCCGTCCGTGCACGCCGCCTTCGGCGTTGGCGCGCTCGAATCTGGCCTTGGCGCCGATCTCGGCGTCCTTGGTCGAGTACCCGCTGGCACTGGTCTTGGTCAGCACGCCGCCGACCTTGATCGTCGTGCCGGTCACGCCTGGCACGGCCGCGCCTTCCTGCTGAGTCGCGGCCTTCTGCTGGGCCGCGCACCCGGTGACGAGCAGCGCCACCGTGAGCGCCGCCGCCCCACCCCGCCGTACGATCATGATTGCCTCGCGATTTGGCCTAGCGCTCGCTTGGTTTTCCGCCAAGCGTAAATTCGCCCAGAAAGGGCGTCAACGGGCTACCTAGCAATCGCTTGCTTACAATTCGGTACCGGGGTTACCGTGTGGCGCATGTTGATGCGCGCGGCCGTGCTGACCGGGTTCCACGCTCCCATGGAGATCCGCGAAGTGGAGATCGCCGATCCGGGCCCGGGCGAGGTCCGCGTGCAGATCAAGGCGTCCGGGGTGTGCGGCTCCGACCTCAAGGCCATCGACGGCAAGAGCCCGGTGGTCGCCAGGCTGCCGTTCATCCTCGGACACGAGAGCGCGGGCGTGGTGGAGAGCGCCGGCGCGGGCGTCACCTCCGTCACGCCCGGCGACCACGTCATCATCTCGATGAACGGTCCCTGCGGCCGCTGCCGCCCGTGCGGCGCGGGCCGCTTCCACCTGTGTGCGGGCCCCGCCCGGCTGCCCACCATCATGGGCGGCCTGCCCAGGATCACCCTCGACGGCCAGGAGACGCGGCGCTTCATCGGCATCGGCTCGTTCGCCGAGTACGCGGTCGTGAGCGAGGCCATGTGCGTGAAGCTGCGCAAAGGTGTGCCGTTCGCCGCCGGGTGCCTGCTGGCCTGCGGCGTCGTGACAGGGGTCGGCGCGGTCCTGAACGTCGCCAAGGTCCCGCCCGGCGCCTCCGTCCTCGTCGTCGGCTGCGGCGGGGTGGGACTCAACGTCATCCAGGGCGCGGTGCTCGCGGGCGCGACCACGATCATCGCCGCCGACGTGGCCGAGCACAAGCTGAAGCTGGCCATGCAGTTCGGCGCCACCGCGACCCTCCTGGCCGGGGACCTGCCCAAGCAGGTGGCCGAGGTGGTGCCGGGCGGCGTCGACTACGCCTTCGACGCGACGGGGGTGCCCGGCGTGCTGGCGCAGGCGTTCGCCGCGACCCAGTCGGGCGGCACCACGGTCATGGTCGGCAGCCCTCCGTCGGGACGGCCGCTGGAGCTCGACCCGGGCCTGCTGTTCGCCTCCCGCCGCCTCATGGGCACCCAGGGCGGCGACGCCGCGCCGCACCGCGACCTGCCCATGCTGGCCGGTCAATACCTGAGGGGCCGCCTAGACCTCGACGGCCTCATCTCCGAACGCCTCCCGCTCGACCAGATCAACGAGGCCGTCGCCCACGTCCGTCAGGGGACCGTCGCCCGCACCGTGATCACGTTCTGACGCTATCCTGCCGACATGTCCTATCCCGAGCCGCGATACCTGGCTGAAACCGGTGAGCACAGCGGCGTCTTCCATACGGCCAACAGGCCGCCTGACCTGAAAATAGGCACTGGGACGCAGGTGCACTACCTCGGCACAGGCGGCTCGACCAACGGCGCGTTCGGCCTGTACCGGTGGGAGATGGGCCCGGCCCCGTCCGGCCCCGGTGCGCACTTCCACCGGACGATGACCGAGTCGTTCTACGTGCTGTCCGGCACCATCCGCCTCTTCAACGGCGACAAGTGGGCCGACGGCAAGCCGGGTGACTTCCTTTTCGTGCCGGAGGGCGGCGTGCACGCCTTCCGCAACGAATCCGGCGAGCCCGCGTCAATGCTGATCCTCTTCACCCCGGGCGCGCCCCGTGAGGCCTACTTCGAGGAGCTCGCCGACATCGTGGCCACCGGCCGCCAGCTCACCCCTGAAGAGTGGACCGACGTGTATCTGCGTCACGACCAGTACATGGTGTGACGTTCGTGCCCCCTCATCGCTAGACCCCCGCCCCAACGGGCTCCCGGCGCTCGGCGACCGGCTCGTCCTCCTCCTCGTGCCCCTCCACGGAGAGGTTCGGCAGGAGCCGGTCCAGCCAGCGCGGGCACCACCAGTTCCAGCGCCCGAGTATCACCATCGTGGCGGGCACCAGGAAACCGCGGATGATCGTGGCGTCCACCGCGATCGCCACCGCCAGCCCCACCCCGAACGTCTTCACCATGGCGTCCGGGTACGCGATGAACGCCACGAACACGGCCACCATGATCAGCGCGGCGGAGGTGATCACCCGGCCCGTCGAGCCGAGCCCTTCCGCCACCGCCCGCGCGTTGTCCCCATGCCGCGCGTACGCCTGCCGCACCGCCGTCAGCAGGAACACTTCGTAGTCCATCGACAGCCCGAACAACACCGCGAACAGCAGCAGCGGCACATAGCTCTCGACCGGCACCGAGAAGAAGATCGCCTGCAGGTAGGAGGAGTCCGCCGGCGGGTCCATGCCCACCAGCCCGCTGCCGAGCCCGAAGGAGAACACCAGCGCCAGCGAACCGAACGCGGCCCCGAGTGAGACCAGGTTCATCACCGCGGACTTGATCGCGACGACCGGCGCGCGGAAGGCCAGCAGCAGGAGCAGGGCGCTGAGCAGCACCACCACGCCGATGACCAGCGGAGTGCGCTCGGCCATGCGGTCACCCGCGTCGGTGAGCCCGGCGACCTTCCCGCCGACATGCACGTCGACGCCGGCCAGCGCGATGGCCCTGATGTCCCTGACGACGCCGGCCGCCCGGCTGTCGCTGGGAGCGTACTCCGTGACGGTCTGCAGCAGGACCGCGCGGCCGGAGGTGTTGACCTTGGGGTCGGCCACGTGCGCGACGCCGTCGACGGCCTTGACCTCGCGGGCGACCTCCGCCACGAGCGGGTCCTCCGCGCTCTCGACCTTGGACGGCAGCTCGGCGACCACGATGAGCGCGCCGTTGGCGCCGGGGCCGAAGCCCGTGGCCATCAGCTCGTACGCCCGCCGCGACTCCGAGCCCTGGGCGGCATACCCCTCGTCGAGCGGGCCCAGCTTGAGCCCGAGCGCCGGGGCCGCCAGCGCGCCCAGCACGGCCACGCTGGCCAGCAGCATCCCCCACGGCCGGCGCGCCACCCACGATCCCAGCCCGGCCCAGCCCGTGCCGGAGGCGCCGCCGCGCAGGAACGGCACCCTGAGCGCGTTGACGCGGTGGCCGAGCAGCCCGAGCAGGGCTGGGACGAGGGTGATCGAGGTGAGCACGGCGGCGACGACGGAGATGCCGGTGACCCAGCCGAGCGTGGCCAGCAGCGGGAAGCCCGCCAGCATCAGCGCGCTCAACGCGATGATCACCGTGCCGCCGGCGAAGACGACGGCCCCGCCCGAGCTCGCCACGGTGCGCCGTACCGACTCCACGACCGGCACGCCCTCGGCCAGCAGCCGGCGATGGCGGGACAGCAGGAACAACGCGTAGTCGATGCCGACGCCGAGCCCGATCATGGTGGCCATGATCCCGGCCTGCTTGGGCATGTCCACGACCCAGCCGAGCAGCCCGATCACCCCAAGCCCCGACGCCACGCTGACCAACGCCGCGAAGATCGGGATCACCGCGGCCACCAGAGTCCCGAACGCGAGCACCAACACCAAAAGCGCGCAGACCACGCCGATGATCTCGCTGGGGCCGGTCTCGATCTCCTTGCTGGCGGGGTTGGAGGCGTCGGCGGGCACCACCTCCAGCCCGGCGGCCCTGGCCGGATCCGCGGCCTTCGACAGCGCCTGAGTGGTCTCGGCGAGCGTGTCGGGGTCGTGGCCCTCCATACGGATCGCGATGAGGCCGATCTGCAGGTTGGAGGAGATGCCTCCCTTGCGGAAGGGCGTGTCCACCTGCACGACGTGCGGCATCGTCCGCAGGCGGTCAATGGAGCGCTCCACGGCCTGCTTACGCTGTTCCTCCATGAGGGAGCCGTCGGCGGAGTACAGCAACAACTGCACCGTGCCGCCCTGCGCGTAACCGGGGCCGAAACCCTCCTTCATGAGGTCGTGTGCGCGCTGCGCGTCGGTGCCAGGGATGCTCGCGTCGTTGCTTGTGGGGCTGCTGAACGCGAGGCTGGCGCCCATGAGAGCGGCGGCGGCGGCGACCCATAACGCCAGTACGATCGTGCCGTGCCGCGCGCACCAGCCGCCCAGCCGTCCCAGCAACCGCGTCATCGCTCTGCCCCCAACTCAACGGCCGTCCTGTACGGTCGTACAGGACCTACGATAAGCCGGGAATGTTACAGAACGCGGATCCGGCGGGAAACTGAGACGATGACCACAGCCGACGACACCCGCAGCCGCATCCTGGCGGCGGCCAGAGAGCTGTTCGCCGAGCGCGGCTACGCGGCCACGTCCCTGGCCGACATCGCCGCCGCCGTCGGCCTGACCAAGACCGCCGTCGCCTACCACTTCCACCCGAAGGACCGCCTGGCCGCCGAGCTGCTCTCGCCGGCGGCGGACGACATGCTCCAGCTCCTCGGCACCGACCACGCGAACCGGGCGGACTTCGTCGAGGCCCTGGTCTCGTTCGCGGTGCGCTACCGCTCCGTGATCCGCTTGTTCATGGAGGACCTGTCCGCCGACGACTCCGTCTCACCGGGCTCGAAGCGGGAGACGGTCAGGACGTTCAGGGACGAGATCCACGCCAAGCTCGTGGGCGACGATCCCGGACCGGACG
This sequence comes from Nonomuraea sp. 3N208, assembly GCF_052245935.1. Taxonomy (NCBI): domain Bacteria; kingdom Bacillati; phylum Actinomycetota; class Actinomycetes; order Streptosporangiales; family Streptosporangiaceae; genus Nonomuraea; species Nonomuraea sp. 3N208. The sequence continues at coordinate 11,061 of NZ_JBQQBR010000008.1, read as the reverse complement.
TCCGGCTCAAGAGCTGGGCGCTGCTCGGCGCGCTGCTGTGGGGCGTGGTCAAGACCATGGACCTGCCCGAGGAGCAGGTGCGCACCGTCCTCCTCGAGTCCTGCCGCGCCTTCTAGATGCCGAGGATCTCCCGCTCGACGTGGTCGAGCGCGAGGCGTACCGCGCCCAGCGCCACCCCCTCGTCCCCGAACGTGGACGCGACCACCTCGGGCGCGCTCACGCACAGCTCGGCCAGGTGCCGACGGAGCGGTTCGAGCAGCACGTCGCCGGCCCGTGCGTGACCGCCACCGAGCACCAGCAGCTCGGGGTCGACGGCCAGAGCGAGCGCCGAGGCGCCGATCGCGAGCTTCTCCGCGTAGTGGTCCACCCGGCGCGCGGCTTCCCGATCACCGCTGAGCGCCGCCTCGAACACCGCCGCCGCCGAGGCCTCCTTCACCAGCTCGCGGGCGGCGTCCTCCCAGCCGACCTGGCGTAGTGTGCCGATCTCGCCCGCGGCGCCGTTGCGCCCGGGATGCAGCCGGCCGCCGATCAGGATGCCGGCGCCCGTACGGTGGCCGGTCAGGACGTACACGACGTCGGAGGCGTGTTGCGCGCTGCCGCGCCAGTGCTCGGCGAGCGCGGCGAGGTTGGCGTCGTTGGCGGCCAGCGCCGTGCCGCCGAACCAGCGCCCGGCCAGCAACGCCAGGTCCACCCCGGTCCAGCCGGGCAACGTGAGCGAGAGTGACACCCGGCCGGTGCGGTCCACGATGCCCGGAGTGCCGGCCGCCACCGCCCAGACCTGCTTGCGTGCCACGCCCGCGCCGTCCACGCACGCCAGCGACGTACGCCGGGCTGTCTCCAGCCGCTCGGGCGCGGTGGCGGCGCCGGAAACGCCGGCCCGCCGCCAGGCGATCACGTCGCCGTTGAGATCGGCCAGCGCCACCACGATGCCGTCGCCGCCGACCTCCACGCCCACCACGTGGCCGGCGTCCGCCCGGAACCCGAACCGCCGCGCGGGCCGCCCCATCACGCCCTCGTCGGGCGGCATCTCCCTGACGTAGCCGCGCTCGCCCAGCTCGTCGAGCACCGCCTCCACCGTCTGCCTGGACAACCCGGTGATGCGACCGAGCTGCGTCAGCGTGGCCACGCCCGCGCGCCGCAGGGCCCTGAGTGTGGCCTGGGTGTTCACCTTGCGCAGCAGCGACGCGTCACCGGGCCGGAGCTCGGTCAACTTATGAGACCCTTTGCCATAATTACCCTCTTGACCGCTACCAGCCAGGATCCTAGCATCGGCCGACATACGTGAATTGGTTACATAAGTGGAGGCGCAATGGTCACTCTCGCCATCATCGGCGCGGGTTCGCGGGGGACCTCCTATGCCCGTCACGCCGTCGCGACCGGCCGGGCGCGCGTGGTCGCCGTGGCCGATCCGCTGGACGGCCGTCGCGGCAGCTTCCCCGACGCCGAGCAGTACGCGGACTGGCGCGAGTTGGCCGCGCTCCCCCGCCGGGCGGATGCCGTGATCATCGCCACCCAGGACCGCGATCATGTCGAGCCCGCGGTGCGCTTCGCCGAGCTCGGCTACGACATCCTGCTGGAGAAGCCGATGGCGGTCTCCGAGGACGACTGCCGGGCCGTCGTGGCGGCGGCCGAGCGATCTGACGCCATCTTCGCGGTCTGCCACGTGCTGCGGTACACGCCGTACACGCGGGCGTTGAAGGCGCTGGTCGACTCCGGCCGGATCGGCGAGATCGTCAGCATCCAGCACCTGGAGCCGGTGGGCTGGTGGCACCAGGCGCACTCATACGTGCGGGGCAACTGGCGGCGTACGGACGAGTCCACGTTCATGCTGCTCGCCAAGTCCTGCCACGACCTGGACTGGCTGGTCCATCTGACCGGCAGGCAGGTCACCCGCGTCTCGTCGTTCGGCGGGCTCCACCACTTCCGCCCCGAGAACCGGCCCGCCGGCGCGGCCGACCGCTGTCTGGACTGCGGGGTGGAGCCGGAGTGCCCGTACTCGGCCAAACGCATCTACCTGCCGCGGGCCGGACGGGCGGAATGGCCGCTGAATGTGCTCACGGACGACGTGTCCGAGGAGGGCGTGCTCGAAGCGCTCAGGACCGGCCCGTACGGCAGGTGCGTGTACGCCTGCGACAACGACGTGGTCGATCACCAGGTCGTGAACATGGAGTTCGAAGGCGGCACGACGGCGTCGTTCACCATGACCGCCTTCACCCCGTCGCTGCACCGGCAGACCCGGATCTTCGGCACCCGCGGCTGGATCGAGGGCGACGGCGACCGCCTGACCGTCTTCGACTTCGTCACCGGCGAGTCGGAGATCTTGGAGACCCGTCCCACTGGAGACGCGACTGCCCGCGGCGGTCACGGGGGTGGTGACGAGGCGCTGGTCGAGGCGTTTCTGGCCGCGGTCGCCACGAGGGACCGCGGGCCGATCCTCTCCTCGCCGGCCGAGAGCCTGCACAGCCATCTCATCGCCTGGGCCGCCGAGAGATCCCGCAGGCACGGGGAGACCGTGACGGTGGAAGGAGCCCTCCGCTGAGGAGGTCTTTACTCGCCGGAGATCGGGCCGGTCGGGATTTCCGAAGGTTCCGTGGGGTCGGGGCCTGACTGGCCCTGCAGGCCCACGACGATCAGCACCGCGGTCCCCGGCGCCGCGCAGGTCCCCGGCTGGACGCTCTGGCTGAGAATCATCCCCACGCGCGACTCGTCCTCCACCACCTGGCCCTGGAACCGCACCGTGAACCCGGCCGCCACCAGCGCGCCCTGCCCGTCCTCGCGGCTCTTGCCCACGACGGACGGAACGGCGGCGCCCTTGCGGGCCACCGTGAGCGCCACCGGGGCGCCGCCTGCCACCCGTTTCCCGGCCTGGGGCTGCGTGCCGAGCACCCGTCCGTTCGGCTGGTCCGAGCAGGTACGGGTGACGGTGCCGACGGCGAGGCCGGCGCCGGTCAGTGCGGACTCGGCGGCCTTGCGCTGGAGCCCGACCACGGACGGCACGGCCAGTCCCGCCGACACCTGCAGCGAGACCGTGCTCCCCTTGGGCACCACCGCGCCGGAGGCGGGCTTGCTGCTCAGCACCTGGCCGATCTTCTGCGGCGCGTCGACCTGGGAAACCGGCCCGGCCACCAGCCCGGCCCGGGTGATGGCCTTGATCGCCTTGGCCCGATCCAGTCCGGCCAGCTCCGGCACAGGGATCGTCACCGGCCGCGCCACCGGCGGGTCGACGGGTGGCTTGCGGGCCTCCTGCGTCTCCTTGGGTTTGGCCGGGGACGACTTCTCGGCGGCGGGCTTTGACGCCTCGGGCTGCGATTGCGCGGGCGTGGCCGGTCCCGCCGCCTGTGAGGCGGGCCCGTTCTTGTTCAGGGTGGGGACGATCACGAGGAACAGGACGGCGGCGGTCACCAGCAGGGCTGCGCAGACCGCGACGGCCGCCCGCGACCAGCCGCTCCTGCCTGCTCCGAAGCCGTCCGAGTCGACGGTCCGCACACCGTCGCCGCCCGCCGCCGGCGTGGAGCCAGAGTCGGACGCCGCCCCGGAATCGGACAGCGGCCCGGAATCGGACGCCGCCCCGGAATCGGACAGCGGCCCGGAATCGGACGGCGGCCCGGAATCGGACGCCGTCACAGGAACGGGCGAGGACCGGGGGGTGGGGTCGGAGTCCGGGTCGGTGGGCTGGTCGTCGGTGTCGGCTCCGCGCGGCAGCACGTACCCTCCGGGCACCCCGGTGGCCTCCGGCTCAGCAATGGGAGTCCGGGGCTCGGGGACCAGGGGCGGGGTGACCCGCAGGACGTGCGGCGGCGGCGTGCCGAGCACCTCGGCCGGCACCTGATCCGACTGGCCCAGCAGCTCGAACAGCAGCTCCCGGCTGGTAGGCCGGTTCCTGGCGTCCTTGTCCAGGCAGGACTCGACCAGCCGCCGCAGCCGCCCCTCCAGCAGCCCCAGCTCCGGCGGCGCCGTCAGGATGCGGTGCAGCACCGGCGCCACCGAGTCCTGCCCGAACGGCGCCGTGGCGTTGGCCGCGAAGCACATCGTCGCGCCCCACGAGAACACGTCCGCCTTCCCGGTGACGGCCGACGCCGTGATCTGCTCGGGCGCCATGTACGCGGGCGTCCCCACGCCCCGGCCGCTCACCGTGGCCGCCGCGTCCAGCGCCCTGGCCAGGCCGAAGTCGATCACGCGCGGCCCGTCCGAGCCGAGCAGCACGTTCTGGGGCTTGAAGTCCCGGTGGACGATACCCGCGCGATGGATGGCCGCGATCGCGGTCGCGGTGCTGACCGCCAGGCGCTCCAGCGCGCCGCCGCGCCGCGGCCCGGTGAGCGCGACCTCCCTGGCCAGCGAGGGTCCGTCGACGTATTCGCTCACGATGTACGCCCGGCCCTCGTCGAACCCGGCGTCGATCACCTGGGCCGTGCAGAACCTGGCCACATGCTTGGCCAGCTCGACTTCCCGTAAGAACGCCGCCGGCTCGTCCCCCACCGGCCCATGCAGCAGCTTGACCGCGTACGTCTCCCCGCCCCTGGAACCGAGGAAGACCGCGCCTTGACCGCCCTCACCCAGACGCCCGGAAAGCTCGTACTCGCCGAGTCGCTGCGGATCCCCCGTTCTGAGCGGCTGTGCCGTTGGCACGGGGCGCCTCCCCTCGCCGCCACCCCACTCCTGCTTTCTACTGAAAGCAACGGGTCGCCAACAGTCAACGGTGCGCAGGGCAATCGCGGCCTGACCGTGACACAGCGGGTCAAGAGGTGCGCGTAACCGTGCCGGAATACGTCACTTCGTCCTTACCTTGGCGCGTCACCTTGATGGCCATTTGGTCGGCGTACGACGTCGGGAGCATCCGCAACGTCCCCGGATAGCACTCCTCGCCCACGACCTGATCGAGTGCGAACACCATCCCGGTCCCCGTCCGCCCCAGCCGCCCCGAGCAGTGCAGGTCCGATCCCCATCGCATGGCCCCGCCGTCGGCGCCCAGGCGCAGCTCGACGGGGAAGACCCGCTGGGCGGTGAAGTGCTCGGCAGAGCCCGTCCACGTGCCCTCCAGCCCGGGACCCTGCGCGGCGCGCAGCCAGAACACGAAGCCGGCCACCCCCATGGCCACCCCGGCCGCCGCCACTCCCACCTGCCAGGCCCTGGGCCGCCGTCTGGAGCGCTCCGGCTGCGGCGAGGAGCGGGTGACCGCGGGGAAGCTGGTGGTCGGATCGGGATCCGTGACCGATCCATCGGTGGTCGAGACACCCGCGCCGAGCCCGCCCGGCGCCGAGCCGACGGCCGCGGACAGCCCGGAGACGGCGGCGGGCGCCGGCCCAGAGGGGGCGAGCGTGGGGGTGAAGCGCGGGAGGGCGGCCATCGCGCCCGACGACAACACGTCGTCGCCTACCGCGTCCTGCCCCAGCAGCAACCGCAGCACTTCCTCGGCGTCCGGCCGGTCCCCCGGCTCGGGCGCCAGGCAGGCCTCCACGATCTCGCGCAGCCGCCCGCTCAGCGGCCCCAGGTGCGGCTTCCCGTACAGGATCCTGGCCAGGACCTCCTGATAGGTGTCCGCCGTGTACGAGTGCCGCCCGGTCGCGGTGTACGCGACGGTCAGCCCCCACGCCCACAGGTCGGCGGCGGGCCCGGCGGGCTCGCCCTTGATGCGCTCGGGCGGCAGGTACGCCGGCGTCCCGACGGGGATCTGGCTGGTGGTCGCGGTGGTGGTGTTGACCAGCCGGGACACGCCGAAGTCGATCACCCGCGGCCCGTCGAGCCCGAGCAGCACGTTGCCCGGCTTGAAGTCCCGGTGCACGACCCCGGCCCGGTGGATGGCGCCCAGCGCGGTGGCGGTGCCGATGGCCAGGCGTTCCAGGGAGCCGCCCTGCCGCGGCCCCTTGGCGAGCACGTGTTGCTGGAGGGATGGGCCCTCGACGTACTCGCTGACCAGGTAGGGCCGGTCCCCTTCGAGGTCGGCGTCGAGCAGCTGGGCCGTGCAGAACGCCGCCACCCTGCGTACCGCTTCCAGCTCACCGAGGAACCGGCGGCGCACGTCGGGATCGCCGGACAGGCTGGCGTGCAGCAGCTTGATCGCGACCTGCGCCCCCTGCGGCGAGTGGCCGAGGTAGACGACGCCCTGGCCACCCTGGCCGAGCCTGCGCGACAACCGGTACGACCCCAGCTGGCGCGGGTCATCGGTACGTAGCTCGGACATATTCCGGCATTATGCCGCCCATTAGATCAAGCGCGCGTAATCATCGAGGATCGGCAGTACCTCATCTGCCGGGCCGCTGGGCAGCGTGGCCACCGCCTCCTCGATGCCGAGCCCGGTGAAGTAGTCGAGCTTCTCCCTGGTCGGCCGCGTGCCGAACGGGATCACCTCGGCCATCGGCCGCTCCGCCTTCTCGCACGCCTCGCGCAGCGCCGGCAGCGCGGCCTTGATGCCGGCGCCGCCGATCGGCATCCAGCCCTCGGCGTACTCGGCCACATGGGCGAACAGCTTCGGCCCCGCGGCGCCGCCCACGTACACAGGCGGGCCGTTGCGCGGCTTCGGCCAGGACCAGGACGGCTCGAACCCGTCGAACGAGCACACGTCGTCACGCCAGAGCGCCTGCATGGCCAGCACGTTGCTGCGGGCGATCTCGCGGCGGCGGCCGTACGGGACGCCGTGGTTCTCGATCTCCTCGACGTTCCACCCGAAGCCGACGCCGACCGCGACGCGCCCGTCCGACAGGTGGTCGAGCGTGGCGATGGCCTTGGCGGTGACGATGGGGTCGCGCTGGGCGGCGAGCAGGACGCCGGTGCCGACGCGCAGCCGGCGGGTCGCGGCGGCGGCGAAGGACAGGGCGACGAGGGGGTCGAGCGTGCGCTTGTATTCCTCGGGCAGCTCGTCCTGGCCGGCGGCGGGCGGCGTGCGGCGCGAGACCGGGATGTGGGTGTGCTCCGGCACGTAGAGGGAGTCGAAGCCGCGTTCCTCGGCCGCCCTGGCCAAGTCGCCGATCGGCATGGACATGTCGGTGACGAACATCGTGACACCCAGCCTCATGCGACCTCCTCGTAGTTAACCAAGCGATTGCTCGGCTAAGATTTCCAGAGTACCTTGCGTAGGAACCGTCCGCGGAAAGAGGTCCCCGGTGAAGTTTTCCATCTTCCTGAATCCGCAGATTCCAGGCTCTGGATATGCAGCCGAGGAGAACGCCAAGGCCAAACGTCCCATCGGGCGGGACACGGAGTCGTACCAGAAGCTGCTGCACGAGGTCCGGGAGATAGCCGTCCACGCCGACCAGCTCGGGTTCGACGCGCTGATGATGACCGAGCATCACTTCCATTCCGAGGGCATGGAGTTCTCGGTCAATCCGTTGATGTTCCTCACCGACCTCGCCGCCCGTACCGAGCGGATCCTGCTCGCGCCGCTCGGCATGGTGCTGCCCGCCTGGGACCCGATCAGGGCGGCCGAGGACGTGGCGCTGCTCGACCAGTTCTGCAAGGGGCGGCTGCGGCTCGGCGTGGCCCGCGGCTACCAGAACCGCTGGATGAACGTCCTGGGCCAGCGCTGGCACGCGGCCGCCGCCCGCTCGGACGGCTCGGCGTCCGACACCCGGAACTTCGACGTCTTCGGCGAGGTTCTGAAGATCATGAAGCTGGCATGGACGGAGGAGACCCTGCGGTACAAGTCCGACGTGCTCGACTACCAGGTGCCCTATCCGTACGAGGGCATCGAGGGGTGGCCGGCCGTCGAATGGACCCGGACCTTCGGCGCGCCGGGCGAACTGTCCGAGGACGGGAAGGTGCAGGCCGTCTCCGTCTGCCCCAGGCCGTACCAGAACCCCTATCCCGAGCTGTGGCAGCCGTTCACGATCTCGGACCGGTCGGTCATCAGGGCCGCTCAGGAGAACATCCTGCCGTGGATGTTCACCCCCAATCCCGACGACCACGCCGCCAAGGCCAAGCTGTACCAGGAGGAGTCCGCCAAGCAGGGCCGCCACTACAAGCTGGGCGAGCACACCGGCATCCTGAAGATCGTCGGGATCGCGGACACCACAGAGCAGGCGATCAACACCTTCGGCCGCAGCATCCCCAAGGACTTCGCCGCCTTCTTCGGCCCCTTCGGATATCTGGAGGTGCTGCGGAAGAAGGAGGACGAGAAGCACAAGCCCATCTCCCCGGAGAAGGGCGACGCCAAGCGCATGAACGACGTCGAGATGGCCCTGTTCGGCACGCCCGACGACGTCAAGCGCGGCATCCAGCGCATGCTCGACCGGATGCCGGACCTGGAGTGGTTCGGGCTCTACATGCAGGGACAGCAGGGTGTGCTGCCGCTCGACACGGTCAAGCGCAACCTGGAGCTGTTCGCCACCAAGGTCGCGCCGGAGTTCCGATGAAAATCTGGCTGGGGGCCTCGTTCGTCGACGCCGACCAGTTCGTGGAGCTGGCGCGGGCGGCCGAGCGGTGCGGATTCGACACGCTGACGCTGTCGGACCACCTGTTCTACGCCGACTTCGCCACGCCGTACCCGTACTCGCGGTCGGGGCGGCCGCGATGGGACGCCAAGACGCACTGGCCGGACGTGTGGGTGACGATCGGGGCGATGGCCGCCGTCACCACGTCCCTGCGCTTCTCACCGAACGTCTACATCGCACCCGCCCGCGACCTGTTCACCGTGGCCAAGCAGGTGTCCACGGCGGCGGTGTTGTCGCGGGACCGAGTGACGTTCGGGGTGGGCGTGGGGTGGTGCAAGGAGGAGTTCGTGGCCACGGGTCAGGACTTCCACACGCGGGGGCGGCGGCTGGACGCCATGCTCCCGTTGCTGCGCTCGCTCTGGGCGGGCGAGACGGTCAGCCTGGACGGCCTCCCGCCCCTGTCGATCTCGCCGACCCCTGCCCAGCGGATCCCGGTGTACGTGGGCGGCGACAGCGAGGCGGCCCTGCGGCGCGCGGCCCGCGCGGGCGACGGCTGGATCGGCAACCGCATCTACACGGAGGAGCAACTCGACCCCGTCCTCGACACGCTGCGACGGCACCTGGACGAGAACGGCAGGACCGGGCCGTTCGACATCATCGCGCCGCTGGCCGTGCTGCCGGACGCGGACACCTACCGCCGCTTCGCCGCCAAGGGCGTGACCGGCACGCTGGCCGCCCCGTGGTGGCTGGCCACCCCCGAGGAGAAGGCACGGTACGGCGAGGGCACGCTCGACCTCAAGATCGCCACCATGGAGCGCTTCGCCGAGGAGGTCGTCGCCAAGCTCTGACCCGACAGGGTCAGGAAGATGGGAGGCCTAGCTCCGTCATGAGCGTGTCGACCAGGTCGAGCGGCGGCTCCGTCACCACCCCGACGCGGGCCAGCGCCGCGAGCCCCAAGTAACCGCCGTACCCGGCCAGCACCCGCCGGCGGGCCTCCGCCGGCGGGTGCCCGGCCTCCTCCAACGTGGCCTGCATGTACGCCAGCCGCCGCTCGCTCACCCGTCGTGCCACCGCGCCCACCACCGGATCGTCGGCCTCGCTGATCAGCCGGAACGAAACGGCCGCGTCTCGCCCGTCCCCCAAGGCCCGTTCGAGCAGCGTCCGCATGCGCGCCAGCGGATCACGCACCATCTCCAGCCCAGCGATGATCTCCTCGGTCTCGGCCTCCCAGCGCCGCAGCGCCGCCTCCACCAGTGCCTGCCGGTTGGCGAAGTGCCAGTAGAAGCTGCCCTTCGACACGCCCAGCCGCACCGCCACCGGCTCCACGGCGACGGCCGCGAGCCCGCCTTCCGCCAGTGCGTCCAGCGCGGCCCGCGCCCAATCATCCGCGTTCAACCGACCCACCCGCCCAGCCTGCCATACGGCACCGTATAGTCGGCACCATACGCATCCGTACGGAGAGGTGGCCCATGTCCACGCTTGCCGATCGGCTCATCCCCCACCCCGACGCCGCCGAGCGCCACTCCATCGTGATCAACGCCTCGCGCGAGCGTGTCTGGGACGCCCTCACGCACCTGCGACCGTCGGACGTCCGCCTCGCCAAACCGCTCTTCACCGCCCGCGCGCTGGTCTCGCGTTCACGCGGCGGTCAGCCCCATCCCGGCGTGTCCGCCTTCACGCTCCTGGCCGAGGAGCCGGGCCGCGAGGTGGTGCTGGGCACGATCGGCCAGTGGTGGCGCCTGGGCCGCGGCGAGGACACCCCCGCGATCACCACCGCCGGCGACTTCGACGCCTTCGACCGTCCGGGCTACGCGAAGGGGACGTTCAGCTTCGTGCTGGAGGAGGCGGACGCGGGGCGCATGCGACTGGTGACCGAGACCCGTGTCCTGGCCACGAGCCCGGCCGCACGACGGGCCTTCCTGCGGTACTGGGTGGTGATCCGCCTCGGCAGCGGGCTGATCCGCCACCTCATCCTGTCCGCCGTCCGCGCCCGCGCCACACAAGCACCCTAGGCGTCCGGCCCGTCGGTGAGGTTCTTCATGATGCGCCGCAGCATGTCCGTCACCTGCGCCACCTCCTCCCGCAGCTCACCGACGTTCCCGGCCACTTCTCCTGGACGATGAGCGTGCCCGGACCCCGGCCCGATGGCGTGCCACCCGCCGGTCTGCACCGGCTCGCCATGGACACGGTGCGGGGCTGGCACGAGGGCGTCCAGCGCATCGTGCGCGAGGCGGATGCCGAGGCGACGTTCGTGTTGCAGGTTCACTCGGCCCAGCGGGTGGAGCCGTGGGACGAGCCCGCCGTCACGCTGGTCGGGGACGCGGTCCACAGCATGAGCCCCGGACGGGGCGAAGGGGCGAACGTGGCGCTTCGCGACGCGTGGGAGCTGCGCGAGGTGCTCGCCGCGACGGCCGGCGGGCAGCGGCTTGGCGCGGCGAAGGGCCGTTATGAGCACCGAATGCTCGACTACGCCTTCGCCGCAGTGGAGGCGTCACGAGAGAACCCCTTCGCCCCACGCCCCACCGGTTGACAACACCCGCCCCGCCAGGCGGAAAGAGGACGGCGCGCGCGCCATGCAGGCGGCGCAGTCCGCGTGCGCAGACGGGCCGGCGCCCCACCCAGGCGGACCGATGCGTACGCCAAACAGACCGATGGCGCAGGCCGACGGCACGGGGTGGGTGGGCCGACGGGGTGGGTG